>NZ_JBHXRM010000015.1:0-152233 GCF_042716895.1 Streptomyces sp. NPDC058653 | reverse complement strand
ACGGACGCTTCCTTCGGTCCCGTCTCCGGGCCCCTCCGGGCTTTCCCTTCGGTCTTGCTGTCCTGCGTTTCCGACTCTATCAGAACCTTTCAGGCTCTGATTCCCAGTCAGCGGGATTGTCTTTCCGGCCCTGCGGCCGTTCCGACAAGTGAGACCTTAGCGGAACCGTTCCCCCGACGCTAATCGGGGTTTCGCGTCCCGTTTCGAACGCGGATTCCTCATTTCGCAAAAGCGCACGCAAAAGGAAGCGACCGGATGTCGCACGTTTGCTGGGTCTTGCGGAATGACCGTCCGGGGATCGACCGGGGTCGATGCTCACGTCGGACAGCTCGGAGAACATTACGTTCACGACTTGGACGTGTCAACCTCGGCCCAGCGGGGTAGGGACCGCGTACTCTTGCCCCCATGACCACGCATGCGTGCACTTTCAGCTGGCGGGCCGTCTGACGGCGGCCTGCTGACACGTATGTGACCAACGGCCGCCGCTCTGGCGGCCGTTCGCGTTTCTCCCCTCGTGGAGGTCCGAGAGCCCGGCCCCTGGGCGGTGGCTCCGACCAGGAGTGGGACGAGAGAGATGACGCGGATCTTCAGTGGGATCAAGCCGACGGGCCATCTGACGTTGGGCAACTACCTCGGGGCCCTGCGCAGGTGGGCCGAGGTGGATCAGTACCGGGCCGATGCCCTGTTCAGCATCGTGGACCTGCACGCCCTGACCGTGGAACACGATCCGGCCAGGGTGCGCCGGCTCAGTCGCCAAGCCGCGACGCTCATGCTGGCGGCGGGGCTGGATCCGGCCCGCTGCACCGTCTTCGTACAGAGTCATGTCGACGCGCACACCCGGCTCTCCTATCTGCTGGAGTGCACGGCGACGGACGGCGAGCTGCGGCGCATGATCCAGTACAAGGAGAAGTCCGTGCGGGCGAAGGCCGCCGGGCACAGTGTCCGGGCGTCGCTGCTGACCTATCCGGCGCTGATGGCGGCGGACATCCTGGCGTACCGGACCGACGAGGTGCCCGTCGGTGACGACCAGACGCAGCATGTGGAGCTGACGCGCGACCTGGCCGAGCGGTTCAACCTTCGCTACGGGCCGACCTTCACCGTGCCCAGGGCCACGAATCCGCCGGTGGCGGCGCGGGTGATGGATCTGCAGGATCCGAGTTCGAAGATGGGGAAGTCGCACGAGTCGGGGGCCGGGATCGTCTATCTGCTGGACGAGACGGATGTGCTGCGCAGGAAGGTGATGCGGGCCGTCACGGACAGCGGGCGCGAGGTCGAGTACGACCCGGTCGCCAAGCCGGGCGTGGCGAATCTGCTGGAGATTCTCTCGGCGTGCGGAGGTGGGAACCCCACCGAGCTGGCCGGTGTATACGAGTCGTACGGCTCACTCAAGCAAGACACCGCCGAGGCCGTCGTCGAGCTGTTGCGGCCGGTCCGGGCGCGGCACGCGGAGCTCGCGGCGGATCCCGGTCATGTGGACAAGGTTCTGAAGGAGGGTGCGGAGCGGGCCAGGGAGATGGCCCGGCCGGTGGTGGACGCGGCTTACGACGCGGTCGGGCTTCTGCCGGCCGGTTGACGGGAGGCGGTGCGGGAAGGGTCGGTCAGCCCTTGCCGGAGGCCAGTTCGCGGCTGCGGTCGCGGGCCGCTTCGATCGCGGCGATCAGGGCGGCCCGTACACCGTGGTTCTCCAGCTCGCGGATGGCGCTGATGGTGGTGCCGGCCGGGGAGGTCACGGCCTCGCGGAGCTTCACCGGGTGTTCGCCGCTGTCGCGGAGCATGACGGCCGCGCCGATGGCGGCCTGGACGATGAGGTCGTGGGCCTGGGCGCGGGGCAGGCCGAGGAGGATGCCGGCGTCGGTCATGGCTTCGACCAGGAAGTAGAAGTAGGCCGGGCCCGAGCCGGAGAGAGCGGTCGCCGCGTCCTGCTGGGACTCGGGGACGCGGGCGGTCTTGCCGACGCCGCCGAAGATCTCCTCGGTGTGGTTGAGGTCGGCGGCGGTGGCGTGGCTGCCACCTGAGATGACGGACATGCCTTCATCGACAAGGACGGGAGTGTTGGGCATGACGCGGACGACGGAGATACCCGTGGTGAGGCGTTCCTCGATGAAGGACGTGGGGATACCCGCGGCGGCGCTGATCACCAGGCGGTCGGCGGGGACGTGGGGGGCGAGTTCGTCGAGGAGCTTGCCCATGTCCTGCGGCTTCACGGCGAGGATGAGGGTGTCGGCGCGCTTGGCGGCTTCGGCGTTGGTGACGGGTTCGACGCCGTAGCGGTCCCGGAGCTGTGCGGCGCGTTCGGAGCGGCGGGTGGTGACCAGGAGGTCGGCGGGGCGCCAGCCGGCGCGGATCATGCCGCTGAGGAGGGCTTCGCCGATCTTGCCGGTACCGAGGACTGCGATGGTCTTGGTCATGCGGGGGCACCTCGCCGGTGGGGTGGGTCGAGCTGTCGTACACGGAACATTCGTGACCATCCTCGCACCGGCGGCGAGGGCGGGCCCGCCGTGTCCGTCTGGCGGAACGGCGGGCGTGGGGGGCCGGCGGAGTGGCCGGATCCGGGGCCGTTCTAGGCGGTGCGGCGGCGGAGGGTGGCGGCGCCGAGGCCGAGGACCAGGATCGCGCAGCCGGTGACGATCAGGACGTCGCGGACGAAGTTGCCGGTGATGTCGGGGTGGCGCAGGACCTCGTTCATTCCGTCGACCGCGTAGGACATGGGCAGGACGTTCGAGATCGCTTCGAGCACCGGCTGCATGTTCTCGCGGGCGGTGAAGAGTCCGCAGAGCAGCAGTTGGGGGAAGATCACCGCCGGCATGAACTGGACCGCCTGGAATTCGGAGGAGGCGAAGGCCGAGACGAAGAGCCCGAGAGCGGTGCCGAGGAGGGCGTCGAGGAGCGCGACGAGGAGGAGCAGCCAGGGTGATCCGACGACGTCGAGGCCGAGGCCCCAGACGGCGAGACCGGTGGCGAGCAGGGACTGGACGATCGCGAGGGCGCCGAAGGCCAGGGCGTAGCCGACGATGAGGTCGGCCTTGCCGAGGGGCATGGCGAGCAGGCGTTCCAGGGTGCCCGATGTGCGTTCGCGGAGGGTGGCGATGGAGGTGACCAGGAACATCGTGATCAGCGGGAAGATGCCGAGCAGTGAGGCGCCGATGGCGTCGAAGGTGCGGGCGTCGGCGTCGAAGACATGGCGAAGGAGGAAGAGCATCACGCACGGGACGAGGATCATCAGCGCGATGGACCGGGGGTCGTGCCGGAGTTGACGCAGGACGCGGGCGGCGGTGGCGAGCGTGCGGGCGCCGGAGAAGGCGCGCGGCGGGAGGGCGGTCGTCGGGGCCGAGGTCGGGGCGGGGGTCGACGTCGTCATCGGGGGGTCTCCTGGAGTGCGTGGGCGTTGGCCTCGTCGACCAGGTGGAGGAAGGCTTCCTCGACCGTTTCGCGGCCGGTGCGGGTGCGCAGGGCTTCGGGGGTGTCGTCGGCGAGGATGTCGCCCTCGCGCATCAGGAGGAGGCGGTGGCAGCGTTCGGCCTCGTCCATCACATGGGAGGAGACGAGGAGGGTGGCCGCGCGGTCGGCGGCGATGCGGTGGAAGAGCTCCCACAGGTCGCGGCGGAGTACGGGGTCGAGGCCGACGGTGGGTTCGTCGAGGACCAGGAGCTCGGGCGTGCCGAGCAGGGCGACGGCGAGCGAGACGCGGTTGCGCTGGCCGCCGGAGAGCCGGCCCGCGAGGGAGTCGGCGTGGGACATGAGGTCGACGTCGGCGATGGCGCGGTGGACGGTCCGGTCGCGGGCGTCGCGGTGGGAGCGTCCGGGGTGGAGGACGGCCGCGAAGTATTCGAGGTTCTGGCGGACCGTCAAGTCGTCGTAGACCGAGGGGGCCTGGGTGACGTAGCCGATGCGGGCGCGGAGCGTGGCGTCGCCGGCGGGGCGGCCGAGGACGTCCAGGGTGCCGGTGACCTTGGCCTGGGTGCCGACGACGGCGCGCATCAGGGTGGACTTGCCGCAGCCGGAGGGGCCGAGGAGACCGGTGATCTGTCCGGGTGGTACGGCGAAGTCGAGGTCGCGCAGCACGGTGCGTTCGCCTCGTACTACGCGCAGGCCGTGGGCGCGGATGGCAGCCTCTGCTTTATTCATCACGTGATGAATAATGCTCCCGTCCGCGCCGCACCGTCAAGGCCGGGGTGCTCAGCCGAAGCCCGGGATACGGGTCAGCAGTGCCGGCTGACGGGACGCCAGCTTCAGCGAGCGGACCGTGGAGCGGACGATCCCCTCTTTCACGAACGCCGCCGGCCGGCCGGTGAGGACCCGTTCACGGGGTGAGTCGTCGGGCCGTACGAACTGGACCAGCCCGTCGTGGCGGCCCAGGCTCAGACACTGGAGGTAATAGGAGAAACGAAGCGGTTTCGGCTCCTCGCCACGCAGTTCGGCGATGATCGCGCTGGCGGCCTGCGAGCCGCAGGGAAGCGCCGCCGCGCAGCCCATGCGCAGCGGACCGGCGGCGGCGGTGTGCCCTGCGGCCGAGTCGCCCACCCCGTACACCTCCGGATGGGAGACCGACCGCAGCGCCGCGTCGACCTCGACGCGCCCCCGGGGGTCGGTGCTGATGCCGGCGGCGCGCGCCAGTTCGGTGTTGGGCGTCATCGAGGCGGCCCAGAGGACGACGTCGGTGTCGATGTCGTCGGGGCCGGCGACACGGCGGCCTTCCTCGACGCGTACGCCGTGGCCGGCGAGCACGGTGCGGACATGGGCGCGGCCCTTGGCGGAGAGCCCCGGGCCGACGGCGTCCTCCGTGAGGAGGCCGACGCGCCAGCCGGGGTGGGTCTCGGCGAGTTCGGTGGCCAGCTCGATCCCGGTGAGGCCGCCGCCCACGACCGTCAGGGAGCCGGGTCCGTCCTGGAGGCGTTTGTGGAGTTCGGTGGCGGACTCGACCGTGTAGGCCCGGTCCTGGTCGCCGGGGCCGGCGGTCCGGGTGCGGCTGCCGAGGGCGTGGACGAGCCGGTCGTACGGCAGGACCCGGCCGTCGTCCGTCCGTACCTCACGGCCCACGGTGTCGATCGCCGTGGCGCGGGCGGCGACACGGACGATGCCCGTCGAACCGAGGAAGGAGGTCAGGGGGTGCGTGACGTCGGGGCGTCCGGCGGCGCGTTCGTGCAGGCGGACGCGTTCGGTGAACCGGTCGGCGGGGTCGACGAGGGTGACGTGGGAGTGCGGGGCGAGGCGCAGGGCGGCCATGAGCCCCGCGTAGCCCGCGCCGACCACGACGACCTGGAGCTTCTCCGAGGGGGAGGGATGTGTGTGGGTGGGTGTCATACAGGGGGGACGACGCAGCGCCTCCACTTGTGACGGTGATCGCGGTCACAGGCTCCCGAGGTCGAGATGGCGCAGCTTCTCCGGGTTGATCACGGCGTCGATCTCGGTGATCAGTCCTCCGTGCACGGTGAAGGCGAAGACGATGCCCCAGTCGTTGACGGGGTCGTGGACGACCAGGCCGGCGGCACCGTTCACCTCGCGTACGAAGGCGTTCATCGTCCCGGGGTCGTACTCGCGCATGAGGCGACGCGAGAAGCGGACGACCTTCTCGTCGCCGACGACGGGCAGCCTGGCCGCCGTGACCTTGCCGCCGCCGTCCGAGCGCCAGACCACCTCGGGGTCGAGGATCTCCAGCAGGCCGTCGAAGTCCCCGCCCAGCACGGCCGACAGGAACGCCTCGACCGCCCGCCGGTGCTCGCCCCGGTCGACGGACCGGCGGGGAGCGTCGGCCCTTACCCGGCGGCGGGCGCGGGAGGCCAGCTGCCGTACGGAGTCGGGTGTGCGGCCCACGACCTCCGCGATCTCCTTGAACGGCACGGCGAAGACGTCGTGGAGGATGAACGCGGTGCGTTCCGCCGGGGTCAGCCGCTCCAGCACCGTGAGCATGGCGAGCCCGACGGACTCGTCCAGCGTGACCCGGTCCTCGGGTCCGCCGTCGGTGACGACCGGCTCGGGCAGCCACGGTCCGACGTACGACTCACGCCGGGCGCGGGCGGAGCCGAGCTGGTCGTAGCAGAGCCGGCTGATGACGGTCGTCAGATACGAGCGGGGGTCGTCCGCCTCGTCGTCGGGCAGCCGCTGCCAGCGCAGCCAGGTCTCCTGGACCGCGTCCTCCGCGTCCGCGACCGAGCCGGTGATGCGGTACGCGATGCCCCACAGCCTCTTGCGCTCGTGCTCGAAAGCCGCCAGATCGGCCATGCGTCGGAGCTCCTCTCCCCTGTGCCGGACTCACACCCCGCCCGCCGTCAGCCGTCAGCCGTCAGCCGTCGGACTACGGGCCTCGGAGGAGAGACGACGCGGAGTCGCGAAATGTGACAGTCAGCTCGACCGCGTACGCCTCCTCGACCTGGCCGGACGGAAAGACCGTGAGCAGTTCGGCGCGTTCGGCCGCGAGGCAGGCGGCCGTGGCCTCGGGGCCGATGACGCGGAAGAAGGAGTGACTGCCCAGATTGGCGAGATGGGTGTCGAGCGGGACGGTGCGGGTCCAGTGCAACTCCCGCCGTACACGCGGCAGTTCCCGGGGCAGTCTCTCCGCGCGACGGCCGCCGGAGCCGTGGGCGTCCTCGGGTGCGAGCCGGTGCAGCCGTTCCTCCTGGGCGGCGACCCAGGGCACGGTGGCGTCGGCGACGTTCCACCACAGGGCGAGCGCGCCGCCGGGGCGCAGCACGCGCAGGGCCTCCGGGACGGAGCGGGCCGGGTCGGTCCAGTGCCAGGACTGGGCGTACGTCACCAGGTCGACGGAGGCGTCCGCGACGGGCAGGGCATCCCCCAGCCCCCTGACCAGAGGGGTGTCGGGCAGGCCCCGGCGCAGCTGGGCCGCCATGCCCGGTCCGGGCTCCACCGCGACGACCTCGGCGCCGCGCGCCCGCAGCAGACGCGTGGCGATGCCGGTCCCGGCGCCGACGTCGACGACGCGGGAGCCGCGGAGGGGGCGGCCGGTCAGTTCCTCGACGGTGTCGAAGAGCGCCGGCGGATACCCGGGCCTGGCCGCGTCGTACTGGCCGGCGACGACGTCGAAGGAGAGCGCGCGATCGGTCATACGTCCCATCCTGACGGGTGCGGGGCTACGAGGCGGGGGGTGCGGGCGCGCGGAGTCCGTCAGGAGCCGCAGGGCCCTGGCGTCACTTCCGCCTGGCGCGTGCGCCCTTCCGGGCGGCCGGGTTGCGTGTGCGGGCGGTGCGGCGGCGCTCGTACTGCGCGACGGCGCTCTCGTACTCGGTCCGCCGCAGCCCCTCCCCCGGCGCCTCGGTGAGCGAGCGCAGGAAGTAGGCGGCCAGCGAGCCGATGAAGCCGATGCCCTTGAGGCTGCGCAGCGCCTCCTCGCGGGCGGCGTCGACCGGCCGCTCGGAGAACCCTTCCCAGGTCTTGCGGAAGGCGATGGCGCCGCACACCGAGAACATGACGATGACGAGCACGCCCACGAAGGGGCTGGCGTTCGCGATCTCCAGCCCCTGGTAGGCGAAGCGCAGCAGGAAGCACCCGGCCACGGTGGCGGCCAGTGAGCCGGCGGCGACGCAGACACGTCGCACCCCGTACCCGCCGTCATGGGCGACCCAGGTCGTGCCGAAGAAGCGGAGGGGCTCGGGCCGGGGACCGCCGGGACCACCACCGTCGTCGCTGCCGCCGCCCGTGGACGGCGCTGTCGCCGACGCGACCGCGGTGGTGGTCTCGGCGGCTTCGCCGCCTTCGTGGGGGCTCACGCTTTTTCTCCGGCTCACAGGGCGATTATCCCCATGCGCCGGCGCGTGTTCCCAGGGCCCGGGGGCGTGCGCTCAGGCGCAGCGGGGGGCGACGTACCCGTCACTCCCTGTCATCACGTACGCGTCCGAGACGAACTGGCCGTTGGCGATGTTGTCCCAGAGATTCGACGTGCCGTAGGGCCCGTTCACCGTCGTACCCGGCTTCTGGCAGTAGACCGGCACCTTCGCGTCGTACGGCAGGGTGCGTACCACCGAGTACTGCGTGCCGGGCCCCGAGCGCACGTTTACGCGGTAGCCGGGCGCGATCGGGTATTTGACCGCCGCCGCGACGAGTGTCGCCGCCTCGGCTTCGGCGCCTCCGACTGCCGGGTCCACGTCCGTTCTCGCGGGCTCCGCCACTTCCTCTACCTCTTCAACAGCCATCGCTGTCCTCCCCGTTGATGATCTTGCCGAATGTTCACTCTCCGCGACGCGCAGGCTAGCAACACCCTTTAGCCAGAGCCGCACAATCGACTAGGCTCCGTGAGTCGCGCTCGCTGAAAGCGACACGGGGGAATCTCATATGGAATACGCCGGTAGTTACCGCCTGGAGGCCTGTCTCGGCTCCGGCGGCATGGGCGTCGTGCATCTCGCGCGTTCCGCGTCGGGGCTGCGTCTCGCCGTGAAGGTGGTGCACCAGCAGTACGCGGCGGACCCCGAGTTCAGGGCCCGCTTCCGTCAGGAGGTCGCCGCCGCGCGTCGCGTCAGCGGCGCCTTCACCGCGCCCGTCGTCGACGCGGACCCGGACGCCGAGCGGCCCTGGATGGCCACGTCGTACATCCCGGGTCCGACGCTGGCCGAGCAGGTGAAGAGCAACGGGCCCCTGTCTCCGGCCGAGTTGCGCCGGCTGACGGCGGGGCTCGCCGAGGCGCTGCGGGACATCCACCGCGCCGGTGTCGTCCACCGCGACCTCAAGCCCGGCAACGTCCTCCTTACGGACAACGGCCCCCGGGTCATCGACTTCGGTATCTCGCGGCCCGTAGACAGCGATCTGCGCACCGAGACGGGGAAGTTGATCGGCTCGCCGCCGTACATGGCGCCGGAGCAGTTCCAGCGCCCGCGCGAGGTGGGGCCGGCGGCCGATGTGTTCGCGCTGGGGTCGCTGCTGGTCCACGCGGCCACGGGGCGTGGACCGTTCGACTCGGACAGCCCGTACATCGTCGCCTACCAGGTGGTCCACGACGAGGCGGACCTCGTCGGTCTGCCCGCGGATCTGGCGCCGCTGGTGGGGCGTTGCCTCGCGAAGGACCCCGGGAAGCGTCCCACGCCGGACGAGATCATGAACGAGCTGCGCCCGCCCTCGTACGAGGCGGACGCGTTCATACCGGCTCAACGGCGTTCCGTGGAGCGTCCGTTGCCGGTGCCGGGGGGCGAGCAGCGCACGCACGTCGGGCCGCACTCGCCGTCCACGGGCCGGACCGTGTCCGGTGAGCGGGACGGCAGGCGAGCCGACGGGCGGGAGTCGGTCGAGCCGAAGACCACGGGCGGCGGCGGACGGCGGCAGCACGTCAAGTGGCCGGCGCTGGCGATCGGCGCCGTGGTGCTCGTGTACGGCGGTCTCTGGGCCGCGCAGGGCTTCGGCGACCCCCAGACGCCCTCGGCCACCCCGCGGGGCTCAGGCGCGGCGGCGACGGCGGGCGTGGCCTTCAAGCCCTGGCTGGCCCCGACCATCGGGAAGTCCGCCGAGCGCGGCGTCGCACCGGCGTGTTCGTACACACCGGGCGGCTCCGGCGCCCCGGCGACACTGCTCTGCTCCACGCCCGGCGTCGCCGCCGCCCGGCTCGACCCGGCCGATGGACGGGTGATCTGGTCGCACGGCGCGGGCACCGAGACCCCGTCCGTCCCCGTCGTCTCCGGCGGGCTCGTCCACACCGTCCTCACCTCGGACAAGAGCGCGCGGCTGCGGGCGTACGAGAAGGACGACGGCACTCCGGTGTGGAGCACGGACGTCTCCGGCCACCAGGGCGGCGTCCACCACGCGGGCGACACCGTCCTGCTCGTGAAGGGCGACGGGCGCGTCGAGGCGCTGGACGGCGCCACGGGCAAGAGACGCTGGGAGCACCCGCTGCCCGGGCACTCCAACCCCGTCCTCGCCCTGCACAGCCCCGCGACCGGTCACACCTACGCGGCCGAGTCCTCGGACGACGGCCGTACGACGCTGGTCAGCGCGGTGGAGCCGAGGACCGGCGAACTCGCCTGGCAGCGACGGCTCGACGGGGATCTCACTCCGGTGGCCACCGAGCGCGGCGCCCTGTTCCTCACCTCGCTCTCCCCGGACTCGATGACGGACGCGATCGTGCGCTACGACCCCGCGAGCGGGGACGTACGCCGCAGTCCGCTGCCCTACGTCCTGGCCGACGCGCAGGTCACCGTGCGGGACGACACCGCGTATCTGCTGGCGCGCGGCGGGACCCTGCTGGCCGTCGACACCACCCGTACGGGAGAGAAGGCCGAGCCTCGCTGGCAGTTGGAGACCGACGTGGCCCGCTCGTCGAAGCCCGTCGCGACGGCAGGCGACCGGCTCTACTTCTCCGCCGCCGACGGGCAGTTGATCACCGTCGACACGGCGAACGGGTCCCTGGTCGGCCGTACGAAACCCCGACTGCTCTCCGGCAAGCTCGGCTACATGTCGGCGCTGCCCACCCCCGCGACGGCGCCCGGCCGGATCTACGCCGGCGCGCCCGACGGGTCCGTCTTCGCCGTGGACAGCGAGAACCCCGACACCTGGTGACACGCACCGGGTGACGGGGTCGCACTCGTTTCATCGGTCGCGGCCCGCGTGAGCGGGCCCGCCTCGGGCTCGGCCTCGGCCTCTGCTGTCGGCCGACTGCTGTCGGCCGCCGCGTCAGCCGCCCAGCAGGGAGACGTCCCGGACCGCGCCCTTGTCCGCGCTCGTCGCCATGGCCGCGTACGCGCGCAGCGCCACGGAGACCTTGCGCTCGCGCGCGACCGGCTCGTACACACCGTTCAGCGCGTCCCGCCGGGCCGCCAACTCCTCGTCCCCGACGAGCAGTTCGATCGAGCGTCCGGGGATGTCGATCCGGATCCGGTCGCCGTCGCGCACCAGCGCGATCGTCCCGCCGGACGCCGCCTCGGGCGAGGCGTGGCCGATGGACAGGCCCGACGTACCGCCGGAGAAGCGCCCGTCGGTGACCAGGGCGCACGCCTTGCCGAGGCCGCGGCCCTTCAGATACGAGGTGGGGTAGAGCATCTCCTGCATACCGGGGCCGCCGCGCGGACCCTCGTAGCGGATGACGATCACGTCGCCCTCGGCGATCTCCTTACGGAGGATCTTCTCGACGGCGTCCTCCTGCGACTCGCAGACGACGGCCGGGCCTTCGAAGGTCCAGATCGACTCGTCCACGCCGGCGGTCTTCACCACGCAGCCGTCGACGGCCAGGTTGCCCTTCAGCACGGCTAGTCCGCCGTCCTTCGAGTACGCGTGCTCCAGGGAGCGGATGCAGCCGCCCTCGGCGTCGAGGTCGAGCGTGTCCCACCGCTCGGACTGGGAGAAGGCGGTCGCGGAGCGCCTGCAGCCGGGCGCCGCGTGCCACAGCTCCACGGCCTCCTCGGAGGCCGAACCGCCGCGCACGTCCCAGGTCTTGAGCCACTCGTCGAGCGAGTCGGAGTGCACCGAGCGCACGTCCTCGTTGAGGAGGCCGCCCCGGTACAGCTCGCCCAGGATGGCGGGGATGCCGCCGGCCCGGTGGATGTCCTCCATGTAGTACGTGCCGCCGGGCGCGACGTTGGGCGCGACCTTGGAGAGGCACGGCACACGGCGCGAGACGGCGTCGATCTCGTCCAGGCCGTATTCGAGACCGGCCTCCTGGGCGGCGGCGAGGAGGTGCAGGATCGTGTTCGTGGAGCCGCCCATGGCGATGTCGAGCGCCATGGCGTTGTCGAAGGCCGCGCGGGTGGCGATGTTGCGCGGCAGGACGGTCTCGTCGCCGCCCTCGTAGTAGCGCTGGGCGATGTCGACGACCGTGCGGCCCGCGTTCTCGTACAGCGCCTTGCGCGCGGTGTGGGTGGCGAGGACCGAGCCGTTGCCGGGCAGGGCGAGGCCGATGGCCTCGGCGAGGCAGTTCATCGAGTTGGCGGTGAACATGCCGGAACACGAGCCGCAGGTCGGGCAGGCGTTCTCCTCGATACGGAGGATGTCCTCGTCCGAGACGGACTCGTTCACGGCGTCCGAGATCGCGTTGATCAGGTCCAGCTTGCGGACCGTGCCGTCGACCAGGGTGGCCCTGCCGGCCTCCATCGGGCCGCCGGAGACGAAGACCGTGGGGATGTTGAGGCGCATGGCGGCCATCAGCATGCCCGGCGTGATCTTGTCGCAGTTGGAGATGCAGATCAGCGCGTCCGCGCAGTGCGCCTCGACCATGTACTCGACGGAGTCGGCGATCAGATCGCGGGACGGCAGGCTGTAGAGCATGCCGCCGTGGCCCATCGCGATGCCGTCGTCGACGGCGATGGTGTTGAACTCACGCGGGACGGCGCCCGCGGCCTTGATCGCCTCGGAGACGATCCGGCCGACGGGGGCGAGGTGGGTGTGGCCGGGGACGAACTCGGTGAAGGAGTTGGCCACGGCGACGATCGGCTTGCCGATGTCCTCGCTCGCTACGCCCGACGCCCGCATAAGGGCGCGTGCGCCCGCCATGTTCCGGCCGTGGGTGACAGTGCGGGACCTCAGCTCGGGCATCGTCGCTCGCTCCTTCGGCAGATCCTTCGGTGGAAATGACTTTTTCGAGCCTACGCCCACCGCTCCAAGATCTGGACGGTCTGTCCGGAATGCGGGACGCCAGTCCGCGTTCTCGCGAACGGGCGTCCGCATTGCTCAGGCTTCGGTCAGATACCGCTGGAGCGTCGGCGCCACCAGTCTGACGATCTCCTCGGTGTCCACGGAGGCCAGCGGCTCGGCCTTCAGCACGTACCGCAGGATCGCTATCCCGATCATGTGCGAGGCGGCCAGCTCGGCACGGAAGGTGGGATCCGGTACGTCCAGTTCCACCGCGATCCGCTCCAGCAGCCGTCGCAGCACGAACTTGCGCAGCACGGCGGCGGCCGTCTCGTTCGTCACGGCGGAACGGAGGATCGCGAGCAGGGGGGCCCGGGACACCGGGTTCTCCCAGACGCTGATGAAGTAGCGCGCGAGCCGCTCGCCGATGCGGTCCTTGCCGCCGCTGAGCAGCGTGGGAAGCACCATGGCCGGCTCGAAGGAGACCTCGATGGCGGCGCCGAAGACCTCCTCCTTCGTACCGAAGTAGTGGTGCACGAGGGCGGGATCCACCTCGGCGGCCTTCGCGATGCCACGCACCGACGTCTTGTCGAAGCCGCGCTCGCCGAACTCGCTGCGGGCCGCCTCCAGGATCCGCTCGCGCGCGCCGGGGCCGGTGTCCGTGTCCGAGCGGGCGGGGCGGCCACGGCGGCGCGGGGCCGTACCTGTCATGGGCGGGCGATCCCGGGCCGGCCGTAGGACACGCTCGGCCGCGCGGGCCGCGTCTCCGCCGACGGTCCCGATCTCGGTCCCGGACCCGGTGCCTGTCCGGCCCGCGGTCCCGCGGGGGTGGCGGCGGTCGCCCCGGTGGAGGCCAGGTGCAGCCGGGTGAAGGCCAGCGCCTCCGCCAGGTCGGCCTCGCGTTCGGCCGAGGACATGGCGCGCCGGGTGTTGACCTCGATGACGACATGCCCGTCGAAGGAGCTGCCCGCCAGCTGTTCGAGCAGTTCGGCGCAGGGCTGGGTGCCACGTCCGGGGACCAGGTGCTCGTCCTTGGCCGAGCCGTTGCCGTCGGCGAGATGGATATGGCCCAGCCGGTCGCCCATGCGGCCGACCATGGACATCGCGTCGGCGCGGGCGGTGGCGGTGTGTGACAGGTCGACGGTGAAGTGGCGGTAGTCGTCCTTCGTCACGTCCCAGTCGGGCGCGTACGCGAGCACCTCACGGTCCCGGTAGCGCCAGGGGTACATGTTCTCGACGGCGAAGCGCACATCCGTCTCGTCGGCCATCCGCCAGACGCCGGCGACGAAGTCGCGCGCGTACTGCCGCTGCCAGCGGAACGGGGGGTGTACGACGACGGTGGAGGCGCCCAGCCGTTCGGCGGCGGCCCTCGCCCGCTGGAGCTTGGTCCACGGGTCGGTCGACCAGACCCGCTGTGTGATCAGCAGACATGGCGCGTGGATGGCGAGGATCGGCACCCGGTGGTAGTCGGAGAGCCTGCGCAGTGCCTCGATGTCCTGGCTGACGGGGTCGGTCCAGACCATGACCTCCACGCCGTCGTAGCCGAGGCGCCCGGCGATCTCGAAGGCCGTCGCCGTGGACTCCGGATAGACGGAGGCCGTCGACAGCGCGACCTTCGCATCCGGGACGCGCACCACTGGTTCTGCCACGGGGACAGGGTACGGGCACCGGCGGGCGGCTTCGCGGGGACCGGAGCGGAAAGTGACGAGTGCAACGGCTCGCCCTCCGAAGGAGGACGTCCGCCCGCCCTCCTGAGGAGGTCGGGCGGACACAACGCCCATGGGCGCTCAGACGGCGGTCGCCGCCGAGACCTCCGTCGTCGGCAGCTGGTCCAGCCGCCGAAGGATCACACCCTCGCGCAGCGCCCAGGGACAGATCTCCAGCTCGTCGACGCCGAACAGATCCATCGCCGCGTCCGCGACCAGCGCGCCCGCGAGCAGCTGGGGCGCCCGCCCCTCCGACACACCGGGCAGCGCGGCACGGCGTGCGGCGGGCATCACCGCCAGTTTGGGGACCCACTCCTCCAGCGATTTACGGCTCAGGTCCCGCTGCACGTAGAGCCCCTCGGCGGAACGGGCGGCCCCCGCGATCCGCGCGAGCTGCCGGAAGGTCTTGGACGTGGCCACGACATGGTCCGGCTCGCCGAAGCGGGTGAACTCGCCGACGGAACGGGCGATCTCGGCCCGCACATGACGGCGCAGGTCGCGTACGGCCCCCGGATCGGGCGGATCGCCGGGCAGCCAGCCCGCGGTGAGACGGCCCGCGCCCAGCGGCAGGGACACCACGGCGTCCGGTTCCTCGTCGACGCCGTAGGCGATCTCCAGGGAGCCGCCGCCGATGTCCAGGACCAGCAGCCGCCCCGCCGACCAGCCGAACCAGCGGCGCGCGGCGAGGAAGGTCAGCCGCGCCTCCTCCTCTCCGGTCAGGACGTGGAGGTCAACGTCCGTCTCCTCCTTGACCCTGGCGAGTACCTGGTCGGCGTTGCTGGCCTCGCGCACGGCGGACGTGGCGAACGACAGCACCGCTTCGCAGCCCTTGTCCTCGGCCGCCTGGAGCGCGTCGGCGACCGTGGCCACCAGCCGGTCCACGCCCTCGGGGCCGATCGCGCCGTCGGCGTCGAGCAGCTCGGCGAGTCTCAGCTCGGTCTTGTGGGAATGGGCGGGCAGCGGGCGCGCGCCGCGGTGGGCGTCGACCGCCAGCAGATGGACGGTGTTCGAACCGACGTCGAGAACTCCGAGTCTCATGGGCGAACGCTACTGCGAGGACACGCATACGCTGGACCCGTGCCAAAGACGAACAAGGCGAAGCCGGGCAAAGCCAGACGCGCCAAGAAGCAGCACGAGCAGGTTCCGCCCGACGAGAAGGGGCTGGACTTCGCGCGGTCCTGGGTCGAATTCCCTGATCCGGCCGACGACGAGCAGGTCTTCCGGTGCGATCTGACCTGGCTCACCTCCCGCTGGACGTGCATCTTCGGCAGCGGCTGCCAGGGCATCGACGCTGGCCGCGCCGACGACGGCTGCTGCACGCTCGGGGCGCACTTCTCCGACGAGGACGACGAGAAGCGGGTGGCCGGGCACGTGAAACGGCTCACTCCGGAGCTGTGGCAGTTCCACGACGTGGGCACCGACAGCGGCTGGGTGGAGACGGACGACGACGGCGCCCGTAAGACGCGCCGCTGGGACGGCTCCTGCGTCTTCCAGAACCGGCCCGGCTTCGCGGGCGGCGCCGGCTGCGCCCTGCACATCCTGGCGCTGCGGGAGGACCGCGAGCCGCTGGAGACGAAGCCGGACGTCTGCTGGCAGCTGCCGGTCCGGCGTACGTACGACTGGATCGAGCGGCCCGACGAGTCGCGGGTGCTCCAGGTGACGATCGGCGAGTACGACCGGCGCGGCTGGGGTCCCGGCGGCCACGACCTGCACTGGTGGTGCACATCGGCGACGTCGGCGCACGGCGCAGGCGAGCCGGTCTACCGGACGTACCGGCCGGAGCTGACCGAGCTGATGGGCAAGGCGGGGTACGACGCGCTGGTCGAGCTCTGCGAGGCACGGCTGGCGAGCGCGCTGCCGCTGGTGGCTCCGCACCCGGCCGACCCGGTACGGACACCCACCGCGCCTCCGGTCTGACGACGGGGGACGGCGGCGGCGCGCCCGGTCAGGGTGACGCGGGTGGGGTGTCCGACCCGCCCGGGCCGCCCGGATCGGACGGGGCGCCGGGCGGGCCGGGATCGCCGGAGCCGGGTGGCGGGTCGGTCGGGTCCGGGGGATCCGTCGGGTCGCCCGTGCCGGGCGGCGGGTCGGTGGGGTCGGTCGGGCCCGGACCGGTCGGATCACCCGGGTCGCTCGGGCCCGGGCCGCCCGTGCCCGGCGGTGCGGACGGCGGGCGGGTCGGCTGCGGCCGGCCGGGACCGGGCCCCGGACCCGGGCCGGGATGCCACGAGGACGGCGGCCTGGCACCGTAACCGCTGATCGCGACCGCCGAGCCCGTCGGGCTCAGCCCGATCCGGGCATGCCATGGGCCGGACGGCTCGCGCGCGTGGTCCACATGGACGTGGACGGTGACGGACCTGCCGGGGGCGAGCGTGCCGGACGTACGGCTCAGCCGCAGCCAGGACGCGCTGGTCCAGGCCGACCACGCGACGGGCGTCTCGCCGGTCGCGGTGAGCGTGATCCTCGTACGGTCGCCGGTCGACTCCGCCGTCACGGCGAGCCGTCCCGAGCCCGCTGCGGGGGTGCCGCCCGTGCCGTCGCTGACGACCTCGACGGAGACGTCCGGGTCCTGGCTGCCGCCGGCGAAGGGCCCACCGGGCCGGTTCTCGGCGTTGCCCGCGTTCTCGTAGGTGTCGTACGGATCGGCTCCCTGCGCACCGCGCCGCTCGGCCTCACCGGCGCTGACCGACGTACCGCCGTGGCCCTCGCCGGTCGGCGGCGCGCCCCGGTACGCCGCCCAGAGGGCGAGCACGGGCGCGGCGACGACGGTCGCCACCACGGTGGTCGTCACCGCCCGCGCGCGCAGGCGGTCGCGGCGGGCGGCGCGGTCCTTGGGGTCCATGGGGAAGCCGTTGCGGCCGAAGCGCGGGGTGGTGGCGCGGGCGCGCGGGGTGTTCGTCATCGCGGTGTACGCCGCGTGCCGGGGGGCCTCGACGAGCGGCAGGACGGTGGGGGACGCGGCCCAGGAGGGCACGCCGGACGAGGTGCTCCCGGGGGCGCGGGTGGAGGCGGCCGAGCCGGGCCAGGGGCCCCCGGCCTCGGCGCGCTCGGCGGCGCGGCGGCAGCGCGGGCAGTCGTCCACGTGCCGGACCAGTTCACGGCGGAGCGCGGCCGAGAGCAGTACCCGGTCGTCGCCGGTGAGCTGGGCGACGGCCGGGCAGTTGCCCGTCTCGACCACGGCGAGCGCGGCCCTGGTGCGCTCGACCTCGCAGGCGGCGGAGTTGAGCAGTTCACGCGCGGGCAGCGGCTCCATGGACAGGACGGCGGCGATGTCCCGCGCGCCGAGCCCGTGGCGTACGGCCAGTTCGAGCGCTTCGCGCTGCTCCGGTGTCGTGCCGGCGGCCTCGGGCCAGGCCAGCACGGCAAGTTCACGCCGGCGGCGCGTGGCGACCTCCGGCGGAAGGTCGGCGCCGCCCGGATCAGCGCCGAAGATCCCGCCCGGCTCGCGACGGCCCGAGTGCGCCCCCGGGCGGTTGGCGCGCCGCTCACCGAGTCTGCGCAGACAGGCCCAGCGGGCGAGCGCGTAGAGCCATGCCGCGCGCTCCCCCTCGCCCTCCGGACAGCGCCCGTAATGGCGCTCGGAGACGGCCAGGACCTGGCCGAGCACCTCGGTGGCCGCGTCGTGGTCGCACAGCACGGAGAGGCAGTACGTGAAGAGCCCGTCGAGATACGGCTCGTACCGCACGGGCGGCCGGTGGGCCTCCGGTGGGCGGGCGTCCCGGTCGCGCGGCTGCGCCCGGTGGGTGCCCGACCGGCGTGTGCCCGATCGCGACGCCTCCTCCGACCGCGCCGTGTCGGACGGCGCTGTGCCGGACGGCGCCGTCTCCGATCGCGCCGTCTCCGATCGGGGCGCGCGGCGAGGCGCGCGGTGTGCGCCGGTGGTGTGTGCGGGGGGCTCCAGTCTGCTGCTCGTCACCCGGCGACGGTAGACAGGGGAGCGCGCGACGCTCCCGACGCTTGCCTACTTTTAATCCATACGGATGAAACGTCCCTCGTGCCCGTATCTTCTCCGTCGACGCCTCGCCCGGGTCGCGCGGGCACGGGTCCGGAAGCGCCGAAGTGGCCGCCGCGGTAAGGGATGTCAGTGGTCGCCTATACGGTGGCGCCATGGCTGTCGCCCGTACGAAATCCACCAAGGACAGGCCGTCCTACCGCTGCACCGACTGCGGTTGGACGACCGTCAAATGGCTCGGCCGCTGCCCCGAGTGCCAAGCCTGGGGCACCGTCGAGGAGTACGGCGCGCCCGCCGTACGGACGACGGCCGCCGGACGGGTCAGTACCCCGGCCCTGCCGATCGGCCAGGTCGACGGGCGGACGGCCACGGCCCGCTCGACGGGCGTGGACGAGCTGGACCGCGTTCTCGGCGGGGGGCTCGTGCCGGGAGCCGTGGTGCTGGTGGCCGGTGAGCCGGGCGTCGGCAAGTCCACGCTGCTCCTGGACGTCGCGGCGAAGGCGGCCGACCCGGAGCACCGCACGCTCTATGTGACCGGCGAGGAGTCGGCCAGCCAGGTACGGCTGCGCGCCGACCGCATCAAGGCCATCGACGACCATCTCTATCTGGCGGCCGAGACGGACCTCTCCGCCGTCCTCGGGCATCTCGACGCGGTCAAGCCGTCGCTGCTCGTCCTGGACTCCGTACAGACGGTGGCCTCGCCGGAGATCGACGGGGCGCCCGGCGGCATGGCCCAGGTCAGGGAGGTGGCGGGCGCGCTCATCCGGGTCTCCAAGGAGCGCGGCATGTCCACCCTGCTCGTCGGCCATGTCACCAAGGACGGCGCGATCGCCGGCCCCCGGCTGCTGGAGCACCTGGTGGACGTGGTGCTCTCCTTCGAGGGCGACCGCCACGCACGGCTGCGGCTCGTGCGGGGCGTGAAGAACAGATACGGCACGACGGACGAGGTCGGCTGCTTCGAGCTGCACGACGAGGGCATCACGGGCCTGGCCGACCCCTCCGGCCTCTTCCTCACGCGCCGTGACGCGCCGGTCCCCGGCACCTGCCTCACGGTCACGCTCGAAGGCCGGCGCCCGCTCGTCGCGGAGGTGCAGGCGCTGACGGTCGACTCGCAGATCCCCTCGCCCCGGCGCACCACCTCGGGCCTGGAGACCTCCCGCGTCTCGATGATGCTGGCCGTTCTGGAGCAGCGCGGCCGGATCAGCGCGCTCGGCAAGCGCGACATCTACAGCGCGACGGTCGGCGGCGTGAAGCTCTCGGAGCCGGCCGCGGACCTGGCGATCGCCCTCGCCCTGGCCTCGGCGGCGAGCGACACCCCGCTGCCGAAGAACCTGGTCGCGATCGGTGAGGTGGGCCTCGCGGGCGAGGTCAGACGGGTCACGGGCGTCCAGCGCAGACTGGCCGAGGCGCACCGTCTCGGCTTCACGCACGCCCTCGTCCCGACCGATCCCGGCAAGGTCCCGGCCGGTATGAAGGTCACGGAAGTGGCCGACATGGGGGCGGCTCTCAGCGTGCTTCCGCGCCGGGGTCGCGCGGACGCCCCACGGGACGGCAAGGACCGCCGGTAGACTTTGCCCTGGTCTCGCCCATCCGTACGAGCCGGAGGAGTGCAGTGGCAGCCAACGACCGGGCAGCAGCACCCGGAAAGTCCGGTGCCGGCCCCGGTGGATCCGGCACCGAAGCGCTGATGCGCGCCTCACTGAGCGCCGTAGCGCCCGGCATGGCGCTGCGTGACGGCCTGGAGCGGATCCTCCGGGGGAACACCGGCGGTCTCATCGTCCTGGGCATGGACAAAACCGTCGAGGCGATGTGCACGGGCGGCTTCGTGCTGGACGTGGAGTTCACCGCGACCAGGCTCCGCGAGCTGTGCAAGCTCGACGGCGCGCTCATTCTCGACAAAGACATCACCAAGATTCTGCGGGCCGGTGTCCAGCTCGTCCCGGACGCCTCCATCCCGACCGAGGAGACCGGCACGCGCCACCGCACGGCGGACCGGGTGTCCAAGCAGTGCGGGTTCCCCGTCATCTCGGTCTCGCAGTCGATGCGGCTGATCGCGCTGTACGTGGACGGGGAGCGCCGCGTCCTGGAGGAGTCCGCGGCGATCCTGTCGCGTGCCAACCAGGCCCTGGCGACCCTGGAGCGGTACAAGCTCCGGCTGGACGAGGTCGCCGGGACGCTCTCCGCGCTGGAGATCGAGGACCTGGTGACGGTCCGGGACGTGACGGCGGTCTCGCAGCGCCTGGAGATGGTGCGCAGGATCGCCACGGAGATCGCCGAGTACGTGGTCGAGCTCGGCACGGACGGGCGGCTTCTCTCCCTCCAGCTGGACGAGTTGATCGCGGGCGTCGAACCCGAGCGTGAACTGGTCGTACGGGACTATGTGCCGGAGCCGACGGCGAAGCGGTCCCGTACGGTCGCCGAGGCGATGACCGAGCTGGACGCGCTCTCCCACACCGAGCTGCTCGAACTGCCCGTCGTCGCACGGGCGTTGGGGTACAGCGGATCGCCCGAGACGCTCGACTCGGCGGTCTCGCCGCGCGGTTACCGGCTGCTGGCCAAGGTGCCCCGGCTGCCGGGAGCGATCATCGAGCGGCTGGTCGAGCACTTCGGCGGGTTGCAGAAGCTGCTGGCCGCGAGTGTCGACGATCTCCAGACGGTGGACGGCGTGGGCGAGGCGCGGGCGCGCAGCGTGCGCGAGGGCCTGTCGCGGCTGGCGGAGTCGTCCATCCTGGAGCGGTACGTCTGACGTACGGGCAGGGCCTCACGTACGGCACGGCCTCCGGCACTGCCTCATGTACGGCACCGGCTCACGTACGAAGAAGGGCCGCGCCACCGTCGTTCAGCGGTGGCGCGGCCCTCCTCCGTACCCGGGTCGCGTTCGTGAGTCGTCCCTCTCGGGTCAGTCCTTGTCCAGCCGGATCGACGTCTGGCCCTGCTTGACGGTCGCGCGGGACGCCGCCGCCTCGACCAGATAGGTGCCCGGTTCGGCCTTGCCCGGCGGGGGTGTCGCGCACTGCGGGACGCTCCGGGTGAGGTCCCAGACGACGGTCCGGGTGACCGTTCCGCCGGCGGGGACCTTCAGCAGCAACTGGCTGATCTTCGGGCAGTCCTTGGAGGACCAGATCTCGTCGCTCTCGGAGTCCGTGACGGTGAGCACCACGGACCTCGGTCCGAGGTCCGCCTTGCAGTCCGTGCCCGACCCGTTGGTGGCGACGATCCTGAACGAGGGCTTCTCGCCCGGCTCGTAGGCGACCTTGCGGCTCTCCAGCTTCAGAGTCAGCGTGCTCGCCGCGCAGTTGCGGAGGCTGGATCCGACCGGCACCTGCTCGCCGGTGCTGCTGCCGCCCGCGCCGTCGCTGACACCGCCGCCCCCGCTGCCGCCCCCGCCGCTGGCCGTACCGCCGCCGGAACCGGCCGAACCGCCCGTACCGCCACCGCCGTTGTCGCCACCGGCGCCGCCGTCGGCGCCCGGGTCCGCGTCCGTACCACCGCTGCCGGGGGCGTCGCTCCCACCGGTCTCGCCCGACTCGTCGCGTCCGCCCGGCTGTTCACTGATCGCGGGGCCGGATCCGGACGGTCCAGGGGTGATCGAGGGAGGGGGAGTATCGCCGTTCGCGGAGTCGTCACCCTTCTTTCCACCGTCGTCACCACCGGATGTGACGACCCACACGACGAGCAGCGCGAGCAGCGCGACCAGAGTCGCCGCTACTGCCCTCCGTCGCCAGTAGATGGAGGAGGGAAGCGGCCCGACCGGATTGCGCATAGATCCCACGGCGCAACTCTACGAGAGTTCAGGGCCAACTCCCGCCCCACATGGCGCTCTCCTCGCAAGTTTTACGGATCATCATCCCGCAATGGGCGCCCGGGTAGCCCCACTTACCACTTTCGTCAGGGGTTCGGCCGCCGAGGGCGAGGTGCGTGAGCGGTAGCTCGGAAGGTACCGTCCGTGACCATGGACCCCTCCGTCACCAGTGGCCTTTACCGCGACATTACTGATCTCGCCCATCAATCGCCGTCCTGGGTACGGCACTTCGTCGAGATCGGGACGGAGGCCGTGATCGTGATCCTCGGCCTTCTGTTTCTCGCCAGTTGGTGGCGCAGGCGGTCCGGAGACTCACGAGCCATGGCCAGGGCGGTGGTTGGGCCGCTGGCGACCGCCGTGGCCTATGTGAGCAGTGAGTTGGCGAAGAGCGCCGTGCAGGAGGAGCGACCGTGCCGCGCGGTCTCCGGCGCCGCCGCGTCGCTGGCGACCTGTCCGCCGGTCGGCGACTGGTCGTTCCCCAGCAACCACTCGACCATCGCCGCCGCCTCGGCGGTCGCACTCGCCATAGCCTGGCGGTGGATCGCGTTGCTCACGATCCCGCTGGCGCTGTTCGCCGCCTTCTCCCGGGTCTTCGTCGGTGTGCACTATCCGCACGACGTGGCGGTGGGGCTGCTGCTCGGCGGGCTGGTCGCGACGCTCGTGGTGCTGGCGCTGACGCGGCCCGCGCGGGTGCTGATAGAGACGATGCGGACGAGCCGTACGGGCGTGGTGGTCTGGTTCGCGGGACCGGGTCCGAAGCCGGGTGCGGGTGCGAGTGGAGGTGCGCGCGCCGGTGCCGGTGCGGGCGTGGTGCCGGTCTCCGGCGCTCCGGGCCGGGAGCCCGCTCGCGGCGCGGACCGGGGCGCGGACCGGGGCGCCGGCCACGGCGCGGCGGACGGAACGCCGGACGCGGCCGGGAGGGGGACGGCGGAGGACTCCGGCACGCTCAGCCTCGGCCGGGCGGGCGAACGGCCCCGTTCGCGCCGGTGAGCACAGGGGGTTCACCCATGGTCCAGCAGTGGTTCACCCCGGTCGGCCGGTACCGTACGAGTCCGGACGCGCCCCCTTCGCGCCCCCGTCACCACCCCGCGACGCCGGGCGCGAAGCGGGCGGCTGCACCGCCCCCACCGTCGAACGTGCCAGGATCGGTCCTGTCATGACTGCGACTCCTGCGACTTCCGCGACCACGGCGCCGGCCATCGCCCCGGCCGCCCTTCACGACCCCGTCATCGCGTGGTTCGACGCGCACGCCCGCGACCTGCCCTGGCGCCGCCCCGAGACGGGCGCCTGGGGCGTGATGGTCAGCGAGTTCATGCTCCAGCAGACCCCGGTCGCCCGGGTGCTCCCGGTGTACGAACAGTGGCTGACCCGCTGGCCGCGCCCCGCCGACCTGGCCGCCGAGGCGCCCGGCGAAGCGGTACGCGCCTGGGGCAGACTCGGCTATCCGCGCCGAGCGCTTCGGCTGCACGGGGCGGCCCTGGCGATAACGGAGCGGTTCGGCGGTGACGTACCGCGCGAGCACAGCCAGTTGCTCGCGCTGCCCGGCATCGGCGAGTACACGGCCGCCGCCGTGGCCTCGTTCGCGTACGGGCAACGGCATGCCGTCCTCGACACGAACGTGCGGCGCGTCTTCGCGCGCGCCGCCGCCGGTATCCAGTACCCGCCGAACGCGACGACGGCCGCCGAGCGGAAACTGGCCCGCGCGCTGCTGCCCGCCGACGAGCCGACGGCCGCCCGCTGGGCCGCCGCCTCCATGGAACTCGGCGCGCTCGTGTGCACCTCGAAGAACGAGGACTGCGCGCGCTGCCCGATCGCCTCGCAGTGCGCCTGGCGGCTGGCCGGCAAGCCGGTGCACCAGGGTCCGGCCCGGCGCGGCCAGACGTACGCGGGCACGGACCGGCAGGTGCGCGGCAAGCTGCTCGCCGTACTGCGGGAAGCGGTGGCGCCCGTACCGCTCGCGGCCCTCGATGCCGTGTGGGAGGAACCGGTGCAGCGGGCCAGGGCACTGGACGGGCTGGTGGCGGACGGACTGGTCGAGCCGATGGCCGACGATCTGTACCGGCTGCCGCTGACCTGACCGCCTCCCTCCTCGCCAGTCCTGGCCGGCCCCGGCTGTCAGGACCCTCCACCGCCGACCTGGCCGGCCCCTCCGGGCCGGCCTTTCGTCCGGACCCGCCCCCGTGCGCGCCCGCGCCCCTGTGCCGGCTCTCCGACCTGGGCGTGTTCGGCCGTTCGCCCGTTACTTCGCTCGTTACTCGTTCGTCCGTTCCATCCCCGCCGTTACACAACCGATGGATGTCCGTGCGTCCGCCGACGGCTGGCGCGCACGGCCTCGTGACAACCCCTCCGTAACTTCTGGAACGTCAGCGAAGAACAGGGCAGCGCGGTTCACGGTGCAGTTCACGGGGTGGGAGGCGGTTGGCATGGCGCACGGCGAGGTGCTCGAATTCGAGGAGTACGTACGCACCCGGCAGGAGGCACTGCTGCGCAGTGCGAGGCGTCTGGTCCCCGACCCGGTCGACGCCCAGGACCTGCTCCAGACCGCGCTGGCCCGCACGTTCGGCCGCTGGGACGGCATCGCCGACAAGTCCCTCGCCGACGCCTATCTGCGCCGGGTCATGATCAACACCCGTACGGAGTGGTGGCGGGCGCGCAAGCTCGAAGAGGTGCCGACCGAGCAGCTGCCGGAACCCTGCGTCGAGGACGGCGCGGAACAGCGCGCCACCCGGGCCCTGCTCATCGACATCCTCGGGGTCCTCACCCCGAAGCAGCGCAGCGTCGTCGTCCTGCGGCACTGGGAGCAGGTCAGTACGGAGGAGACGGCGGCGGCGCTCGGTATGTCTACCGGTACCGTGAAGAGCACGCTGCACCGGGCGCTCGCCAGACTCCGCGAGGAGCTGGAGGCCCGGGAGCTTGCGCGCCGGGACGCGGAGCGCGGGACGACGCCGGGGAACCGGCGGCCCGAGCACCGGACACCGCGCGCCCACGCACCGCGGCGTGCTGGTTGTCGGCGCGACGGACGGGGGCAGGAGCGGTGCGCGGCCTGAGGCGCGAGGGAGAGAGCACGCCTGCCCCGAGAGCGAGCGGCCGGGAAGCGGGTCGCCCGGAAACGGTCGAGCGGGGAGCGGACGAGCGGGGAGCGGACGAGCGGCGCGGGCAGGACGGGACGGCTCACGACCGGCTCACCGACGGCCTGGGGTCCGACGACGAGTCCCCGCCCCGCCGGTTCCCGAGGACCGTGACGCTGACGGCGACGACCGCCACCGGCGGTGTGGCGCTGGCGGCGCTCATCGGCTTCGGTCTGTTCGTCATCGGCTGCTCCACGAGCGCGACCGGTACCAGGGACGAGGGCGCCGCGTCCGTGGCGACGGTCGAGCCCTTCTCGCCGCCGACCTCCGAGCCCTCGGCCCTGCCGGCCCAGGACATCGACCCGCTGGCCCTGCTTCGGGGGGACCCCAAGGTGAGCGGCCAGGTCAAGGCGGACCTCAAGCCGTGCGCCAAGGACGCGTACCCGGTGGACACCTCCTACGGGAATCTGACCGGCGGCACCGCGCCCGATGTGGTGATCAACGTGATGACCTGCGACGACGCCGTGGGACTCGCGACGTATGTCTACCGCGAGTCCGACCGGCACTACGTGAACGTCTTCGTCGCCGAGGAGCCCGCCGTGTACGCCACGATCGACCGCGGTGAGCTGGTGGTGACCCGCCAGGTGTACGCGAAGGGTGACCCCGTCTCGTACCCCTCCGGCGAGGACGTCGTCACCTACGCGTGGACGGACACGAGATTCGCCGAGCGCTACCGGGTGCGCAACAACTACAGCGGGGTGGTCGGCAACGGCCCGGTGGATGCCGCCACACCGCCCGCGACCAGCGGCAACGACGACTGAGAGAGCTGAGAGCTGTCGGATGGTGGAGACCCATGTCCTCTTCGTCGAGGACGACGACGTCATCCGCGAGGCCACCCAACTCGCGCTGGAGCGCGACGGCTTCGTGGTGACGGCCATGCCGGACGGCCTCTCCGGTCTGGAGGCGTTCCGGGCCGACCGGCCGGACATCGCGCTGCTCGACGTGATGGTGCCGGGCCTGGACGGGGTGAGTCTGTGCCGCCGTATCAGGGACGAGTCGACCGTGCCGGTGATCATGCTGTCGGCGCGGGCCGACTCGATCGATGTGGTGCTGGGCCTGGAGGCGGGGGCCGACGACTACGTGACCAAACCCTTCGACGGCGCGGTACTGGTCGCCCGTATCCGTGCCGTGCTGCGCCGCTTCGGGCACGCGGGCGGACCCGCGGGTGAGTTCGGCGGGCCGGACCGTGCGGACGAGGGCGGCGCCCGGTCCTTCGGTGATCTGGAGATCGACACGGAGGGCATGGAGGTACGCAAAGGGGGGCGGCCGGTGGCGCTGACACCGACCGAGATGCGGCTGCTGATCGAGTTCTCGGCGGCTCCGGGGACCGTCCTCTCCCGTGACAAGCTGCTCGAACGCGTCTGGGACTACGGCTGGGGCGGTGACACACGGGTGGTGGACGTCCATGTGCAGCGGCTGCGCGGGAAGATCGGACAGGACAGGATCGAGACGGTCCGCGGCTTCGGCTACAAGCTCAAGGCATGAAGCGGCTCGCCCTGCGCACCGGTGTCCGGTGGAAGATCAGCATCGCGATCGCGGCGGTCGGCGCCCTGACCGCGATGGCGCTGAGCCTTGTCGTGCACAACGCGGCCCAGGTGTCGATGCTGGACAACGCGCGTGAGGTGCAGCTGGAGCGGCTGCTCTTCGCGCAGCGTATGTACGACTCGACGCATGAGCTGAAGTTCGGTACGAAGCTGAACGACCCCTCGCTCCCCGACGACCTGCGGCAGAAGGTGCAGGAGGGCAGACGGGCCACCTATGTGCGGGACTCGGCGGACGGGACGCCCGATGTCTGGGCGGCCGTACCGCTGGAGAACGGTGTGCTGTCCCTCCACAGCAAGTTCGCCGACCGCTCGGTGACGATCATGAAGGATCTCGACCGGGCCCTGCTGATCGGCTCGGTCTGTGTGGTCGTGGGCGGATGTGCGCTGGGCGTGCTGATCGGCGGGCAGCTCTCGCGTCGGCTGCGCAAGGCCGCCGCCGCCGCGGGCAAGGTGGCGCAGGGCAATACGGACGTGCGGGTACGTGAGGCGGTCGGCGGAGTCGTACGGGACGAGACCGACGAGCTGGCGCGCGCGGTCGACGCCCTGACCGACGCGCTGCACGAGCGGATCGAGGCCGAGCGCCGCGTCACCGCCGACATCGCGCACGAGCTCCGTACGCCGGTGACGGGCCTGCTCACGGCTGCCGAGCTGCTGCCGCCCGGACGCCCGACCGAGCTGGTCAGGGACCGCGCGCAGGCCATGCGGACGCTGGTCGAGGACGTCCTCGAAGTCGCCAGGCTCGACAGCGCGTCGGAACGCGCCGAGTTGCAGGAGGTAGCGCTCGGTGAGTTCGTCAGCAGGCGGGTGGCGCTGCTCGATCCCGATGTGCGCATACAGGTCGTGCACGAGTCCTGGGTAAACACCGATCCGCGCAGGCTGGAGCGGATTCTCGGCAATCTCCTGGCCAACGCGGCCAAGCACGGCTCCACCCCCGTCGAGGTGACCGTCGAGGGCCGTGTGGTGCGCGTACGCGACCACGGTCCCGGCTTCCCCGACGCCCTGCTGCGCGACGGGCCGAGCCGGTTCCGTACGGGAGCGAGCGACCGCGCCGGCCACGGCCACGGTCTCGGCCTGACGATCGCCGCCGGTCAGGCGCGTGTCCTCGGGGCGCGGCTGACCTTCCGCAACGCGGCGCCGGAGAGTCTGACGCCGGACCCGGACGAGACGGGCGGCGCGATAGCCGTCCTGTGGCTTCCCGAGCACGCCCCGACGTCGACGGGCAGCTTCCCGATGATCAAACTCCCGGAGTGAGGGCCCCGGAAGCCACCACTCCACTCGCTCTCCCGCAAGGACGGCGCCGGCCCCCGAGGGTCAGGCCCATTCCTTCTCCAGGTCCAGGTCACCCTCCTTGGTCTGGGTGAACGAGAACCAGTTCCCCGAGTCGTCCCGGAAGATCGCCTCCGTGCCGTACGGACGCTCCTGCGGTTCCTGGAGGAACTCCACGCCCTTCGCCTTGAGCTTCTCGTAGTCCCCGTGGACATCGTCCGTGGCGAGCACGCCCGCGCCGAGCATCCCCTTGCTGATCAGCGTCTTGATAGCGGCGGCCGACTCCTCGTCCATCGCGTGCCCGCCCGGCAGCATCAGCGTCAGCACCACGTCCGGCTGGTCCTTGGCGCCGACCGTCAGCCAGCGCATCCCTCCCTCGCCCAGGGTCATGTCGGTGCGGACCTCAAGACCGAGCTTGTCGACGTAGAACTCCTTCGCCCGGTCCTGGTCGAGCACCCAGACGGTGGAGATGGCGAGACCCTTGATCATGACGTGCTCCTCGGAGAGATGTGCCGTACGCGGGCCGCTCACCGGCCCCCTGCTTCCTTCTTCACCGTAGACACCGGCGCCGTCAGGGAGCTTCTCCAGAATTGCGGTTCTCGCCCGGCCGGTCCGATGCGTCCGGCACGTCCGGCGTCTGCCGCGCGGTGGTGTCCCTGGGCGGGAAGCCACCGGCCCAGAGCAGCGCGTAACACCCCGGAATGAGCGCGGCCCCCCGGCCCGCGTGCTTCGCGCGATACGCGCTCGGCGTGCTGCCCGTCTGCTCCTTGAAGCGCTTGGAGAAGGTGCCGAGGCTGCTGAAGCCCACGAGGACGCAGATCTCGGTGACCGTGAGATTCGCCGAGCGCAGCAGCTCCTCGGCGCGCTCTATGCGTCTGCGGGAGAGATAGCGGCCGGGCGTCTGCCCGTACACCGCCTTGAAGGCGCGCACGAAGTGATAACGCGAATACCCGGCGTGGGCGGCGACCGCGTCCAGGTCGAGCGGGTCCGCCCAGTCGCGGTCCATGGCGTCCTTGGCCAGACGCAGCTGCCGCAGGTGCGTGAGGGGCACCTGCGGCCGCTGACCTGCTTCTTCACTGTTCACGTCCTCGATGCTGGCACGCCCCTCCGACAACGGCCCCCCGCCGTCCACAGCCAGCCTCTGCGGTCCTACAAGCAGATCGCAGACCCGATCGCCTGGCTACGCGGACTGCGGGACCTTGTCCCCCTCGGACGCCGCCGGGCCCTTGTCGGATCCGGACTGCTCGGCCTTCTGCGGACCGGCGCCCCGCAGCGGGACCTCCTTGACGAAGAACGCCGCGAGGAAGCCGATCACCGCGACCGAACCGGCCAGCAGGAAGGCCACGTGCGTACCGGACGACACCGCGACCTGGTACGCCTCACGCGCCGCCTCCGGCAGCTTGGCCAGGCTCGCCGCGTCGAGCTGCGCGGACTTCTGCGTCACGGCGTCACCGCCGCGCGCCGCCATCTCCTCCTGCACCTTGCTGGTGAACAGCGCGCCCATGATGGCGACGCCGAAGGAGCTGCCGAGCGTACGGAAGAGGGTGGTCGACGACGAGGCGACGCCCATGTCCTTCGGCTCGGCGCTGTTCTGCGCCACGAGCATGGTGATCTGCATCAGGAAGCCCATACCGGCGCCGAGGACGGCCATGAAGACGCCGGAGGTCAGCCGGGAGGTCTCGGTGTCCATCTGCGCGAGCAGGAAGAGCCCGGTGACCATCAGGGCACCGCCCGCGATGGGGAAGATCTTGTACTTGCCGGTGTTGGTGGTGACCCGGCCCGCGACGAGCGAGACGAGCATCATCGACAGCAGCATCGGCAGCAGGAGCAGTCCGGAGTTGGTCGCGGACGCGCCCTGCACGGACTGCTGGTAGAGCGGCAGGAAGAGGACCGCTCCGAACATCACGAAGCCGGTCAGGAAGCCGATCACCTGCATCAGGCTGAAGTTGCGGTTGCGGAAGATGTGCAGCGGCATGATCGGCTCGGGCGCCTTGGTCTGCACGTACACGAAGGAGACGAGGGTGACGACGCCGATGGCGATCAGCTCCATGATCACCGAGGAGCTCCAGGCGTACTCCGTGCCGCCCCAGGTGGTGACCAGCACGATCGAGGTGATGCCGACCGTCAGGAGGGCGGCGCCGAGATAGTCGACCTTGTGCTTGGTCCGCTCGACCACGGGCAGGTGCAGCACGGTCACGATCATCGCGAGGGCGACGGCGCCGAGCGGCAGGTTGATGTAGAAGCTCCAGCGCCAGCCGAGGTGGTCGGTGATGGTGCCGCCGACCAGCGGTCCGCCGATCATGGCGAGGGCCATCACGCCGGCCATCATGCCCTGGTACTTGCCGCGCTCACGGGGCGGTATGAGGTCACCGATGATCGCCATGACGCCGACCATGAGTCCGCCGGCGCCCAGGCCCTGGATGGCACGGAAGCCGATGAGCTGCCCCATGTCCTGGGCCATGCCGCTGAGCGCGGAGCCGATGAGGAAGATGACGATGGAGAGCAGGAAGATGTTCTTCCGCCCGTACATGTCGCCGATCTTGCCCCAGATCGGGGTCGAGGCGGCGGTGGCGAGCGTGTACGCGGTGACCACCCAGGACAGGTGTTCCAGACCACCCAGTTCGCCGACGATGGTCGGCATCGCGGTGCCGACGATCATGTTGTCCAGCATGGCGAGCAGCATCGCGATCATGAGCGCGAGCAGGACCACCCGCACGCTGCGCGGCTGTGGCTCAGCCTTCTTCTTCTGTTCCGACCCCACCGCGTCGAGCGACATGGCCCCCACTCCCCTGTTTCCTGGTCTCTTCTCTGGTTCTGCCGGCGCCTCACTACTTACTTGCCGACCGGCAAGCTAAGTACACTGGGGAAAGTAGACCTGTCACTTGCCGGTCGTCAAGTAAGTAATTTTCGGGAGAGCAGTCATGGGCAGCACAGCGCAGCCGCGTCGGGGCGACACCCGCCAGCGCATCCAGGACGTAGCGCTGGAACTCTTCGCCGAGCAGGGCTACGAGAAGACCTCGCTCCGCGAGATCGCCGAGCACCTGGATGTGACCAAGGCCGCTCTCTACTACCACTTCAAGACCAAGGAAGACATCGTGGTCAGCCTCTTCCAGGATCTGGCCCGGCCGATCGACGACCTGATCGTCTGGGGCGAGACCCAGCCGAGGACCCTGGAGGTGAAGAAGGACCTCCTACGGCGCTACAGCGACGCGCTCGGCGCCGCCGCGCCCCTCTTCCGCTTCATGCAGGAAAACCAGGCGACGATGCGCGACCTGAGCGTGGGAGAGACCTTCAAGGGCCGCATGCTGCGGCTGATGGAGCTGCTCAACGAGCCCGGCGGCTCGATGTCCGACCGGGTGCGCTGCTTCACCGCGATCTTCACGATGCATGCCGGCATGCTCGCCCTCACGGACGTCGAAGGCGACCCCGAGGAGAAGCGGGAAGCCATCCTCGGGGTCGCCATCGATCTGCTGGTTCAGGCCAACGACTGACCCGCGTCACACAGTGACGTCAGCGGCGCGCAGGAAGGTCAGCGGGTTGAGCGCGCTGCCGTAGTTCGGGGTCGTACGGACCTCGAAGTGCAGGTGCGGGCCGCTCGAATTGCCGGTGTTGCCGGAGAGCGCGATGCTCTCGCCCTTGTCGACCTTCTGGCCGATGTGCACCTTCACCTTGGACAGGTGGGCGTACTGGGTGTACTTCGCGTTCTTCGTGCCGTGCTTGATGACTATCGCGTTGCCGTACGCGGGACCGTCACCGGCGCCGTTGGGCCCGGCCTTCACGACGGTGCCGTCGTGCGCGGCCTTCACGTTCGTGCCGACGGGGACGGCGAAGTCCTGGCCGGAGTGCTTGTGGGCCCACCTGCCGCCGCCGATGCCGAAGCCGGCGCTCAGCTCGTACTTGGAGACGGGCTTGCCCCAGGTCGGCGACTTCTTGGCCTTGGCCTTGTCGGCGGCCTTGGTGACGCTCGCCTTCTCGGTGGCGGCCTTCTTCTCGACGGACGCGGCGGCGGTCGCGTGGGTGGTGCCCGCGTCGCCGCTGCTGTTCGCGGCGAACGCGACCCCCGCTCCGAGCGCCGTCGTCACTCCGAGTCCGGCGGCCAGGATGGCGGCACGGGTACGGAGAGTGGACTGGCGGGGCGTGGTGCGCTGCGACATTGAGAAACCTCCGGGCATCAATGGACCCGGCGCTCGGAGCACCGGGAGCTGGCGTGCCATCCCTTGGTAACCCGACCGCCCATCACACCCCAAACAGCCCATCTACGACATGTCGTCGTAGCCGCCGCACCGGTAACTCGACCCCTTGACTACCTGAAGCATCCCCTTGGCCTGATCCGAAATGTCCGCATTAAATACCGTTTACTCGCACGTCAGAGGGGCGTGCGCCCCATGTGCCGGCAGGCCGTATCCCGGTCCCGGGGCGTCGGGACCAAGGTCCCGAGGCGGACCTTTCCGAAGGTCCCGCCGGAATCACCCGGTTCACCACTATTCCTGACCGTAGGCCCGGAAAGGGGTGTGCTGCTTGTCACGACCGGGGCCGCCAGGAGGCCCGGACGGAGCCGCCACGGAGCTGTCCCGGAGCCACCACGGAGCCGTCCCGGAACACGACGGAGGGGTGGCCCGGGACCAGTTACGGTCCCGGGCCACCCCTCTGGGCTGGGCTCAGCCTCGCCTCAGCGTGGGCTGGTCTCCCGCTACGCTTCCTTCGTCAGGTTCGGACCGGCGCCGCCGCCGGCCGCCTGCTCGATCGGCGGGACGTCGGGCAGCGCCGACTTCTCCTCGCCGCGGAAGCTGAACTTCTTCTCCTCGCCCTCGCCCTCGGTGTCCACGACCACGATGTGACCGGGGCGCAGCTCACCGAAGAGGATCTTCTCGGAGAGGATGTCCTCAATCTCGCGCTGGATCGTCCGGCGCAGCGGCCGGGCGCCCAGAACGGGGTCGTAACCCCTCTTGGCGAGCAGCGCCTTGGCGCTCGGGCTGAGCTCAAGGCCCATGTCCCGGTCCTTCAGGCGCTCGTCCACCTTGTGCACCATGAGGTCGACGATCTGGATGATGTCTTCCTCGGTCAGCTGGTGGAAGACGACGGTGTCGTCCACACGGTTGAGGAACTCGGGCCGGAAGTGCTGCTTGAGCTCCTCGTTGACCTTGTTCTTCATCCGCTCGTAGTTGGACTTCGTGTCGCCCTGGGCGGCGAAGCCCAGGTTGAACCCCTTGGAGATGTCCCTGGTCCCGAGGTTGGTCGTCATGATGATGACCGTGTTCTTGAAGTCCACGACCCGGCCCTGGGAGTCGGTCAGCCGACCGTCCTCCAGGATCTGCAGAAGGGAATTGAAGATATCGGGGTGGGCCTTCTCGACCTCGTCGAAGAGGACGACGGAGAACGGCTTCCGGCGCACCTTCTCGGTGAGCTGGCCGCCCTCTTCGTACCCCACGTATCCGGGGGGAGAACCGAAGAGACGCGAAACCGTGTGCTTCTCGCTGAACTCCGACATGTCGAGGGAGATCAGCGCGTCCTCGTCGCCGAAGAGGAATTCGGCGAGCGTCTTGGAGAGCTCCGTCTTACCGACTCCGGACGGGCCGGCGAAGATGAACGAGCCACCGGGACGCTTGGGGTCCTTCAGACCCGCACGCGTACGCCTGATCGCCTGGGAGAGCGCCTTGATGGCGTCCTTCTGGCCGATGACCCGCTTGTGGAGCTCGTCCTCCATACGGAGCAGCCGCGAGGACTCCTCCTCGGTGAGCTTGAAGACCGGGATGCCCGTGGCGGTCGCCAGGACCTCGGCGATCAGCTCCTCGTCCACCTCGGCGACGACATCCATGTCGCCGGCCTTCCACTCCTTCTCCCGCTTGGTCTTCGCGGCCAGCAGCTGCTTCTCCTTGTCGCGGAGCGACGCTGCCTTCTCGAAGTCCTGGGAGTCGATGGCCGACTCCTTGTCACGGCGGACGTTCGCGATCTTCTCGTCGAACTCGCGGAGGTCCGGCGGAGCGGTCATCCGGCGGATACGCATCCGTGAGCCGGCCTCGTCGATCAGGTCGATCGCCTTGTCCGGCAGGAAGCGGTCGGAGATGTACCGGTCGGCGAGCGTCGCGGCGGCGACCAGCGCGGAGTCCGTGATGGACACGCGGTGGTGCGCCTCGTAACGGTCGCGCAGACCCTTGAGAATCTCGATCGTGTGGGGCAGCGACGGCTCGGCGACCTGGATCGGCTGGAAGCGGCGCTCCAGCGCGGCGTCCTTCTCCAGGTGCTTGCGGTACTCGTCGAGGGTCGTCGCGCCGATGGTCTGGAGCTCTCCACGGGCGAGCATCGGCTTCAGGATCGAAGCCGCGTCGATCGCGCCCTCGGCGGCGCCCGCACCCACCAGGGTGTGGAGCTCGTCGATGAACAGGATGATGTCGCCGCGGGTGCGGATCTCCTTGAGGACCTTCTTCAGGCGCTCCTCGAAGTCACCTCGGTAGCGGGAGCCCGCGACCAGGGCGCCGAGGTCCAGGGTGTAGAGGTGCTTGTCCTTGAGGGTCTCGGGCACCTCGCCCTTGACGATGGCCTGCGCCAGTCCCTCGACGACCGCCGTCTTGCCGACGCCGGGCTCGCCGATGAGGACCGGGTTGTTCTTCGTACGGCGGGAAAGCACCTGCATGACCCGCTCGATCTCCTTCTCGCGCCCGATGACCGGGTCGAGCTTGGACTCACGAGCTGCCTGGGTGAGATTCCTGCCGAACTGGTCCAGGACGAGGGAGGTCGAGGGCGTGCCCTCGGCCGGGCCGCCGGCGGTGGCGGCCTCCTTGCCCTGGTAGCCGGAGAGCAGCTGGATGACCTGCTGCCGCACCCGGTTCAGATCGGCGCCCAGCTTCACGAGGACCTGGGCGGCGACGCCCTCGCCCTCGCGGATCAGGCCGAGCAGGATGTGCTCGGTGCCGATGTAGTTGTGGCCGAGCTGAAGGGCCTCGCGGAGCGACAGCTCCAGGACCTTCTTGGCACGGGGCGTGAAGGGGATGTGGCCGGACGGAGCCTGCTGGCCCTGCCCGATGATCTCCTCCACCTGCTGGCGGACCGCCTCGAGCGAAATCCCGAGGCTCTCCAGGGCCTTAGCGGCGACACCCTCACCCTCGTGGATAAGGCCCAGGAGGATGTGCTCGGTGCCGATGTAGTTGTGGTTGAGCATCCGGGCTTCTTCCTGAGCCAGGACGACAACCCGCCGCGCGCGGTCGGTGAACCTCTCGAACATCGTTAATCGCTCCTCAGAGCGGTCAGGCAGTAAAGGGGTCGGTCCCCTCCCTGTCCTTCCGCAGCTTAGTCCCGCAAGCGGGGACCGCTCATTCCAACTGCCGACATCCGCCGTGATCACCCCGCCGTCGGCGGCGAACTTTCCTCACGAACAGCCGACACCTGCTCCAACCTGATGGTGCGAGACGATGTTCCCGCAGGCCAGACAGATACCCCCGCTATCGGTACGCCGATGGCGAACGTGAGACGTCCAGGACCGCGTGTCGCCCCTCCCCACTAGGAATGTCTTACCCGTAAGGACTGACAGTCCATGCGGCGCACCCCCGTTCGCTCCGCTACGGGCGAACACCCTTGCACTCCCGAATGCTTCCGCACGCCCCCGAAGCGGCGACGCAGAGCGAGCGGACATCGACTCTGCGTAACTCAATGCCGGGGCGGGGAGTTGGTCGGAACATGGCTCTCCCCGTTCCGTCCCCCCGCGCGCCGCTGCCGGTCGAAGGCGGCGGCGCCCTCTGGTACGAGCGGAGGCTGGGCTGGGCCGCGGTGGCGGGGCCGCCCGTGGCTCTGCTGACCGGGCTGCGCTTCGACGTTCTGGAGCTGCCGGCCGACGCGGGCGCCGCGGTGCTGCGGCGGATCGGCCCTGCCGGGACGGGGCCGGTGGCTCTCGTGGAGGGCCGGACGCGGCTGCTGGTGGGCGCGGGCGCCGCCGACGAATTGCCGGGGCTGCTCGACTGGCTGGAATGGGGCGGCGTCGGGCTCGATCTGACGGCGGTGGGCGCCGGGGGCCGGGTGACCGCTCCCGAGCCTCCCGGAAACCCGGACGGGCCATGGTGTCGCGGGGGTCCCAGGGGTCCGACGGCAGCCGCGCCGCGGGACGCCGGCGGTGCGGGGGGCGGGGGCCCGGGGACGGAGCAGGGGGCCGCCGTCTGGCTGCGGCCCCCCGAGCCTGGACGCGAGGTGGAGCCGACACTGCCGGCCCTCACTCATTTCGGACACGGACCGGGAGGCGGTGCCGGACTCGGGGACAGGGGTGGGGATGTCCCCGATCTCGTTCGACTCGTGGACACGGCGGCCTCGGAGTGCCACCGCGCCCGATTGCTTCGTGGAGAATCGGCGCGTACGAAATCTCAGCCGTTGGCCTTCTCGTAGGCTTCGCGGATCTCGGCCGGAACACGACCGCGATCGTTGACGCTGTAGCCGTTCTCCTTGGCCCACTTGCGAATTTCCGCGGTGTCCTTGTTCCCACCCGCGGCGGCGCGGCCCTTGCCACGGCCACCGGCGGCGCGGCCACCGGTGCGACGGCCACTCTTGGTGTACGGGTCGAGCAGCCCACGAAGCTTGTCCGCATTCGCGTTCGTGAGGTCGATCTCGTAGGTCTTGCCGTCCAGCGCGAACGTGACGGTCTCGTCCGCCTCGCCACCGTCGAGGTCGTCAACAAGAAGGACCTGAACCTTCTGTGCCACCGGATTTCCTTTCATCGAAAATGCAGTACGCCGAAAGGAAACCGCTTTTCTCAGGAAAACACAAACCCTCGGCAGAGGTTCAGTAGCACAAGAACACGGGAAACGTGCGCGATTCGGACATAGGGTTCCGGGTTCTTCCGCCGCTCAGAGGTGCAGAAGCATCCGGCTGTTACCCAAGGTGTTCGGCTTCACCCGTTCGAGACCGAGGAACTCGGCGACACCCTCGTCATAGGAACGCAGCAGCTCACTGTAGACATCTCCGTCGACAGGAGTCTCGCCGATCTCCACGAAGCCGTGCTTGATGAAGAAGTCGACTTCGAAGGTCAGACAGAATACGCGCCGCACCCCGAGCCACCGGGCGGTCCGCAACAACTTGTCGAGCACATGCCGCCCGATGCCGGTGCCCCGGAAGCGGGGATCCACCGCGAGTGTGCGCACTTCGGCGAGGTCTTCCCACATGACATGGAGTGCGCCGCATCCGACGACCGTCGCGTCGTCGTCCCGTTCGGCGACCCAGAACTCCTGGATGTCCTCGTAAAGGGTCACCGTCGCTTTGTCGAGCAGGATGCCGTCGCGCACGTACGGGTCGAGGAGACGACGGACGGCGGACACATCGCTCGTCCTGGCACGCCGGACGGTGATGGCATTTGCATCGACTTCTCGAACCTCGGAGGACATGACTGGACGCTATCGCCCGGCGGGATGCTCTCGGTCGGCGCCCTCGGCGGGGACTTCGGGACGCACTTCGGGCGGCACTTCGGCCGACACTTCGCCGGCCACTTCGGGGTTCGCTTCCGGCGGGCCTTCCGGCGCCGCCTCCGACGCGTCTTCCCCGGGACCTTCCCCGGCGGCTTCCGCCCGGTCGCCGCTGACCATACGGACCGCGTCCTCCAGGGCTTCGCGCTGCGCCGGCGACATCATCCCGAAGAAGGCGACAAGAGCGGCCGCCGGGTTGTCACTCTTGGACCACGCTTCGTTCATCAGCGCGGCCGCGTAGGCGGCGCGTGTGGAGACCGCCATATATCTATAGGCGCGGCCGTCGACTTCCCTGCGTACCCAGCCCTTCTGATGGAGATTGTCCATTACGGTCATGACGGTCGTGTAGGCGATGGACCGTTCCCGCTGAAGGTCTTCCAGGACTTCCCTGACGGTGACCGGACGGTTCCATTCCCAGACGCGGCTCATGACGGCGTCTTCCAGGTCTCCCAATTGACGGGGCACATCGTCACCATAGTGCGAGATGTCCGAATGGTCGGCTATTGACGTTACAAAAGGACGTACGACCTCACGGAAGTCGTACGTCCTGATCGTCGGCCCCGCCGCCGTCAGGCGCCGGAGGGCCTGCCCTGCTGTTCCACGGCCTCCGCGCGGGCGATCGCCGCGTCCACGGCCGCGTCCTCCTTCGTCTTGTTGTCGCCGCCCTGGCTCTTGACGATCGTCACGACCAGGCCGATGAAGAAGGCGGCCATCACCACGGGAGGCAGGAGAGCGGATACGTAGTCCATGGCCCCAGAGTAGCTATCCGGCGGCCCGCCGCTCCGGTGGGGGCGCGGGCTTGCGGCGCGGCGGAAAGACCTCGGACGGCTTGGGCATGGGGCGTTCGGTGGCGGGACGCCCGGGCGCCGCCGGGCGCGGCGACGCGGGCTGCTTCCCCGGCACCTTCCTCGGCTCCTTGCCGGGCTCCTTCCCTGACCCCTTTCCCGGGTCCTCCTTCGGCCGCTGCGGGTCGTCGGCCGAGGCACGGCCCCCCTGGAGCGCGAGCAGCCGGGTACGGGGCGCGGGGGCCCCGGGCGAGCGGCCGGCGAGGCGGGCCCGTACGGAGTTCTCGGTGGCCCGCTGACAGTGGTCGAGCAGCGCGGCGGCGACGGGTGCGGCGCGCAGGGTGCGCAGAGCCATGAGGTCCTCCGGGCGGGGGTCGTACCCGGCGGCCAGGGCGTCCTGGAGGAGCTCCAGATAGCCGGCGGCCGAGCCGGGAAGCGCGGCGCGGTAGCGGGAGAGATCGGCGAGGAGGAACGCGCGCAGCCGGCCGGCCTCGCGGACCGCCTCGTCCACGGACTCGGCGAGCCGCAGGCACGCCTGGACGTCCTCGTCGGGAAGGGGGACGGGGTGGAGGGCCACGGCGAGGGCGCCTCGGAGCACACGCAATTCGTCTGCGCCGAACGCCATGCCGCCGCGGGATCCGTAGGGCGTGGGCATGGGGTGACGATACTCACGAATCGCACAAAATCGTCTAAACGCGACGGCTGCGGCGCGCCGGGATCTCCGTCGCCACCTGCGGCTCGACCGCCGGACGGGCCCTCTCCCGGCCGCCCGGCGCCCGATCCCGAACCGGCCCGGAGCTACATCCGGGCCACGTTCCGCTCGTACACCAGTCGCAGCCCGATCAGGGTCAGCCACGGCTCGTGCTCGTCGATCACCGTGGCCTCGCCGAGGATGATCGGCGCCAGGCCGCCGGTCGCGATCACGGTCACATCGCCCGGGTCGTCGGCCAGCTCGCGCGCCATCCGTGTCACGACCCCGTCGACCTGGCCCGCGAACCCGTACACGATGCCCGACTGCATCGCCTCGACGGTGTTCTTGCCGATCACGCTGCGCGGCCTCGCCAGCTCGATCTTGCGCAGCTGGGCGCCCCTTATGCCGAGCGCCTCGACGGAGATCTCGATGCCGGGCGCGATGACCCCGCCGGTGTACTCCCCGCGCGCGCTGACCGCGTCGAACGTCGTGGCCGTGCCGAAGTCCACGACCACGGCCGGGCCGCCGTACAGCTCGACGGCGGCGACCGAGTTGATGATCCGGTCGGCGCCTACCTCCTTGGGGTTGTCCACGAGGATCGGTACGCCGGTCTTGATGCCGGGCTCGACCAGGACGGCGGGCACGTCTCCGTAGTAGCGGCGGGTGACCTCGCGCAGCTCGTGCAGGACGGAGGGCACGGTGGAGCAGATCGCGATGCCCTCGACGCCGTCGCCCAGCTCCTCGCCGAGCAGCGGGTGCATCCCCATGAGTCCCTGGAGGAGGACGGCCAGTTCGTCGGCCGTCCGGCGCGCGTCGGTGGAGACGCGCCAGTGTTCGACGATCTCCTCGCCGTCGAACAGACCGAGCACGGTGTGCGTGTTGCCGACGTCGATGGTGAGCAGCATCAGACAGCCGCCTCACGCAGGTCGAGACCGATGTCGAGGATCGGGGCGGAGTGTGTGAGGGCGCCGACGGCGAGATAGTCGACGCCGGTCTCGGCGTACGCGCGGGCGTTCTCCAAGGAGAGCGTGCCGGACGACTCCAGCAGCGCGCGGCCGGCGACGAGCGTGACCGCCTCGGCCGTCTCGGCCGGGGTGAAGTTGTCCAGCAGGATCAGATCGGCCCCCGCGTCCAGGACCTCGCGGACCTGCTCCAGCGTGTCGGTCTCGACCTCGATCGCCAGGTCCGGGAACCGCTCCCGTACGGCCTTGAACGCCTGCGCGACCCCGCCCGCCGCGACCACGTGGTTGTCCTTGACGAGCGCCGCGTCGGAAAGCGACATCCGGTGGTTGACTCCCCCGCCGCAGCGCACGGCGTACTTCTCCAGGGCGCGCAGACCCGGTGTCGTCTTACGGGTGTCGCGCACCTTCGCGCCGGTGCCTTCGAGCGCGTCGGCCCACGCGCGCGTGGCCGTCGCGATACCGGAGAGCCGGCACAGGAGGTTGAGCGCGCTGCGCTCCCCGGTGAGCAGGTCACGGGTGCGGGTGGTGACGCTCAGGAGCGTGTCGCCGGCCTCGACGCGGGCGCCGTCCTCGACGTGCCTCTCGACCTCGAAGTCCTCCGTACAGACGATGGAGAGCACGGCCTCGGCAACGCGCAGCCCGGCGACCGTACCGCTCTTGCGGGCGGTGAAGTCGCCGGTGGCGACGGCGTCGGCGGGGACGGTCGCCACGCTCGTCACGTCCAGGCCGTGGTCGAGGTCCTCACCGATGGCGACGTGCGCGATGTCCTCGACCTGGACGGGGTCGAGTCCCGCCTCGGCCAGCAGCTCGGCGAGCGCGGGGTCCAGACCGCACTCCAGCGATTCCTCCCCGTCGGAACAGCCGCAGCCGTCGCCGCAACCCCCCGCGGCGGACGCCGGGGCGCCGATCTGGATGAGCGGTACGTCCACGGCCTCGGGGCGCGGACTGTCTTCGGGCGTGCTCACGGTAACGGCTCCCTGGGGGACGGAGAGATCTACGGGGTGTGTACGGCGGGAAATACGGGGGTGTCGGTCCGGCTCAGCTCCAGGGCACGGCCCGTGCCGAGGCGTACGACGAGATGGCGGCGCCAGTCGGCCTCGTCCCGCTCGGGGAAGTCCTCGCGCCAGTGGCAGCCCCGGGTCTCCGCGCGCTCCAGGGCCGCGGCCACGAGGACGCGGGCGACGCAGAGGAGGTTGGAGGTCTCCCACGACTCGACGCCCGGCTCGACGGGTTTGCCGAGGTGAGCCGGGTCCGTCGGGTTCAGGGCGTCCTGGAACACGGCCTCCAGTGCCTCGGCGGCCACGCCCAGACTGGTCGCGGACCTGAGGACCCCGGCGCCCTCGGACATGATCCGCTGGATCGTGAGGCGCGCCTCGGGCGCGATGAGCGGCAGGAGCGCCGCGGACCCGGCCGACGCGGCCGCGGGCCGGGCGTCGGCCGTCGCAGCCGCGGGCTTGGCGTCGGCCGTCGCAGCCGCGGGCTTGGCGTCGGCCGACGCGGTGGGGCGGCGGCCCCCCGCGACGGCGGCGATGTCGGCCGCGATGCGCTCGGCGAAGACGAGGCCTTCGAGGAGGGAGTTGGAGGCCAGCCGGTTGGCGCCGTGGACGCCCGTGCAGGCCACCTCGCCGCAGGCGTAGAGGCCCGGCACGGTCGTACGGCCGCGCAGGTCCGTGCGGACGCCGCCGGACGCGTAGTGCGCGGCGGGCGCGACCGGGACGGGCTCGGTGACCGGGTCGATGCCGTGGGACCGGCAGGCGGCGAGGATGGTGGGGAAGCGGGTGGCCCACATCTCGGCGCCGAAGTGCCTGGCGTCCAGATACATGTGGTCGACGCCCTGCTCCCGCATCCGGCGCGTGATGCCCTTGGCGACGATGTCGCGGGGCGCCAGCTCGGCCAGTTCGTGCTGGTCGAGCATGAAGCGGACACCGTCGGCGTCCACGAGATGGGCGCCCTCGCCCCGTACCGCCTCGGAGACCAGCGGCTGCTGGCCCTCCGCCCCGGCCCCGAGGAAGAGCACCGTCGGGTGGAACTGGACGAATTCGAGGTCGGAGACCTCCGCGCCGGCGCGCAGCGCGAGCGCCACGCCGTCGCCGGTGGAGACGGGCGGATTGGTCGTCGCGGAGAAGACCTGGCCCATGCCGCCGGTGGCCAGGACGACGGCGGGGGCGCGGACGGCGCCGACACCGTCGTGCTGGCCCTCGCCCATCACATGGAGGGTGACGCCGCAGGTGTTGCCGTGCTCATCCGTAAGGAGGTCGAGCACCAGCGCGTTCTCGACGGTCCGAAGGGCCGCGTCGCGCACGGCGTCGACCAGGGCGCGGGAGATCTCCGCGCCGGTCGCGTCGCCTCCCGCGTGGGCGATACGGCGACGGTGGTGGCCGCCCTCGCGGGTCAGCTGGAGCTCGCCCGCCGCCGACGTGTCGAACCGCGCGCCCGTCCCGATCAGCCGGCGTACGGCGTCGGGCCCCTCCGTGACCAGGGTGCGTACGGCCTCCTCGTCGCAGAGGCCGGCGCCCGCCACGAGGGTGTCGCTCAGGTGCTGCTCGGGGGTGTCGCCCTCACCGAGCGCCGCGGCGATGCCGCCCTGCGCCCAGCGGGTGGAGCCGTCGTCCAGGCGGGCCTTGGTGACGACGACCGTCCTGAGACCGGCCGCCGTGCAGCGCAGCGCCGTGGTGAGCCCGGCGACCCCGGAGCCGACCACGACCACGTCTGCGTCGACGGACCAGCCCGGCACGGGCGCCGTGAGCTGGATGCCGGGCGGGCGGGCGGGGCCCGACTCCCGTATGGGCTCGGCGGTCACTGGGAGGCTCCGAACGTCAGGGGGATGTTGTCGATCAGCCGCGTCCGGCCGACCCGCGCGGCCACGGCGAGGATCGCCTCGCCGGTGTGATCGTCGGGGACCTCGGTGAAGTCGGCGGGATCCACGAGGGCGAGGTAGTCGAGCGTGAAGGACGCGCTGTCCCTGACCGCCTGGTCGAGGACGACGCGGGCGGCGGACCGTACGGCGTGCGCGCCGCAGGCCCCCGTCCGCGGCGTACCGGAGGCGGCGTTGGCCACCGCGTGGCTGTCGGCGGCGGCGCGGGCCTCGCCGAGCGCCGAGAGGGCGGCGGCCCGTGTCGTGGAGGTCGGCGCCGACTCCGCGCGGGCGCGCAGCGCGTTCTGGGCGCCGAGGCGGTCGCTCGCGGCGAAGAGCGCGCGGGAGAGGGTGAGCGCGGTCCTGCGCTCGGCGGCGGAGAGGTAGCGGTTACGGCTGGAGAGGGCGAGCCCGTCGTCCTCACGGACGGTCGGCACGCCGACGATCTCGACGGGGAAGTTCAGGTCACGGGCCATCCGCCGGATCAGCGCGAGCTGCTGCGCGTCCTTCTGTCCGTAGAAGGCGATGTCGGGACGGGTGAGGTGCAGCAGTTTCGCGACGACGGTGAGCATGCCGTCGAAGTGCCCGGGACGTACGGCGCCTTCGAGGCGCTCCCCCATGGGCCCGGCGGAGATCCGCACCTGGGGCGCGCCGCCGGGGTAGACCTCGTCGGCGGACGGCGCGAACACGGCGTCGGCCCCTGCCGCCCCGGCCGTCCTCAGGTCCGATTCGAGCGTCCGGGGATAGCGGTCCAGGTCCTCGTTCGCGCCGAACTGGAGCGGGTTGACGAAGACAGTGACGACGACGAAGCCGGCCCGGCCGACGTGCCGGCGGGCGGCTCGTACGAGTGCGGCGTGACCGTCGTGGAGGGCGCCCATGGTCATGACGACGGCGGTACGGGGGGCCGGGGCTCCCTCGGCCGCAGCCGTCCGCGCGTGGCCGTGCCGGGCGAGCAGCCCGTCCAGCTCCGCGCGCGTGGACGCCAGTTCGAGGCTCATCGGTCGCTCCCCGGCCGGTGGCCGCCGTCGGCCAGGACGTCCAGCAGGTCCTCGGCCAGCTCCGGCTTGAGCAGACCGTGGGCGAGCGCCCGGTCGGCCGTCGTACGGGCCATCGCCAGATAGCCGGGCACGGCGGCGGGCGCGTGCTCCCGCAGCTCCGCGACGTGCGCCGCGACGGTGCCCGCGTCACCGCGCGCCACGGGGCCGGTGAGGGCCGCGTCGCCGGAGCGCAGCGCGTTGTCGAGGGCGGCGCCGAGGAGCGGGCCGAGCATCCTGTCCGGCGCCCCGACCCCCGCCTTGGCCAGCAGCTCCATCGCCTGGGCGACAAGGGTGACCAGGTGGTTCGCGCCGAGCGCCAGGGCCGCGTGGTAGAGCGGGCGGGCGTCCTCCTCGACCCACTCGGGCTCGCCGCCCATCTCGATGACCAACGCCTCGGCGGCCAGCCGCAGTTCGTCGGGGGCCGTGACCCCGAAGGAGCAGCCCGCCAGCCGCTGGACGTCCACGGAGGTACCCGTGAACGTCATCGCGGGGTGGAGCGCGAGCGGGAGCGCGCCCGCGTGCAGCGCGGGCGCGAGCACCTTCGTGCCGTACCGCCCCGACGTGTGGACCAGCAGTTGTCCCGGACGGACGGCGCCGGTCTCGGCGAGCCCTTCGACCAGACCCGGCAGCGCGTCGTCCGGAACGGTCAGCAGCACCAGCTCCGCGCGGGCGAGCACTTCGGCGGGTGTCACGAGGGGCACCTCGGGCAGCAGGACGGCCGCCCTCCGTACAGAGGCGTCGGAGACGCCCGACGCGGCGACCGGGCGGTGGCCGGCGAGGCGGAGAGAGGCCGCGAGCGCCGGTCCCACACGACCGGAACCGACGACTCCGACCGTGAGCCTGGCGGGCCTGTCCCGTGGGTCACGAGGATCGAGGGGGACTGCTGATGCGTTCACGCGGCGGGGCCTTCCGTTCCAGTCCGCGACGGGTACCGGACGATTTCTCGCCATGCTACGCCAGCGATTCGTGGCATTCCCCGACTGTTTACAGGGTGCGGGCGTCCCTGGTAAAAGCACTGGGCGGAGCGGGCCTCGTGGACGATGATCGGCCCATGGGAGACACGAGCGAGCAGGACGAACGACGGCGGCGGCTGGCCGCCTGGCACGCCTCGGAACGGATTCTCTGGCGGGGCCACGCCGACCGTCCCGTCGGGGAACAACTGGCCGCGCTGGCGGCCGACGCGTCGTCGGTCTACGACCTCGACGAGTGGGCGGACGTGTACGGGAACGGGGTCGTGGCCGAGCTGGAGAGCCGGGTCGCGGCCCTCCTCGGCTTCCCGGCCGCCGCGTTCTTCCCGACCGGCACGATGGCGCAGCAGGTGGCACTGCGGTGCTGGGCCGGGCGCACCGGCAACGCGACCGTGGCCCTGCACCCGATGGCGCACCCGGAGGTGCACGAGGGCGGCGCCCTGCCGGTGGTGAGCGGGCTCCGTACGATCCATCCGACGTCCGAGCCCCGGCTGCCGACGGCCGAGGAGATCCAGGACACGGACGAGCCGTTCGGCACCCTGATGCTCGAACTGCCGCTGCGTGACGCGGGGTTCGTACTGCCGGCGTGGGACGAGCTCGTCGCCGTGGTGGCGGCGGCGCGCGAGCGCGACGCGGTGGTGCACTTCGACGGCGCGCGGCTGTGGGAGAGCGTGACGCACTTCGGCCGCCCGCTGGAGGAGATCGCGGGGCTCGCGGACAGCGTGTACGTGTCCTTCTACAAGTCGCTCGGCGCGATGTCCGGAGCGGTGCTCGTGGGGTCCTCGACGCTCGTCGAGGAGGCACGGGTGTGGCGGCATCGGTACGGAGGACAGGTCTTCCAGCAGTTTCCGGCGGCGCTGTCCGCGCTGCTCGGGCTGGAGCGGGAGCTGCCACGGCTGCCGTCGTACGTCGCCCACGCGCGCGTGGTCGCGGCGGCGCTGGCGGACGCGTTCGCGGAGTCGGGGGCAGGGCCGGTCGCGCCCTGGTTCCGGGTGCATCCCCGCCGGCCGCACACCCACCAGTTCCAGGTCTGGCTTCCTTACGACGCGCGGGTGCTGAACGAGGCGGCCGTGCGGCAGGCCGAGGAGAGCGGGGTGTCGCTCTTCCGCCGCTGGTTCGACTCGGGCTCCGGTCCGCCGGGCGTCTCGGTGACCGAGGTGACGGTGGCGGAGGACGGACTGGAGTGGACGGCGGACGACGTCCGGCGGGCCGTGGGCGAGTTCATGGCCCGTGTGAAGGAGGAGTCCGGGGCCGGTCACGGGCCGGCCTGACCGGCGCGCCGGGGGCGGTCGCCGGGCCCGCACCGGCCCGTCGATTGACGGGCGCCGTCAATCGTCGGCCCCGCTGTCAGTGGCGGCGTGCAGCATGGACGCATGAGCGTGACCATCGACATCACAGGGCTGCCCCAGGAGCGGATCGTCTTCGGACCGTCCCCGCTCGCCGAACTGGCCGCAGCCCTGCACGCGCTGTCCGAGCCCGGGCACCACGCCCGGCTCCACGGCTGGGTCACCTCCACCTCGGCCGCGCTCAAGCCGGAGCTGGCCGACCGGCTGCACGAGGCGGATTTCCTGTGGCGGTCCACCCGCTCGGACATCCTGCTGCCCGCCCGTCCCCGCGAGACGCTGGCGGAGGAGCTGGACGACCTCGACCGGATGCCGGACGAGCGGTATGTGGCGGCGGCGCTGGAGATCTCCTGCGCCAGCCAGTACGACACGGGCGCCCCGTCCCCGCTGGTGGACGCCCGCACCCGGGAGCGCGCGCTGGAGCTGGCGGCGGCGCGCGGACCCCGGCAGTCCGCGTTCGTACGGCGCATGCTGGCCGACCCGCCGGCCGTCCGGGCGTGGATACGGCGGCTGATGGAGGACTGCGACCAGGCGTTCTTCGCCGAGACCTGGCAGCGCGTCCGGGTCCAGCTGGCCGCCGACGCCCGGCACAAGACCGAACTGCTGCGGCGCAGGGGACTCTCGGAAGCCCTCGCCGCCGTCTCGTCCGCCGTGAGTCTCCAGGAGAACGGGGAGGGCACCGCCGTCGTCGTGGACAAGCTCTCCTCGGGAAGCACGAGCGCCGCCGGATCGGGGCTGACCTTTCTGCCGACCGCCTTCGGCTGGCCGCATCTGCTCGCGCTGCACGCGCCCGGCTGGCAGCCCGTCGTGCAGTATCCGGTGGGCAGTCCGGAGCCGACGGGCGGGGCGCCCTCCGTGGAGACGGTCAAGCTCCGTCTAGAGGCGGTCGCGCACCCCATGCGGATGCGGCTGTGCAGGAGTCTCGCGCGGGGTTCGTACACGACGAGCGAGCTGGCCGACACGTACGGGATAACGGCGCCGGAGGTGTCCCGGCATCTGGCGGTGATACGCAGGGCGGGGCTGCTGACGACCCGTCGCAGGGGGCGCTACGTGCTGCACCAGCTGGACGTGACGCTGGTGGCCCGGCTGGGCAGCGACTTCCTGGAGGGTGTGCTGCGATGACAGGCGCGTCGGGGAGACGGCGCGCGGACGGCCTGGGGGTCAGACGGCCTGGGGGTCAGTCGAAGCGGATGTGTTTGACGCTGATCCAGGCGCGCCGCAGCCGGTGGCGGAAGGCGCCGTCGGTGTTCGGGGCGAGCCGCAGCCCCGCCGACCCGGCGACGGTGTCGGCGACCTGGGGGACCGTCATGTCGTCCGTACGGATGTGCTCGCCGAACTCCGGCCGGGACAGCCGTTCCAGACAGTGGTCCAGCTTGGCGACGCCGAAGCTCTCCCGCCTGGGTCCCCTCCCGAGCCCGCGCTCACTGAGCCTCTTCAGGACGGTCTCACGCTCGGCGAGCAGCGCGAAGTGGCGTACGTCGTGGCCCTCCTCGCGCAGACGGCCGACGATCTCCTTGAAGTAGCGGTCGTGCACGAGGGTCATGGGGGCGATCACCGTCCCGTCGTGCTCACGCAGCACCAGATCGAGCACCTCGCGCACCCCGTGCCGCCAGGCGGGAAGGTCCTGGAAGTCGCCCCGCAGCGCGGGAGGCAGCATGCGGTGCAGCCCGAACCCGACGCGCTCCGGATCGCAGATGACGCTCCCCGGCAGCCGACGCGCGATCTCGTGCGCCGTCTGCGTCTTGCCGCCGCCGAAGGGTCCGTTGATCCAGAGGAGCATCAGACGGCACCGCCTCCGGCCCGCACCAGCCCGGACTCGTACGCGAGCACCACGACCTGCACGCGGTCGCGCAGACCGAGTTTGGTGAGGATGCGGCCCACGTGGGTCTTCACGGTCGCCTCGGAGAGGACGAGCCGCGCGGCGATCTCGCCGTTCGACAGCCCCTGGGCGACGAGCAGCATGACCTCACGCTCACGGCCGGTCAGCCGGTCCAGCGCGCCGGCGACGGCCTTGTTCTCCCGGCCGCTCGGCAGCATGGCCGAGAAGCGGTCGAGCAGCCGCCGTGTCGTGGACGGGGCGACGACCGCGTCACCGCTGTGCACGGCGCGGATCGCGCTGAGCAGCTCGGACGGCGGCACGTCCTTGAGCATGAAGCCGCTGGCACCGGCCTTGAGCCCGGAGAAGGCGTACTCGTCGAGGTCGAACGTCGTCAGGATGAGCACCTTGGGCGCGCCGGGCTCCGCGCAGATCCGGCGGGTCGCCTCCACGCCGTCGAGCCGGGGCATGCGTACGTCCATGAGGACGACATCCACGGAGGTGGAGCGCAGATTCTCGATCGCCTCCGCGCCGTCGCCCGCCTCCGCGACGACCTCCATGTCCGGCTGAGCGGCCAGCACCATGCGAAAACCGGTGCGGAGCAGCACCTGGTCGTCGACGAGCATCACGCGGATCGACATCGGCGGGTTCCTTGTCCGTTGGGGCCGGCGGTCGGTGGGTGGTCGGTCTGTCGGTGCTCGGTCGGTGGTCGGTCGGTCGGTCGGTCGAAGGTGGTTCGCAGTCGGAGCCGGCCGTCGTCGAGCCGGGTTCGGAGCAGCGGTGGCGGGCGCGGTTCAGTGCGCCGGTTTCAGAGGCAGCAGCGCGCTGATCCGGAAGCCGCCCCCCGGCCGCGGCCCCGCGTCGAGCGTGCCACCGACCATGCCGACGCGCTCGCGCATCCCGATGAGGCCGTGGCCCCGGCCGTCCGCGCCGCCGTCCACGTACAGATCATGGCCCGCGCCGCGCCCGTCGTCCTCCACCAGAAGTCCCAGCCCGTCGTCGAAGTAGACCAGACGGACGCTGGCTCCCACATCGGGTCCGCCGTGCTTGCGGCTGTTCGTCAGGGCTTCCTGCACGATCCGGTACGCGGTCAGCTCCACGCCGCTCGGCAGCGAGCGGGGGGTGCCCTCGACCTTGAAGTCCACGGCGAGCCCCGCCGACCGCACCTGCTCGACGAGGTCCTCTATCTGCTGGACGTCGGGCTGCGGCACGTACTCGCCGCTCTCCTTGACGTCCCCGGTCCGCAGCACGCCGAGCAGCCGCCGCATCTCCGCCAGCGCCTGCCGTCCGGTGCCCGAGATGGTCTCCAAAGCCTGCCTGGCCTGCTCGGGCGCGGTGTCCAGGACGTAGGCGGCACCGTCGGCCTGGACGACCATCACCGACACGTTGTGCGCGACGACGTCGTGCAGCTCGCGGGCGATCCGCGCGCGCTCGGCGGCGACCGCCACCTTGGCCTGCGCCTCGCGCTCCTTCTCCAGCCGGGTGGCGCGCTCCTCCAGCTGGGCGAAGTAGGCGCGGCGGGTACGGACGGAGTCGCCGAGCACCCAGGCGAGCGCGAAGGGCACGGCCAGCACGACGGTCAGGAAGAACTGTCCGCTGCTGCTCGCCTCGGTGGTGGGCCAGCGGAGCTGGGCCAGCGGAGCGGCGGCGAGGCCGCCGATCAGCCCCAGCTGGGTGGCCCAGCGCGGACCGCCCCGGGCCGCGACGGTGTAGATGAGCGCCAGCATGGCGAAGTCGCCGGGGTTCGGCCGGATGTCCGTCAGGACCTGGAGCACGCCCAGGCCGGCCACGACCAGGAGCATCTTCTCCGGAGCGCGACGCCGCAGCGCGACGGTCAGCGACAGCACCAGAACGATCAACCCGGCCAAGGCCGCGGGCGCCCGGCCCGCACCCGCCTCCACGACCACCCACAGCATGGAAAACCCGAAGAGCACCACAGCCCAGAAGCTGTCGACGCCCGTCGGGTGTCTACGGAGAAAGTCATAGAGACGCTGCACGTAACCCAGCGTAGGGACGCCACCAAGGCAGAAGGGTCAACCGGAGGGCCGATCCGGTCGGTCGGCGCGTACTCCCCAAGGTGGAGACTTGGGTCCGTGACGGATGAGGACGGTAAGCGCGACGAGGCCGAGGGGGCTCCATGGGGCGTGCTGGAGGCCCGTGGATGGGCCGCGGCCATGGAGAGCGCGCTGTACGGCCCGGAGGGCTTCTACCGGCGCCCTGAGGGGCCTGCCGGGCACTTCCGCACCTCCGTGCACACCTCACCGCTCTTCGCGGCGGCCGTCGCACGGCTCCTGGTGGCGACCGCCGAGGCGCTGGAGACCGACGAGATCGCCCTGGTCGACATGGGCGCGGGGCGCGGGGAACTGCTGACGGGGGTCCTGGCCGCCGTACCGGACGGGCTGGCGGTACGGCCGTACGCCGTCGAACTCGCCGCGCGTCCGCCCGGACTCGATCCCCGTGTGGAGTGGACCGACAGGCCCCCGGAGGGGATCAGGGGGCTGCTGTTCGCCAACGAGTGGCTGGACAACGTGCCGGTGGACGTCGCGGAGAGGGGGCCCGACGGGACGGTGCGCTACGTCCTGGTGGGCCCCGACGGCACGGAGCGGCCGGGCGATCCGGTGGAGGGCTCGGACGCGGCGTGGCTCGCGCGGTGGTGGCCGATGGCCGAGCCGGGCGCGCGGGCGGAGATCGGCCGTACGCGGGACGAGGCGTGGGCCGCGGCCGTCGCGGGGGTGGAGCGGGGGCTGGCGGTGGCCGTCGACTACGCGCACGTACGGGAGGACCGGCCGCTGTTCGGGACGCTGACCGGGTTCCGCGGCGGCCGTGAGGTGCGCCCGGTGCCGGACGGCAGGGGCGACATCACCGCCCATGTGGCGCTGGACGCGTGCGCGGCGGCGGTCGGCCTCCGGGGCAAGGAGGGCGCGGTGGGCAGGGAGGGCGCGGGGGGCGCGGAGGCCTTCGTACTGAGCCAGCGCGAGGCCCTGCACCGCCTCGGCGTCAGCGGCGAGCGCCCCCCGCTCTCCCTGGCCACGGCCGACCCCGCCTCCTACGTACGCGCGCTCGCCACCGCCGGCCAGGCCGCCGAACTGACCGCCCGGGGCGGCCTCGGGGACTTCGGCTGGCTGATGGTTCCGGTCGGCACGGCTCTGAGAGACTGGCCCGCATGACGGAGACCACCCGCACGACGGTCGGCATCGGCGGCGCGGCCGAGAGCACGGACATGGTGCTCAACATCGGGCCCCAGCACCCCTCGACGCACGGTGTGCTCCGACTGCGTCTGGTGCTCGACGGCGAGGTGATCCGGCAGGCCGAGCCGGTCATCGGCTATATGCACCGGGGCGCCGAGAAGCTGTTCGAGGCGCGCGACTACCGCCAGATCATCATGCTCGCCAACCGCCACGACTGGCTGTCGGCCTTCGCGAACGAACTCGGCGTGGTGATGGCCGTCGAGCGCATGCTCGGTATGGAGGTGCCCGAGCGCGCCGTCTGGACCCGGACCCTGCTGGCCGAGCTGAACCGGATGCTCAACCATCTGATGTTCCTCGGCTCCTACCCTCTCGAACTGGGCGGCATCACCCCGGTCTTTCACGCGTTCCGGGAGCGCGAGGAGCTCCAGGCCGTCATGGAGGAGATCTCCGGCGGCCGGATGCACTTCATGTTCAACCGCGTCGGCGGTCTCAAGGAGGACCTGCCCGCGGGCTGGCTGGACCGCGCCAGGCACGCGGTCGCGCAGGTCCGTTCGCGGATGGACGTCTACGACAGGCTGGTCCTCGGCAACGAGATCTTCCGGGGCCGCACCCGTGACGTCGGTGTCCTGACCGCCAAGACCGTGCACGCGTACGGGGTGTCGGGCCCGATCGCGCGGGCCTCGGGCGTCGACTTCGACCTGCGCCGCGACGAGCCGTATCTCGCCTACGGGGAGCTCCAGGACACGCTGAAGGTCGTCACCCGCGAGGAGGGCGACTGTCTGGCCCGCTTCGAGTGTCTGCTGGAGCAGACCCACAACTCACTGGACCTCGCGGACGCGTGCCTGGACCGCATCGCCGATCTGGAGCCGGGGCCGATCAACCAGCGGCTGCCCAAGGTCCTCAAGGCGCCCGAGGGACACACGTACGCCTGGACCGAGAATCCGCTCGGCATCAACGGCTACTACCTGGTGTCGAAGGGCGAGAAGACCCCGTACCGGCTGAAGCTGCGCTCGGCGTCCTTCAACAACATCCAGGCGCTGACCGAGCTGCTGCCGGGCACCCTGGTCGCCGACATGGTCGCGATCCTCGGCTCGCTCTTCTTCGTCGTCGGCGACATCGACAAGTAGCGGGGCCCGCCCGGTCCGGTCCCCCGGAGCGACGTCACGGTCACGTCCGAACCGCTCACCGCGCGGATCTCAAGACCGAGTTGAAACCAGCGTCCCCCGATGGATGCGAGGGGTGTGTTCTGCGGGCGGGCCCTAGGAGCCGATCGCACTGCGCAGTTGGCCCAGCGACTCGGACTCGTCGTGCTCGGTCAGGTCGATGACCTGGCCCACCGCCCGGCCGTCGCTCCCGCGCGGCTCGTCAAGGGCCTCCTCACCGGCCGCATCCGCGAGGTCGTCGCTCTGCGCCCGCTCCAGCTCCGCCGACTCCGGCTGTCCGCTCCCGCTGTCCGGGGTCTCCGGTCCGGCGGCGCCGTCCTCCGCGTCCGCGGTGGGCGTATCGATCGCGGCCGAACCGCCCTTCTGCGTACCGAAGAAGTCGAAACCTCCCTCGGGACCCCGCTGGAGCCGGTGCCGGCGGTTGTACGGAACGATCGAGGACGCGCCCGGGTGGGGGCGGGTGGCCGGCAGGGACGAGGACGGCCGGGCCTTCAACGGGAGCGCGGACGACGGGCGGGTGTGCTCGGCGGCTGCCGCCGCTTCGGCCGCGCGCCGCTTCCGCGCTTCCTTCTCCTGCTCGACCTTCTGGGCGCGCACCATCTCCGCCTTCGCGGCCTGCTTCGCCCGTTCCGCCTCGGCCGCGGCCTCACGGGCCGCTCGATCGGCGAGCTGCCGCCGACGGGCCTCTTCGAGAATCCGCTTCGTGCTCTGTGTCACGCCGTTGCGCGTCAGGTCGTCAAGGGCCTGCGCGGCACGGTGGTACGCGGACGCGGTGGGCGTACTGCCCGCGGGCGGCAGTGCCTTCGGCTCGGTGGCCGCCTCGATGGCGAGCTGCCGCCGACCCTCCAGCGCGCTGGCGCGCGCGGTCTCCGCCGTGGCGTACCGGCGCAGGAGCGCGGCGTGCTCGCCGCGCAGCTTCGCGAGTTCCGCCCGCTTCGCGCGGAGCTTGGCGTCGAGCCTGGTGCGAATCTCGCGCGATTCCTCGACGTCGGTCTCGAGTTCGGCTATTCGCTCTTCGTTCTTCCACTCCTCGTTCGTCTGCGCGTGCAGCAGTTCGGCGACGCGCCGGCCCGCGGCCCGGTCCCAACTGCGCATCAGATAGGCGCCGGTGGCGGCGGTGGCCGCTGTGACGGCCACCAGACCGCGCAGCGCCACGGGTTCCGCGAGGAGCCAGGCACCCGCGGCGCACAGAGCCGCGGCCCCGGCCACGGCCGACGGCGGCAGGATCCTGTGGAGGGGCGGGGAATTGCGGTGGCGTCCACGTGGCATGGCCAGAAATTTACCGCGCGTCGAACCGGAATGGGGGTCGGCCGGACAATCTTTCCCCGTCCGTTGCCGACTCCACTCCCGTCCCTCTACTTCCCGCCGCCTCCGGCCACTTGCCCTACTTGCCGATCAGGTCTTTGGACTCCAGATACTCCTTGGCGACATCGGCGGGCTTCGCGCGCTCCGCGTCGACCTTCAGGTTGAGCTTCGCGAGATCCTCCGTCGTGAGGATGTCGGTGAGCTTGCCGAGAATGTCCGCGATCTCCTGCGAACCGGCGTCCTTGGCATTGACGACCGGAAGTACGTTGTCCGCGTTCTGGAGCTTCTTGTCGTCCTCCAGGACCACCAGACCGAAGCTGTCGAGCGTGCCGTCCGTGGTGGTGCTGAGAACCAGCTGGTCCTTGCCGTCCTTGACCGCCTGCTTGGCCTGCGGAGTACCGACGCCCTGCGGGTCGATGCCGGTGACATCGATTCCGTACGTCTCCTTCAGACCCGGCGCGCAGAACGGCCGTACCTCGCACTCGTCACCCGCGGCGATCTTCACCTTGAGCTTCGAGGCGCCCAGATCCGAAAGGGTCTTGAGCTTGTTCTTCTCGGCGTACTCCTTGGTCACCGCGAAGGCGTTCTGGTCGACCGCCTTGCCGGCCGGGAGCACCTTCAGGCCGCGCGGCTCCGCCAGCTTCTCCAGGGCGGCGACCGTGGCGGCCGTGTCGCTGGAGGCGAGCGGCTTCTTCACCGCCTCGTCCGCGCCGTTGACCTTGGCGTTGAGGAATTCGGTGAGCGTCGCCGCGTACTCCGGGACGACGTCGATCTCACCCTTCTCCAGGGACGGCTCGTACAGCTCGCGGTTCTTCACCGTGGTGACGGACGTGTCGTATCCGCCGTCGCCGAGGATCTGCGCGTAGAGCTCGGCCAGCACCTTGGACTCGGTGAAGGCCGCCGCGCCGACGACGAGGGAGCCCTTCTTGTCGGAGCCCGAGCCCTTGTCCGAGCCGCCGTCCGACTCCAGGCTGTCGCCGCCGCACGCGGCGAGCGATCCGGTCAGGACGACAACGCCGAGTACGGCACCCGCCATGCGCGAGGTCTTGCTCATGAGAATTCACCATCCGTTGAGGGAGGCCCCGGAGGAGGCCTGAAAAGTCTTTCGTCACACGGTCGTCGATTCGTACCGTCGTCGATTCGAACGCCCGCTGGTCCACACGCCTGTCGTGTCACTCGGTCGTCATGTCACACCGTCTTCTCACACCGTCTTCGTCACCCGGTCCCGCGGAAGCGCGTCGCCGCCGCCCTGAGCGCCGGCCGCGCCGCCGTCCCGCGCGACGGGCACCGGTGCCCGGACGGCGGTGACGGACGGAGACGGGTCGAGCACCCGGTCCAGCGCCACGAGCACGCCCTCCACGACCAGCGCGAGCAGCGCCACCAGGAGCGCGCCGGCGACGACCTGCGGGGTGTCGTACGTGTTGAAGCCGGCGGTGATGATCCGCCCGAGGCCGCCCTGCCCCACCATCGCCGCGATCGTGGCGGTGGCGATCACCTGGACGGAGGCGGACCGGAGGCCGGTCATCACCATCGGATAGGCGAGGGGCAGCTCGACCCGTACGAAGAGCTGGCGCCCGGACATCCCCATGCCCCTGGCGGCCTCCAGCACCGCGCGGTCCACCTCCCGCATGCCCACGTAGGCGTTGGTCAGCAGCGGCGGCACGGCGAAGAGCACCAGCGCGACGATCGTCGGCACATAACCGGCGTTGCGCAGTGGCGAGAGCATGAACAGCGCGAGCACGGCGAAGACCGGGACCGCCCGCCCGATGTTGGAGATGTTGATCGCGAGCGCGCCGCCCTTGCCGATGTGCCCGAGGTAGAAGGCCGTCGGCAGGGCTATCGCGCACGCGAGCGCGAGGGCGACCCCGCTGACGTACACATGCTCACCGAGCCGGGCCAGCGCACCGCCGTCGCCCGACCAGTTGGACCCGGTGATCAACCAGGTCCACGCGTCTCCCAGGACACCCATCGGTCAGCCCCCCACCTTCACCGGGCCGCCGGTCCGGCCCTCGCGCGACGGACGTGACGCACGGCCCGGGCCCGTACGGGCCCGGGTCCAGGGCGTGAGCAGCCGCTGGAGTCCGAGCAGGAGCAGGTCCGCGGTGACCGCCAGCAGCACGCAGAGCACCGAGGCGGCCAGCACCTGTGCCTTGAAGAGGCTCGGCAGCGCGTCCTCGATGAGATTGCCGAGCCCGCCGCGCCCCACGATCGAGCCGACGGTCGTCAGCGCGACCGTCGAGACCGTCGCTATCCGGACACCCGCCATCAGCGCGGGCAGCGCGAGCGGCAGCTCGACCTCCCAGAGCAGCCGCCCGGAGCCGTACCCCATACCGCGGGCCGCCTCCTTGGCCTCCGCCGGAACGGAGTCGAGGCCCGCGATGATGTTCCTCACAAGAATCGTCAGCGAATACAGCACCAGGCCGGTGATCACCAGCGCGGACGACAGCCCGAAGAACGGCAGCAGCAGCGAGAACATCGCCAGCGACGGGATTGTGTAGAGCAGCGTCGTCAGTCCGAGCACAGGGCCCGCGAAAGCCGGTTTGGCGCGGGCGAGCAGGGCCAGTGGAAAGGCCACGAGCAGCCCGATGAGGACCGAGACAACGGTGATCCAGATGTGCTGGACCGTCGCATCGATCAACTCCTGGCTACGGGAGCGGAGGTACTCTCCGCAGATCCATTCGTTCGCCGCCAGACAGCTTTGAGCGCTCATCCACCCCCGCCTCCCCTATCTCCCCGAACGTATGTCTGGTGTCTTTGTCTCGGCGACCCTATCCCCGACCACTGACAATCGCGGAAGGCCGCCACATTCCAGCAACATTGCCTTCACACAAGACCCGTCACAATGGGGAAATCATGATCCGATTCGAGCACGTCACCAAGCGGTACCCGGACGGCACCACGGCCGTCGACGACCTCAGCCTGGAGGTCGGGGCGGGCGAGCTGGTCACGCTCGTCGGACCGTCCGGCTGCGGCAAGACCACCACCATGAAGATGGTCAACCGGCTGATCGAACCGACCGAAGGCCGGATCTTCATGGACGGGGAGGACATATCGACCGTCGACCCCGTCCAGCTCCGGCGACGGATCGGCTATGTGATCCAGCAGGTCGGTCTGTTCCCGCACAAGACGATCCTGGAGAACACGGCGACCGTCCCCCATCTCCTCGGCTGGCCGCGCGGCAAGAGCCGCGAGCGCGCCGCCGAGCTCCTCGACCTGGTCGGCCTCGACCCGTCCGTCCACGGCGACCGCTACCCCGAGCAGCTCTCCGGCGGACAGCGCCAACGCGTGGGCGTGGCACGCGCGCTGGCCGCCGACCCGCCCGTCCTGCTGATGGACGAGCCCTTCGGCGCGGTGGACCCCGTCGTACGCGAGCATCTCCAGAACGAGTTCCTGAAGCTCCAGGCCGCCGTCAACAAGACCGTGCTCTTCGTCACGCACGACATCGAGGAGGCGGTCCGCCTCGGTGACCGGATCGCCGTCTACGGGCAGGGCACCATCGAGCAGTTCGACGCCCCGGCCGCCGTGCTGGGCGCCCCCGCCACGCCGTACGTCGCCGACTTCGTCGGCGCGGACCGCGGCCTCAAGCGGCTCTCGGTCACCCCGATCGAGGAGGGCGACCTGGAACAGCCGCCCGTGCTGCACCTGGACGACCAGCTGCGGACCGCGGCGGCGAAGCTTTCCAAGGAGGGCGCGCGCTGGGCCGTCGTCCTGGACGCCGAGGACAATCTGCACGGCTGGATCTCCACCGAGCAGACCGGCTCGTCGGGCACCGTACGGGAGCACGCCCGTCGTATGGAGGCCTGGCTGCCCGTCGGCGCCTCCCTCAAGCAGGCGTTCTCCACGATGCTCCAGCACGACGCCGGCTGGATCGCCGTCATCGACAAGGAGGAGACGGGGCGCTTCCTCGGTGTGCTGACGCCGGCCCGGCTGCACGAGGCGCTGCGCCGCTCGATCGACGCCGACGCCCATGCCATCCCCCGTACCGAGGTGGAGCTGGAGACGGTCGCCCAGATCGCCGCGCACTGACCCGGCACGCGTCCTGGCCCCGCCCCTCTTCCCGGACGCTCCCCGGGGGTGTGACGGTGTCCCCCGGTGGGGGCCGACCCCGCCCGGTGGGGGCGTACCCGGGCACGTACGGGCCTAGGGTGGGACGTATGAGTACGTTGCGCCCCCAGGGCGGAAGGGGCACGGTCGACGGCCTGCCGGAGTGGGACCGCTGCGCGGTCATGGGAGTCGTCAACGTGACGCCCGATTCCTTCTCCGACGGCGGCCGCTGGTTCGACACCACCGCCGCCGTCAAGCGCGGCCTCGATCTGGTCACCGAGGGCGCCGACCTGGTGGACGTCGGTGGGGAGTCGACGCGCCCCGGCGCCTCGCGGGTCGACGAGGACGAGGAGCTGCGGCGGGTCGTGCCCGTCGTTCGGGGCCTGGCGTCCGAGGGCGTCACGGTGTCCGTGGACACCATGCGGGCGTCCGTCGCCGAGCGGGCCGTGGCCTCCGGCGCGGTCCTGGTCAACGACGTCAGCGGCGGCCTCGCGGATCCGGCCATGGTGCCCGCCGTCGCCGCCACGGGCGTGCCGTTCGTCGTCATGCACTGGCGCGGTTTCAGCCAGGACATGAACAGCCGCGCCGTCTACACGGACGTCGTCGCCGAGGTGGTGGCCGAACTTCGCGAGCGCATGGAAGCGGTGATCGCGGGCGGAATCGCCCCCGAGCGCCTGGTGATCGACCCCGGCCTCGGCTTCGCCAAGGGCGCCGAACACGACCTGGCGCTGCTCGCCCACGCCGGGGACCTACGGGCCCTGGGCCGGCCGCTGCTGGTCGCCGCGTCCCGTAAACGGTTCCTCGGCCGCGTACTGGCCGGTGACGGCGCCCCGCCCCCCGCGCGCGAACGCGACGCCGCGACCGCCGCCGTCTCGGCGATCGCCGCCCACGAGGGCGCCTGGGCGGTACGGGTGCACGAGGTCCGCGCGACCGCCGACGCCGTCCGCGTGGCGCGTGCCATCGAGGGAGCCCGGTGAAGAGCACTCCGAGCGGGACCGACAAGGAACAGGTCGACGCTCTCAACACGGCCTTCTACGAAGCCATGGAGCGCGGCGACCTGGACGAGCTGTCCGACCTCTGGCTGGACGGCGACAACCCCGCCGTCAGCTGTGTCCACCCGGGCTGGCCGGTGCTCACGGGCCGCGGCGAGGTACTGCGCTCGTATGCGCTGATCATGGCCAACACCGAGTACATCCAGTTCTTCCTCACGGATGTCGTGGTCTCCGTCGCGGGCGACACCGCCCTGGTGACCTGCACCGAGAACATCCTCAGCGGTGGTCCGGCCGAGGAGAGCGGTGCGCTCGGCCCGCTCGTCGGCCAACTGGTGGTCGCCACCAACGTCTTCCGTCGCACCCCCGAGGGCTGGCGGGTCTGGTCCCACCACGGCTCGCCCGTTCTGGCCGAAACCGACGACGAGCAGGACGACGAATCTCCCGCGTGAGTGGGTAAGGCACCTACGAGGGCCGGTCCCGCGCCCCCGGAACTACCTGCGGTTCCCTGTCGCGCGGCGCCCGCCGTGGCTGTCGCCCGCGGTGACCGAGGCCCCCCACGGGCAGTCCGTGCCGGGGCCCGCGAGTAGATTCGACCGGGGACACGCGCCTCCGCGTGCGGCACAGTGCCCCACCTGACCAACGACAGCAGGAGTGATTCGCGTGGACCGTCTCGCGCTGCGCGGGCTCAAGGCCCGTGGGCACCATGGCGTCTTCCCCCGGGAGCGGGAGGAGGGGCAGACGTTCATCGTGGATCTGGTGCTGGGCCTCGACACCCGCCCCGCCGCCGCGGGCGACGACCTGACGAGAACGGTCCACTACGGAGTCGTGGCCGAGGAGGTCGTGGCCGTCGTGCGGGGTGAACCGGTCGACCTGATCGAGACGCTTGCCGAGCGCATTGCGGAGCAGTGTCTTAAGCACGATGCCGTCGAGGAGGTCGAGGTGACGCTCCACAAGCCGGATGCCCCGATCACGGTCCCCTTCGACGACGTGACCATCACGATCACCCGGAGCCGAGTATGAATCCACAGAGCGATCCGACCGTTCAGCCGGTGCCGGCCTCGGTGGTGGCCCAGGTCGATGCGGCGGATGTCACCCTGTCCAATCCGAAGCGGGCCGTGATCAGCCTCGGGTCCAACCTCGGCAACAGGCTGGAGACCCTCCAGGGCGCGATCGACGCGCTGGAGGACACCCCCGGCCTGCGGGTGAAGGCGGTGTCCCCGGTGTACGAGACGGTGCCCTGGGGCGTCGAACCGGGCAGTCAGCCGACGTACTTCAACGCCGTTGTCGTGGTCAAGACCACGCTGCCGCCGTCGTCCCTGCTGGAGCGGGCCCAGGCCGTCGAGGAGGCCTTCGACCGCGTCCGCGTGGAGCGCTGGGGGCCGCGCACGATCGACGTCGACATCGTGGCGTACGCGGACGTCGTCTCGGACGACCCGGTCCTCACCCTCCCCCACCCGCGCGCCCATCAGCGGGCCTTCGTGCTCGTGCCCTGGCACGACGTGGAGCCGGAGGCGCGGCTGGCCGGGAGGGGTACGGTCTCCGAACTGCTCGCCGTCGTCGAACAGAAGGGCGTCGAGGCCCGCGCGGACCTGGAACTCCGTCTACCCGACTAGTCGTTAGGCTCTGCGAGCCGGTAGTCCGGTCATGGGACCGGCGCCGGTGCCTGTCGGCAGGTGTGCGGATGACGTGTGTCGGTGACGAGTAAGGGTGAAGGGCGGGCTCTCGCGGTGAGGCAATTGCGGATCGGGGTTCTGGCGGGCCTCTTCGCCGTGGCCGGGGTGCTCTCGTGGGGCGCCGCCCGCCTCTGGGACTCGCTCGGCACCCTGCCCAGCGTGCCTCTCGCGGCACCCATCGTGCTCGCGGTGATCGCCGTCGTCCTCTTGGCGACGGCCCTCTCGCTGCGGTCCCGGCTGCGTGCGCAGCGTGAACGGCGGCCGGGCGCGAAGGGTGTGAATCCGATGATGGCCGCCCGCGCGGTTGTTTTCGGCCAGGCGAGCGCGCTCGTCACAGCGCTCGTCGCCGGGATGTACGGCGGGACGGGCGTCTTCCTGCTCGGCTCCCTGGAGATCCCCGCCCGGCGGGACCAGGCCTACTACGCGGGAGCCTCGGTGGTGGCCGGCATCGCGGTGATCGCGGCCGCGTTCTTCCTGGAGCGTGTCCTCAAGCTGCCCGACGACGGGCACGACGACGACCATCACCAGGGCGCCGCCCACGTCTGAGGGGTCGGCCGGCCGGTGTCGCCACGGTCGTCGTTCAGCGGGCCATGATCAGACTCATCGCCTCGTTACGGGTCGCCGGGTCGCGCAGCTGCCCCCGTACCGCCGAGGTGATCGTCTTCGCGCCGGGCTTGCGCACTCCGCGCATCGACATGCACATGTGCTCGCACTCGACGACCACGATCACACCGCGCGGCTCAAGGATCTTCATCAGCGAGTCGGCGATCTGCGTGGTCATCCGCTCCTGGACCTGGGGCCTGCGGGCATAGACGTCGACCAGTCGCGCCAGCTTCGAAAGACCGGTGATCTTCCCGTCGGCCGACGGGATGTATCCGACGTGCGCGACGCCGTGGAACGGCACCAGATGGTGCTCGCACGAACTCTGCACCTCGATGTCCTTCACCAGGACCATCTCGTCGTGGCCGATGTCGAACGTCGTGGTCAGGACGTCCTCGGGCCGCTGCCACAGCCCTGCGAATATTTCCTTGTACGACCGGGCGACCCGTCCCGGCGTCTCGCGCAGGCCCTCACGGTCCGGGTCCTCACCGACCGCGATCAGAAGCTCCCGTACCGCGTGCTCGGCCCGCTTCTCGTCGAACTCGCCGATCACACCTTCGCCGTCGAGCCTCACGGGGTTGGTCATTTGGGCCTCGTTCCTCTGCCGTTCCGTGCGCGGCAACAGAAATGCCGCGCCCCATCAGGCTAAGACCTGTGGGGCGCGGCAGATATTCCGGGCCTGGTGAGAAGCCCGGGGTCAGCTCTCCGGTCGTTCCTCCGGAACAGCCTCGGGCGAGGAGTCGCCCGTCGTCACCCCGGGAATCGAGCCGTTGCTACCGGTGGCGCCGTTGGTGAGCGCCAGCTCCTTGGGCGAGAGCACCGGCGGGCGGGTCGAGGGCGTACGCCGCGAGGAGCCGGTCCACGCCGGACGGGCCGGGCGCCGCACGATCGTCGAGAAGATCTCGGCGATCTGCTCCTTGTTGAGCGTCTCCTTCTCCAGCAGCGCGAGGACCAGGTTGTCGAGAACGTCGCGGTTCTCGACGAGGATCTCCCAGGCCTCGTTGTGCGCGGTCTCGATCAGCTTCTTGACCTCTTCGTCGACCAGCGCGGCGACCTCTTCCGAGTAGTCGCGCTGGTGGCCCATCTCACGACCGACGAAGGGCTCCGAATTGTCACCGCCGAACTTGATCGCGCCGAGCCGCTCGGTCATGCCGTACTGCGTGACCATGGCCCGTGCCGTCGCCGACGCCTTCTCGATGTCGTTGGCCGCGCCGGTGGTCGGGTCGTGGAAGACCAGCTCCTCCGCCGCGCGCCCGCCCATCATGTAGGCAAGCTGGTCCAGCATCTCGTTGCGCGTGGTCGAGTACTTGTCCTCGTCGGGCAGGACCATGGTGTAACCCAGGGCCCGGCCGCGGGACAGGATCGTGATCTTGTGCACCGGGTCGGAGTTCGGAGACGCCGCCGCCACCAGGGCGTGGCCGCCCTCGTGATACGCGGTGATCTTCTTCTCCTTCTCGGACATGATCCGGGTCCGCTTCTGCGGGCCCGCCACGACTCGGTCGATCGCCTCGTCCAGGGAGTGGTTGTCGACGAGCTTCTTGTCGCTGCGCGCCGTCAGGAGCGCCGCTTCGTTCAGCACGTTCGCCAGGTCCGCTCCGGTGAAGCCGGGCGTACGACGGGCGACAGCGCCCAGGTCGACGTCCGGGGCGACCGGCTTGCCCTTCTGGTGGACCTTGAGGATCTCCAGACGGCCCTGCATGTCCGGGCGGTCGACCGCGATCTGCCGGTCGAAGCGTCCCGGGCGCAGCAGCGCCGGGTCGAGGATGTCGGGGCGGTTCGTGGCGGCGATCAGGATGACGCCGCCCTTCACGTCGAACCCGTCCATCTCGACGAGCAGCTGGTTGAGCGTCTGCTCGCGCTCGTCGTGGCCGCCGCCGAGGCCCGCGCCGCGGTGCCGGCCGACGGCGTCGATCTCGTCGACGAAGACGATCGCCGGGGCGTTCGCCTTGGCCTGCTCGAAGAGGTCACGCACACGTGAGGCACCGACACCGACGAACATCTCGACGAAGTCGGAACCCGAGATCGAGTAGAAGGGGACGCCGGCCTCACCGGCCACCGCGCGGGCGAGCAGCGTCTTACCCGTACCGGGCGGGCCGTAGAGAAGCACACCCTTCGGGATCTTGGCGCCGACGGCCTGGAACTTCGCGGGCTCCTGGAGGAACTCCTTGATCTCGTGGAGCTCCTCGACCGCTTCGTCGGACCCCGCGACGTCGGCGAACGTCGTCTTGGGGGTGTCCTTCGTAATGAGTTTGGCCTTGGACTTCCCGAACTGCATGACTCGGGAGCCGCCGCCCTGCATCTGATTCATCAGGAACAGGAAGACCACGACGATGAGGACGAAGGGCAGCAGGGAGAGCAGCACAGAGACGAACGGACTCTGCTTGGAGGGCGAAACGGTGTAGCCCTGCTTGATGTCGCCGCTCTCGAACTTGCTCTGCAGCTTGTCGGCCAGGCGAGCGCCCTGGGAGCCGATGTAGCTCGCCTGGACCTTGTCACCGCCCTGGACCTTCTGGCCGTCCTTGAGGTCGATCTTGATGATCTGTTCGTCGCCTGTGGTCAGCTTGACCTGGTCGACCTGGTTCTTGTCGATCGCACGGACGACCTCGCCGGTGTCCACCGTCTTGTAGCCGCCCGACGAGCCGACGACCTGCATCAACACGACCACGGCGAGGACGGCCAGCACGATCCACATGACAGGCCCACGGAAGTATCGCTTCACGTCCATCCATACGGAGCGAGAACGCCCCGTCCCTCCTGCCCGTAGGTAAATGCTGCTGTGAGAAAAGACTGTTCTTCGGACGGTACCCCAGCATTGTCACCCGCGACCGCACGGGACTGCCGGTAAACCGGTCTTCCCATGCTCCAACGGCGGGAAGGGTGCGGGGGTTCCCGGCCCGGCACCGCGGGCTCCGTGCCCGGCTCAGCCGCCGTAGACATGGGGGGCGAGTGTGCCGACGAATGGAAGATTCCGGTACTTCTCCGAGTAATCGAGCCCATAGCCGACAACAAACTCATTCGGAATGTCGAAACCGATCCATTTCACATCGATCGCGACCTTTGCGGCATCCGGCTTACGGAGCAGCGTGCAGACTTCCAGCGAGGCCGGCTCCCGTGAGCCGAGGTTCGACAGCAGCCAGGAGAGCGTCAGGCCCGAGTCGATGATGTCCTCGACGATCACGACGTGCTTGCCCTTGATGTCGGTGTCCAGATCCTTGAGGATTCTGACCACTCCGGACGACTGCGTTCCGGCGCCGTACGAGGACACGGCCATCCAGTCCATCGTCACGGGGGTGGACAGCGCACGCGCCAGGTCCGCCATCACCATGACGGCGCCCTTGAGGACGCCGACGAGGAGGACGTCCTTGCCCGCGTACTCCGCGTCGATCTTGGCGGCCAGTTCGACGAGCTTCGCGTCGATTTCTTCCTTGGTGATGAGCACCGACTTGAGGTCGGCGCCCATGTCCTTGTGGTCCACCCGCATCACTTTCGTTGTCGGCCAGGAGGCCGGAACTCGCCGCCCGGGAGACACAGCCGTCGTGCTTCAGCGCTTCAGCCCTGCCGGATGACCAGTCTGCCACCCTGCCGTTGGGCCTCGACGCGGCCCGGCAGGTTGATGGCTCCCTGGCCTCGCCAGCCCGTGATCAGGCGGTCGATCTCCTCGATGTGCCGGGCGAAGAGCGAACCGGCGGGCGCCCCCGCGACCACGGCGGCCCGGCGCAGAACACGGCGGCGGACGGCGGGCGGCAGCGCGTACAACTTGGCGCATTCCAGCTGTCCCGCGTCGTCCCGTACGGCCGACTCGGCGTCGGCGGCCCAGGCGTCGAGGGCGTCGGCGTCGTCACGGGAGAGCTGCGCCGTACGGGCCAGGGCCTCGACGACGCCCTTGCCGAGCGCCTTCTCCAGGGCGGGCAGACCCTCGTGGCGCAGCCGCGAACGGGTGTACGCGGGGTCGGCGTTGTGCGGGTCGTCCCAGACCGGGATCGCCTGGACCAGACAGGCCTTGCGGGCGGTCTGCCGGTCGAGTTGGAGGAAGGGGCGGCGGTAGCGTCCGGTGGCGCCGGAGACGGGGGCCATCCCGGAGAGCGAGCGGGTGCCGGAGCCGCGGGCGAGACCGAGCAGGACGGTCTCGGCCTGGTCGTCGCGGGTGTGGCCGAGCAGGACGGCGGCCGCGCCGTGCCGCTCGGCGGCGGCGTCGAGTGCGGCGTAACGCGCGTCGCGGGCGGCGGCCTCGGGCCCTCCGTCGCGGCCGACGGTCACGGCTACGGACTCGACGGGATCGAGCCGCATCGCGACGAGCCGGGTGACGACTTCGGCGGCACGGAGGTCGGAGCCGGGCTGGAGACCGTGGTCGACGGTGACGGCGCCCGCGCGGACGGAGAGTTTGCGGGCCTCGAAGGCGAGGGCGGAGGCGAGGGCCATGGAGTCGGCGCCGCCGGAGCAGGCGACGAGCACCAGGGGGCGGCCGTCGGCCGGGGGCGGTGCGGCGGCGGGGGCGGCGTCGGCTGCCGGGGGGAGCGGGGAGCGCTCGGTGTCGGAGCTCGCGCGTTCGGAGTATTCGGTGATGACGTCGTGGAGTACGCGGCGGACCGCCAGGCGTATCGCCGCGACCGCAGGATGGGGACCCATGTCCGGTGCCCTTCGTGATATTTGGGGGGTGCCTCGGTCGGAGTAGGGACGGGGTTCAGTCACACAGAGTGCGTCGATGGTGACAGAACCGGGCCGTTCCCCGAGCATTGCACGCCTACCCACCGCCCACGGTCCCTCGGATGGGTGATGCTGGCCCATTCCGGTGGACACCTGTGGGCGTTGACATCCGGCACAAAGCTTCGCGCGCCCCTCCTTGGGAGGCGTAACCGCGAGGAAGCGCGGTCCTGAAGGAAGCCCAGTGCCGATGAAGCGCCGTCCTGAGGAGGCGCGGGACCCGTCAGGAGGCTTGGGACTCCCGGGGGCCTACGACTCCGCCTTGCGGTGCACCCGTGCGATCCAGTCCGCCGGCTTGGCGATCTCCGCCTTCGTGGGAAGAGTGTTGGGGGACGTCCAGACGCGGTTGAAGCCGTCCATGCCGACCTCCTCCACCACGGCCCGTACGAAGCGCTCCCCGTCCCGGTACTGCCGCAGCTTCGCGTCCAGACCGAGCAGCTTGCGCAGCGCCTGGTCGAGCCGGCTGGCGCCCTTGGCCCTGCGCTGCTGGAACTTCTCGCGGATCTCGGCCACCGAGGGCACGACCTGCGGCCCGACACCGTCCATCACATAGTCGGCATGGCCTTCGAGCAGGGACATGACCGCGGTGAGCCGGCCGAGGATCTCCTTCTGGCCGGGCGTCTGGACCAGTTCGACCAGGCTCCGGCCTTCCTCCTCGTCCTCGCCCTCGGGGCGGTTGCCGGTGAGCGACTGGGCCGCCTCACGCAGCCGTTCCACGACGGTGGAGGGGTCGACCTCGGTCTCCTCCAGGAATGACTGGATCTCACCCTCGAGGTGGTCACGGAGCCACGGCACACCGGTGAACTGGGTGCGGTGGGTCTCCTCGTGCAGACAGACCCAGAGCCTGAAGTCGTGCGGGTCGACGTCGAGTTCGCGCTCGACATGGACGATGTTCGGCGCGACGAGCAGCAGCCGGCCACCGCCGCCGTCACTCGAAGGGAGGTCCCGGCTGGGTGGGGCGAACGTCTCGTACTGGCCGAGGACGCGCGAGGAGAGGAACGACAGCAGCATGCCCAGCTCGACGCCGGTCACCTTGCCGCCCACCGCGCCGAGGACGGCGCCGCCCGGTGTGTTCGACCGGCGGTCCTGCATCTTGTCGAGGAGCGGTTTGAGCAGCTCGCGGAAGCCCGCGACGTTGGCCTTGATCCAGCCCGCCCGGTCCACGACCAGGACGGGGGTGTCCGGTGGCTCGTGGCCTTCGGGGATCATCCGTGTGTAGCCGCGCACGTGCTCCTCGGCCGCCTTGGCGTGCCGCCGCAACTCGGCGACGATCTCGCGGGCCTCGTCCCGGCTCACTTCCGGTCCCGGCCGCGCGAGGCGGGTCGCGGTTGCCACCGCGAGATTCCAGTCCACCATCTCGACCCCACCGATGCTCGTCATGCGTCAACCGTACGTGCTCGCGCCGAATGGCGGTGATGTGTCGGACGGGCGGTTCTCGTCCCCCGCGCGTCGCTCGCCCGCCCGTGCCCGTTTCTCTGTCCGGGCCGCCCCGGCCGCCCCCGCCGCCGTGCGGCGGCCGGGGCGGTCAGGAGGCCAGTTCCGCCGAAAGGTGGTCCAGGGCCTGTTGCGCCGTGTCGGGGGCCGGGGCGTCCTCCGCCAGGAAGGCGAAGGCCAGGAGCCGTCCGCCGGGGCCGACGACCGTGCCCGCCAGGGAGTTCACGCCGGTCAGGGTGCCGGTCTTCGCGCGGATGAGGCCGCTGCCGGTGATCGCGTCGCCGTCGTCGTACCGGCCCCGGAGCGTGCCGCTGAATCCGGCCACCGGGAGCCCGGTGAGGACCGGCCGCAGCTCGGGCCGGTCCGGGTCGGCCGCGCGGGCGAGGAGCGCGGTGAGCAGGCCGGTGGTGATCCTGTCGTGGCGGTTGAGACCGCTGCCGTCGCGCAGGAGCGCGCCGTCGACGGGCAGCTTCAGCTTCTTGAGCTCGGCCTGGACGGCCTGCTGCGCGCCGGCGAAGCTCGCGGGTCTGCCCGCCTTGATGGCGACCTGCCGGACGAGTGATTCGCCGATGTCGTTGTCGCTGTTCGTGAGCATCCGCTCGACCAGGGCGGACACGGGACGCGAGCGCGTCACGGCGAGACGGTCGGCGTCCTTGGGGGCCTTTCCCTTGGCCGGGGGCTTCGCGACCCTGACGCCGCCCTCGCGCAGGAGCTCGACGAAGACGTCGGCGGCGTCGCCGGCCGGGTCGCCGCTGCGCGGTGCCGGGCCGCCGAACGAGTCACGGGCGGAGTCGTCCAGCCGGCCCTGGCCGCTCATCAGGGCGGTGACGGGCGCGATGTTGTCGTTGGGGCCGATCGGGTGTTCCCGGTCGCCGGAGTAGAGGGAGACGTCGAAGCGGACGGTGACGCGGTGCACGCCGCGGTCGCGGAGCGCCCGCGCGGTGTCGTGGGCGAGGGCGCGCAGGCTCTTCCGGTCGAGGGTGGCGTCGCCGCCCCCGACGAGGGTGATCTCCGTCGGGTCCTCGTCGGCCTTGGCGTCGGCCTTGGCGTCGGGGGTGTCGTCGGCCTTCGTGTCGCCCTTGTCGGCGGTCTTGTCGCCGCTCTTGTCGTCGCCTTTGTCGGCGCCTTTGTCGTCGTCCCTCTTGCCTCTGTCACCGGCTTTGTCGTGAGCGGTGACGACGGTGGTGGCGATGCGGTGGTCGGGGCCGAGCGCGGAGAGCGCGGCGACCGCCGTGGCGATCTTGATCGTGGAGGCCGGGGTCATCGGCCGGTCGGCGCGCTGCCCGTACAGCTCCTCACCCGTGGCGACGTCGACGACGGACGCCGCGGGCGCCGGTCCCAGGTCCGGGGACCCGAGCAGCGGCCCCAGCGTCTCGCGGAGGTCGGCGGGGAGATCGGCCGCGGCGGACAGGGACCCGACGGGCACGGCGAGTTCGTCGAGTACGCCGGCGGCGCTGGGCGCGGGCGCGGGCTCCCGTACGCCTCCGCCCGGGTGATGTGCGCCACCTGTGCCACTCCGGGCGGCCGCCCAGTCGCGCTCGGCCTTACGCTGACCGGAGTCCCAGGGGCCGGCCATGGCCACCGCCCCGGCCGCCAGTACCAGGCCGAACACGGCGGAACCTGCCGTGAGCTGCCACACTTTCGGCTCAAGCACGGTTGACCAGCCCCTTTCGCGATCACACAGCTGCGTGGGGGACACTTAATCACTGCGCGTTGCCATGAGCACGGTGCCCCGGCCAGCGATGGCCGAACCTGCTCGCTCCTGGGGTCGGCCCCGGTGACGTGCGGTATCACCGACAGCAGCATCACCGACATCTGTGTTGATCATGGAGGAGCCACCCGTGGAGTTCGACGTCACCATCGAGATCCCTAAGGGTTCGCGAAACAAGTACGAGGTGGACCACGAGACCGGCCGGATCCGCCTTGACCGTCGTCTCTTCACCTCGACCAGCTACCCGGCCGATTACGGCTTCGTCGAGAACACCCTCGGCGAGGACGGCGACCCGCTGGACGCGCTGGTCATCCTGGACGAGCCGACGTTCCCCGGCTGTCTCATCAAGTGCCGCGCGATCGGCATGTTCCGGATGACGGACGAGGCCGGCGGCGACGACAAGCTGCTGTGCGTCCCCGCGTCGGACCCGCGCGTGGAGCACCTGCGGGACATCCACCACGTGTCGGAGTTCGACCGTCTGGAGATCCAGCACTTCTTCGAGGTCTACAAGGACCTGGAGCCCGGCAAGTCGGTCGAGGGTGCGGACTGGGTGGGCCGTGCCGAGGCCGAGGCCGAGATCGAGGCCTCCTACAAGCGCCTTGAGGCGCAGGGCGGCGCGCACTAGCGCCGGCTTTTCTCCCACGGACTGGGGTTCGGCGGCCGCCGGGCCCCGAGGGCCGGGAGCCGACGCGTACGAGCGGCGGGCAGCGCACCATTCGGGTGCGCCGTCCGCCGCTCGCGTGCGCCCGTCTTCTCGCCCGTGTCCATACTGAACAAACTGCTGTGCGAACCGTGCCGGAGCGGCACCGACGAGAGTGAGTGAGGGCGAGCACGTGGTGGGCGAGCGGGACGAGGCGGAGGAGCGTAAGCCTTCGTCCGACGAGGCGCACAGCGCCTTCACTCCCCCCTCCGGGATGGACCAGGTACCAGCACCCGAGGACGGCAGCACCACCTCGGAATTCGCGGTTCCGCGCGGCCTGAGCCCGGAGAGCACGCAGGAGACGGACCATTCGGCCTTCGACCGGCCGCGTACCTACCGCGCGCGCCAGGTGCCTCCGGCGTTCACGCCGGCGGAGGGCGTGCCCATCGTCAAGCTGACGAAGGAGGCGCCCTGGCAGGACCGGATGCGCACCCTGCTGCGGATGCCGGTCGGGGACCGGCCGGTGGCGGAGGTCGTGCAGCGGCACGACGAGAGCGGGCAGCCGGCCGTCCCGCGCGTGCTCGACCTGACACTGCGTATCGGGGAGTTGCTGCTGGCGGGCGGTGAGGGGGCCGAGGACGTGGAGGCCGCGATGTTCGCGGTCAGCCGCGCGTACGGTCTCGACCGCTGCGAGCCGAACGTCACCTTCACCCTGCTGTCGATCTCGTACCAGCCGTCGCTGGTGGACGACCCGGTGACCGCCAGTCGTACCGTACGCAGGCGGGGCACCGACTACACCCGGCTCGCCGCCGTCTTCACGCTCGTCGACGACATCACCACCGAGAACACGGACATCACCCTGGAGGAGGCGTACCGGCGGCTGGCCGAGATACGTCGTAACCGGCATCCCTATCCGGGCTGGGCGCTGACCTGTGCGAGCGGGCTGCTGGCGGGCTCGGCCTCGGTGCTGGTCGGCGGTGGTCTGGTCGTCTTCTTCGCGGCGCTGATCGGGGCGATGCTCGGTGACCGGCTGGCCTGGCTGTGCGCGGGGCGCGGGATTCCGGAGTTCTACCAGTTCGTGGCCGCGGCCATGCCGCCGGCCGCGATGGGGGTGGCGCTGACCCTGGGCGCGTCCGCGACGAACTGGGAGATCCGGCCGTCGGCCGTGATCACCGGTGGGCTGTTCGCGCTGCTGCCGGGGCGGGCCCTGGTGGCGGGCGTGCAGGACGGTCTGACCGGCTACTACATCACCGCCGCCGCGCGGCTGCTCGAAGTCATGTACTTCTTCATCGCGATCGTGATGGGCGTGCTGATCGCGCTGTATCTGGGCGTCCAGCTGAACGCCGAGCTCAACCCGGACGTGGCGCTCCAGGCCGCCGCTGGACGGCCGGTGCTCCAGATCTGCGCGGCCGTGTGCTTGAGTTTCGCCTTCGCGATCCTGCTCCAGCAGGAACGGTCCACCGTGCTGATGGTGTCCCTGAACGGTGGCGTGGCCTGGACCGTCTACGGGGCGATGCACGACACCGGGGGGATCTCCCCGGTGGCCTCGACCGCGGTCGCCGCGGGTGTGGTGGGTCTCTTCGGGCAGTTGTTCTCCCGCTACCGGTTCGCGTCCGCGCTGCCGTACGTCACCGCCGCGATCGGGCCGCTGCTGCCCGGCTCGGCGACCTACTTCGGTCTGCTCGGCTTCGCGCAGAACCGGGTGAACGAGGGGCTCGCCTCGCTGTCCACCGCCGCGGCGCTGGCCTTGGCGATCGCGATCGGCGTCAACTTCGGCGGCGAGCTCTCCCGGCTCTTCCTGAAGGTGCCCGGCCCGGGGCGCGGGAGCCGCCGCGCGGCCAAGCGGACGCGCGGCTTCTGATCCCGCCGGTCCCGCGACCGGCGGGTCCCGGCGGGTCCGGATGCGCCCGCGCCTGTCAGCGCCTGGCGTGGCGTCCGCGCGGCGGGCTCTCCGGGTCGTCGGGCGTCTCGGGTGCGGCGTACGGGCGGGGGGCGCCGTACTCGTCGCGGGTGACCCGGAGCTGCTGGGTCTGGAAGTCCTGCGGTACGTGGCTGTGCTGCGCGGGCGTCGTGGGGTCGGCCGGGTTCGCCGGGCCCGCGGGTGCGTTGTTCTCGCCCGCGGCCGCGGCCTTCTTGGAGTGGGAACGGGCCCGCAGGAACTCGATCGCGATCGGCAGCACCGAGAGCGCCACGATCAGGATGAGGATCATCTCGATGTTCTTGTGGACGAAGTCGATCTTGCCCAGCGCGGCGCCGAGCAGCGTGACGCCCGCGCCCCAGAGCACGCCGCCGATGATGTTGAACGTGACGAACGACCGGTAGTTCATCCGGCTGACGCCCGCGATGATCGGCGTGAACGTCCGCACGATGGGCACGAAGCGGGCCAGCACCAGCGACTTGGGCCCGTACTTCTCGAAGAACTCGTGCGCCTTCTCCACGTTCTCCTGCTTGAAGAGCTTGGAGTCGGGGCGCTTGAAGAGGGCGGGGCCGACCTTGCGGCCGAAGAGATAGCCGACCTGGTCGCCGATGATCGCCGCCAGCACGACCAGGACACACACCAGCCAGAGCGGCCTGTCGAGCGTGCCGGACGTCACCAGCAGTCCGGTGGTGAAGAGCAGCGAGTCGCCCGGCAGGAAGAAGCCGATGAGCAGGCCGGATTCGGCGAACACGATGACCAGGACGCCGATCAGGCCGAAGGTCCCGATCAGATAGTCCGGGTCTAGCCAGCTCGGTCCGAGCGCAAGGGTTGTCACGAGGTCCGGGGCTCCTGAGTCGATAGTCGGTCGATCGTCGAAATCGGCCGTCGCCGCATCGGCGTCATGCGTCCGCCGTCAGCGTGCCGGCTGCCCAAAGCTATCAACGCTCCGGGCCTGGCTGAGGTTCCACCCGGTGCGCACGGTTCGCGATCGGAGTGGACCGGGACCGAAGCGCGCCTTTCGTCCCCGGTCCACACCGGCTCTCCCCCGGCAGCTACGCGCGGCGGTCGGCGTTCGCGTGGATCGCGTCCCTCAGATGCCGGGCCAGCCCCGGGCGCATCGAGTCGTAGAACTCCCGGAACCGCTCGTCGGAGACGTACGAGTCGCCGAGGCCCCGGTGTATCTCGGGCGTGCACTCGTAGAACCAGGTGGTGATGTGCTGCCGGTGCTCCTCGGCCATCTCCAGGGCCCGCTCACCGGCCGGCGGCTCCCCGGCCTCCATGAGGGCGTCGTAGCGGCCGCCCCAGTCGGCGACCTCGTCCTGCATCCGCTTCCAGTCGTCCTTGGTGTAGCGGGCGACCCGCCGCTGGGTCTCGTCGTATCCCTCCGTCCCGCCCCAGCGCTGTTCGGCCTCCTCGCTGTAGCGCTCGGGGTCCTTGCCCCCGAAGACCTCGAACTTCTCCTCGGGCGTGAGATTGATGCCCATCTTCTTCGCCTCCATGGCGTGCTCCACGGCCTCGGCCATCCTCTGCAGTCCGGCGATACGGTCCGACAGCAGCTCGTGCTGGCGGCGCAGATGCTCCTGCGGATCCGCGTCCGGGTCGTCGAGAAGGGCCGCGACCTCGTCGAGCGGGAAGCCGAGCTCCCGGTAGAACAGGATCTGCTGCAACCGGTCCAGGTCGGCGTCGTCGTACCGCCGGTGGCCCGCGTGGTTGCGGCTGCCCGGGGAGAGCAGCGCGATCTCGTCGTAGTGGTGCAGCGTGCGCACCGTGACTCCGGCGAAAGCCGCCACCTGCCCCACGGAATAGCTCATGACCTTCCCCGCTCCCTGCCGTCCACCGGTCCTCGTGGGCCGGTGGTGTTCGGTACGGCATCAGCCTGGATCCTCACGCCACGTGAGGTGCAAGCTCTCTTTCGCGGGAGCGCTTTGCCGCATTTACGCCATTACGGTATGCGCGTGGCCACTGACGCTCCGTCCGCTTCCACGCCCCCTTCCGGGCGCGCGCTCCTTCCGCTGATCCTCCCCTCCCTGGTCGTCGGTGTGGTCGCGAGCCTCGTCCTGCTCGGGGTCAGCGAGCTGGCGGAGCAGTTCGAGGACGTGCTCTGGCAGTCACTCCCCGACGCGCTGGGTATCGGCAGGCACTCCTCGCTCTGGATGATCGTGATGCTGACGGCGACCGGGCTCGCGGTGGGTCTGGTCGTACGGCAGGTGCCCGGGCACGCGGGACCCGACCCCGCCACAACGGGGCTCGTGGACCCCCCGGTGCCGCCCGGCGTCGTACCGGGCCTGCTGCTCGCCACCGTCCTGGCCCTGGCGGGCGGGGTGAGTCTCGGGCCGGAGAACCCGATCACCGCGGCCAACATCGCGCTCGCCTGCTGGCTCGGCCACAGGATCGCGCCCGGCACCCCGGCGGCGCTCTGGGTCTCGCTGGCGGCGGCCGGCACGATCGGGGCGCTCTTCGGCACGCCCGTGGCCGCCGCGCTGATCCTCACGGAGACCTTCGCCACCCGCCCGGGGCCGGGCTCGCTCTGGGACAAGCTCTTCGGCCCGCTGATCGCCGCCGGTGCCGCGGGGCTGATGACCGCGCTGATCGCCCGGCCCTCCTTCGACCTGTCCCTGCCGGACCATCCGGGCGCCCGCTGGAGCGACGCCCTCGCCGCCCTTGTGATCGCACCGCTCGCCGCGGCACTCGGTATGGCCGCCGTGTACGCCCTCCCGTACGCCCACAGCGCCTTCCGGCGTCTGCGGGGTCCCGTACTCGCCCTGACCGCGGGCGGGCTGCTGCTGGGCCTCCTCGGGGCGCTCGGCGGATATCTCACCCTCTTCAAGGGCCTGGACGAGGTGAAGACGCTCGCGGCGCACCCGGACGGCTGGTCGGCCGGGCGGTTCGCGTTGATGGCCGTGGTGAAGATGGCGGCGCTGACGATCGCGACGGCGTGCGGCTTTCGGGGCGGCCGGATCTTCCCCGCCGTCTTCGTCGGCGTCGCGCTCGGACTGTGCGCCCACGCGCTCGTGCCGGCCGTGCATCCGACCGTGGGGGTCGTCTGCGGGGTGCTCGGGATACTGCTCGCCCTCACCCGCCAGGGATGGCTGAGCCTGTTCACCGCGGCCGTGCTCGCCGCCGACCCGGATCTGCTCCCGCTGCTGTGCGTGGCCGCCCTGCCCGCCTGGCTGCTGGTGACGGGCCGCCCGAAGATGCAGCTCGACGCGGACGGCACCGCGCTGCGCTGACCGGGGCCGGCCGGACACCCCGAACGCACGCCCGGCGAGCCGGGTGGCCGTTTTGTCCGTATCGTCGCGCCTGACGTCTCGTCCGCCGACGCGAGAGACCACGGGAGACAGGGAAACCGATGGGACTGGGAAGCGGCAAGGAGAAACCCGAGGGCAGCGCGGGTGGCCCGGCGGACGTATCGGTGGAGGAGCTGCGGGAGTTTCGCCGACTGTCGCTCAACCCCTTCTTCGGGGAGGCCGACCCCGTCGGCGGGATGTCGTCCGCCCCGCCCAAGCACCGGCTGCCCGACGGCCCCATGCCCTCGTCCACGGCCTACCAACTGGTCCATGACGAGCTGATGCTGGACGGCAACTCCCGGCTCAACCTGGCGACGTTCGTCACCACCTGGATGGAGCGGCAGGCCGGGGTGCTGATGGGGGAGTGCCGGGACAAGAACATGATCGACAAGGACGAGTACCCCCGGACGGCCGAGTTGGAGCGGCGGTGCGTCGCGATGCTCGCCGATCTCTGGAACGCCCCCGACCCGTCCGCCACCGTCGGCTGCTCCACCACCGGCTCCAGCGAGGCGTGCATGCTCGCCGGGCTCGCGCTGAAGCGGCGCTGGATGGCGAGGAACCGGGACCGCTATCCGGGCGGCGCCCGGCCCAATCTCGTGATGGGGGTCAACGTCCAGGTCTGCTGGGAGAAGTTCTGCAACTTCTGGGAGGTCGAGCCGCGCCTCCTTCCCATGGAGGGCGACCGCTTCCACCTCGACCCGCAGGGGGCCGCCGATCTCTGCGACGAGAACACCATCGGCGTCGTGGCCATCCTCGGCTCCACCTTCGACGGCTCCTACGAACCCGTCGCCGAGATCTGCGCCGCCCTCGACGCCCTCCAGGAGCGCACGGGACTGGACATCCCCGTCCATGTCGACGGCGCCTCCGGCGCGATGATCGCGCCCTTCCTCGACGAGGACCTCGTCTGGGACTTCCGGCTCCCGCGTGTCTCCTCGATCAACACCTCCGGGCACAAATACGGCCTGGTCTACCCGGGCGTCGGCTGGGCGCTGTGGCGCACGTCCGCCGAACTGCCCGAGGACCTGGTCTTCCACGTGAACTACCTGGGTGGCGAGATGCCCACCTTCGCGCTGAACTTCTCGCGCCCGGGCGCCCAAGTGGTCGCCCAGTACTACACATTCCTGCGGCTCGGCAGGGACGGATACCGCGCCGTCCAGCAGACGACGCGGGACGTCGCCCGCTCGCTCGCCCGGAGGATCGGCGAGATCGACGAATTCCGTCTGCTCACCCGCGGCGACCAACTGCCCGTCTTCGCCTTCACCACCGCCCCGCACGTGACGAACTTCGACGTCTTCGACGTCTCGCGGCGCCTGCGGGAGCACGGCTGGCTCATGCCCGCCTACACCTTCCCGGCCAACCGCGAGGATCTGTCCGTCCTGCGCGTGGTGTGCCGCAACGGATTCTCGGCCGACCTCTCCGCGCTGCTGCTCGCGGATCTGCGGCTGCTGCTGCCCGAACTGCGACGCCAGCCCCAGCCCTTGGACCGGGACAGGTCGAAGGCGACGGCCTTCCACCATTGACCGGCGCAGGGCCGTGAAGATCGAACGCATGAATCCCCCCGAGGTCCGCGGCGCACGTCGCGCCGCATGCGGTTCCGCCTCTGATACACCGCGAACCCCGGAAAGGTTCCACCCGGCGGGGACCCGTCAACCGGCCCCGCCGGGCCCTCGGACCGCCCGACCGCCCGCCCGTCGGGAGGCGGTCAGTGGCTCAAGCCGCGGAAGCGTCGTACCGCGAGGGGGAAGAACAGCGCGATCAGCACCACCGGCCACGCCACCGCGAGCTGATACGCGTGCTCCGCCGCGAAGGAGCCGCTCAACTGGCCCGGTACGCCCGCCATGTCACGTACCGCGGCCGCCGTCGCCGACAGGGGGTTCCACTCGACCGCCGCCCCGAGCCAGTCCGGCATGGACCCCGGCGTCGCGAACGCGTTGGAGAAGAAACCGATCGGCCAGACCAGGATCTGCACCGCCTGCACCAGTTCCGGCTTGCCCGCCACCATCGCCAGGTGGATGCCGAGCCACAGCATCGAGAACCGCAGCAGAAGCAGCAGTCCCATCGCCCCCAGCAGCGCCGTGGCTCCCCCGTCCCAGCGCCAGCCGAGCGCGAAACCGACCACGATCATCACGACCAGGCTCAGCGCCGACTGCAACATGTCCGCGGCACTCCGCCCGACCAGCACCGCCGACGGCGCCATCGGCATGGACCGGAACCGGTCGATGACCCCCTTGCCCAGGTCCTGGGTCACGGACAGCATCGTGGACTCGAGCCCGAAGACCATGGTCAGCGCCAGCATCCCGGGGACGAGGAAGCCGATGTACTCCCCCTCGACGCCGCGCCCGGCCCCCATCAGATAGCCGAACATCACCAGCAGCATCACCGGGAAGAGCAGCCCGACGACCACCTGGACCGGCTGCCGCTGCCAGTGGGCCAGTTCGCGCCGCGTCATCGTCCAGCTGTCGACGAGGACCGTCGCGTTCGTCGTACTCATTCGCCCTCCTTCGTACGGTGCGTCAGCTGCAGAAAGACCTCGTCCAGCGTGGGCCTGCGCACCATGACGTCCTCCGCCTCGATGCCGGCCTCCTCCAGCGCCCGCACGGCCCTGGTCAGTGCCGCCATCCGGTCCGGGGCGGGGACGCCGACCAGCCGGCGGTCCTCGTCCACCGTCGCCTCGCCCCCGAACAGCCCCGCCGCCGCGGCCAGTTGGCCCGCGTCCCGCACGACGATGTCGATCCGGTCACCGCCGACCTTCGCCTTCAGCTGGTCCGCGGTCCCCTCCGCGATCACCCGGCCCCTGTCGACGACCGAGATCCGGTCGGCCAACTGGTCGGCCTCGTCCAGGTACTGCGTGGTCAGGAGTACGGTCGTGCCTCCGCCGACCAGCGAACGCACCGAGGCCCACACCTCGGCCCGCCCGCGCGGGTCGAGTCCGGTCGTCGGCTCGTCCAGGAAGAGCACCGCCGGGTCGGTGATCAGCGAGGCCGCCAGGTCCAGGCGGCGCCGCATCCCCCCGCTGTACTGCTTGATCGCCTTGCGTCCGGTGTCGGCGAGCCCGAACCGCTCCAGCAGTTCGTCGGCGCGCGCCCCCGCCCGCCGGGCGCCCAGATGGTGGAGCCGCCCGAACATGTCCAGGTTCTGCCACCCGCTCAACTCCTCGTCGACCGCCGCGTGCTGGCCGAGCAGCCCGATCCGCCGGCGTATCTCCCGCTCCTCCGTACGGACGTCGTGGCCCGCGACCCGTACCACGCCCTCGTCGTGCCGCAGGAGCGTCGCCAGCACCCGTACGGCCGTCGTCTTGCCCGCGCCGTTCGGCCCCAGAACCCCGTGCACGGTGCCGCGCGCCACCGTGAGGTCGAGCCCGTCCAGCGCGGACTTCTCGCCGTACCGCTTGCGTACGCCTTCCATGACGATCGCGTCCGTCGCGTCGGTCAATGTCTTCGCCTCCAGCCCCTGCACTACGTAGTCAAACTTGACTACAGCGCGAAAGGTAAACCGGGGAAAGCGATTAGTCAAACTTGATTAGGAGGGTCGATCGGGAGAGAGGCCGATCAGGTGAGCCGCGGCGCTGCGGCGGTCACTCGTCGTCGCCCTCGGCGGGGACACGCGTCGCGTACGGGTTCTCCTGGCCCTCCGCGAGCACTCCCACGAAGGGGTCGCCCTCACCCGAGAAGACATGCGCGCCGGCCTCGATGCGCTCGATGAACCCGCGCGTCCACTCCGCCCCGGAGTCGGCCTGGCCGATCCACAGATTCATGATCTCGCCGATGTGTCCGAGCTGTTCGGGCCCGTCCTCGGGCGTGTAGTGCTCGGTCACGGACGCCCGCCACTCCTCGATCGCCCGGACCCGCTCCTTCAGCAGCTCGACCGCCTCGGCGCGCGGCAGGTCGACGATGAAGCCGACACCGGCCGACAGCACGTCCATCTTCTGGTCGTAGGCGACCAGCGACTCCCGCAGCAGCCGGAAGTACTCCTCGGTCCCGGCCTCCGTCAGCTCGTACTCCGTGCGCGGCGGGCCGCCGGCGGTGCTCGGCGCCACCTCGTGCGCCAGCAGCTCGCCCTGCTTCGCCATCTGCTTCAGCGCGTGGTAGATCGAGCCGGGCTTGGCGTTCGACCACTCGTGCGCGCCCCAGAACTCCAGGTCGTTGCGGATCTGATAGCCGTGCGCGCGGCCGTGCTGGCGCACCGCGCCGAGGACCAGCAGCCGGATCGCTGACATCGCCGTACCCTTCTATTCAACTTTGACTAGACTACTCGACATGGCAGAGAAGACCATTCCGCTCCTCCCGTGTCAGACCATCCAACCCGTAGCCGACTTCTACACCGCACTCGGCTTCGAGATCACCTTCATACAGAAGAGCCCGAATCCCTATGTGGTCGTCGAGCGCGGCTCGGTGGAACTCCAGTTCTTCGGCATGAAGAAGTACGAGCCCACCGAGTCCTTCAGCGGCTGTTACGTGCTGACCGACGATGTCGACGGGATGCACAGCGCCTTCCGGGCCGGGCTCAAGGCGGCGTACGGGAAGGTCCCGACCCGCGGGCTGCCCCGGATCGGTCCGGTCAAGGACATGTCGTACGGCGTGCGCCAGTTCCTCATGACGGACCCGGGCGGCAACACCATCAGGATCGGACAGCCGAACGACGTGGAGAGCGACGGGCACTATCAGCCCCCTCCTAAGGAGGCCTACGCGCGCGCCCTGCATCTGGGGGTCGTCTTCGCCGACTCGAAGGAGGATCTGGGGGCCGCGTCGAAGGTCCTCGACCACGCCCTCAAGCAGGCCGGGTCGGGCGAGGGCCCGGCGCCGACGGCCGTACAGCTCTACCGGCTGCTCGTCCTGCGCGGCGACGTCGCCCAGCGTCTGAACCACATCGCCGAGGCGCGCGGCCTCCTCGGCCGGGCCGCCGCCGTCGAGCTCACGGAGGACGAGCGGGAGGAGCTGAGCGACGACAGGAAACGGGCCGGGGAGCTGCTGGAGTCACTGGAGCACGAAGAGCCCTAGCGCGGCCCGGGGCGTCCCCGCACGGCGCCCCGGTCTCTCAGAACGGGAAGGTGGAGCGGCCGTACTGGACGGAGATCCACTTCTGGGTGGTGAAGGCGTCGACCATCGACTCGGCGTTCAGCCACTCCGCGCCGGAGTGCTTCTCGCCGCCGAAGGGGACGATCGGCTCGCCGTGGCCCGTGCCGTCGTTGATGTGGATCATGCCGGTGTTGATCCGCCGCGCGACGCGCACGCCGCGCTCGACATCGCCGGTGTGGATGGAGCCGCTCAGACCGCACCGCGTGTCGTTGGCGATCCTGACCGCCTCGTCCACGCTGTCGAAGGGCAGCAGGATCGCGACCGGGCCGAGTATCTCCTGCCTCAGTACGGAGGAGTCGGCGGCGATCCCGGTCAGTACGGTCGGTGAGACAAGATTGCCGTCGACCCTGCCCCGCACCAGAGCGGTCGCGCCCGCCTCGATGGTCTCCACGACCTGCGCCTCGACGACATCGGCCTGCTGCGAGCTGATCAGCGGGCCGATGACCGTCGCCGGGTCGGCCGGGTCGCCGACGGTCAGCGTCCTGACCTTCTCGACGAACTTCTCGGTGAACTCCCGCTCGACCGTCCGGTCGAGCAGGATGCGGTTGGCCGCCATACAGACGGGGCCCTGGTACGCGTACCGGCTGAAGACCGCGGCGTGGACCGCGTAGTCGACATCCGCGTCCGCGAGCACGATCAGCGCGCTGTTGCCGCCGAGATCGAGCACCGAGCGCTTGAAGTGCTTCGCGCAGACGACGGCGACGTGCCGGCCGACCCGGTCGGAGCCCGTGAAGGAGATGACCTTCGGTATCGGGTGCTCGATGAGCGCGTCGTCGATCTCGGCGATGTCGGTGATGACGACGTTCAGCAGTCCGGCGGGCAGGCCCGCGTCCTCGAAGACCTTGGCCACCAGGGACCCGCCGCAGATCGGCGTGTTCTGGTGCGGCTTCAGTACGACGGCGTTGCCGAGCGCCAGCGCGGGCGCGACGGACTTGAGCGACAGCAGGAACGGGAAGTTGAAGGGGCTGATGACACCGATCACACCGACGGGGACGCTGTGGACCCGGTTCTCCGTGCCGTCCACCGGCGAGGGCAGTATCCGGCCTTCGGGGCGCAGCGTGAGCTGGATGGCCTCGCGCAGGAGTTCCTTGGCGAGACGCAGCTCGAACGCCGCCTTGAGGCGCGTACCACCGAGCTCGGCGATGATCGCCTCGGTGATCTCCTCCTCGCGGTCCTCGACGATGCGCAGCACGCTCTCGAAGACGCGTCGCCTGGCGTACGGGTTCGTGTCCGCCCAGCCGACCTGGGCGCGCTCGGCGGCCCGGTACGCCTGGTCCACCTCGTCGGCGGTGGCCACCGCGATGGACGCCAGCTTCTCGCCGTTGAAGGGGTTGAAATCGATGATGTCCCACGAGCCACTGCCGGGCCGCCACTCGCCGTCGATGTACTGCTGGTCGAGTTCGGCGAAGAAGGACATATGATCCCTAACCTCAGAACCGGAAAACTGATGTCACGTCATCATACTTACGTGGCATCAGAGTGAAGGGCCTTCGAGGACGCTCGGCGTCGATAACTGTGCGACTCCCCGCCTTCGGCCTATCGCGGCCGTTCTCAGTCATTCACGGTCATTCGCAGTCGACTTCGGTCGATCACAGATCGTTCAGGAGAGTTGCAGCAGACCTCTCAGCAGGTCACGGCTCTCGGCCGGGCCGAGACTGTCCTCGTGCAGCCGCGTCATCACCCGCTCGTACTGGGTGACTTCCTCCTGCTTGTCCAGATACAGCGCACTGGTGAGCTGCTCCAGATAGACCAGATCGGAGAGGTCCGACTCGGGGAAGCGCAGCATCGTGAACGCGCCACTCTCGCCCGCGTGCCCACCGAAGCTGAAGGGCATCACCTGGAGCGTGACCGTCGGATGCTCCGAGACCTCGATGAGATGGGCCAGCTGACCGCGCATCACCGAACGCTCGCCGTACGGGCGGCGCAGCGCCGCCTCGTCCAGCACCGCGTGGAAGCGCGGCGCCCGCTCTGAGACCAGCACCTTCTGGCGTTCCTGGCGCAGGGCGACGCGGCGGTCGATCTCCGCCTGGGGTGCGTTCGGCATGCCGCGCTTGACGACCGCGTGCGCGTACGCCTCGGTCTGCAGCAGGCCGTGCACGAACTGGACTTCGTAGATCCGGATCAGTGAGGCCGCGCCTTCGAGGCCGATGTACGTCTGGAACCAGCCAGGCAGCACGTCGCCGAAGCTCTGCCACCAGCCCGCGACGTTGGCCTCACGGGCGAGACCGATCAGGGACCCGCGCTCCATCTCGTCGGCGACTCCATAGAGCGTCAAGAGGTCCTCGATGTCCCTGGACTTGAAACTCACCCGCCCCAACTCCATACGGCTGATCTTGGACTCCGACGCGCGGATCGAGTAACCGGCCGCTTCGCGAGTGATGCCGCGCGACTCACGCAGCCGCCTCAGCTGCGAGCCCAGCAGTATGCGCCGCACCACGGATCCGCCCGGTTCGACTGCGGTCACGTCTCCAACCCTCCCCATACGGTCCATCTCCCACTATTTCGCCTACGACAACCCCGGAGCACCCCCGAACCCTGAGAGCCGGATTGTGCCATCAAACGCATCACCCCGTACTCATTCGATTACAGAAATGAGAAGCCTTTGGGAAGAGGGAGAAAGTGGTCGACAGAAGAAATAAACCGGAAGGTAACATCTCAGGCCAAGTCGGGCACGTGCACGTGCATCTGCCCTTGCATCTGCTCTACGCATTGGGAACCATGGTCCTCGCCGCACCTGCGTGCTCGTTCGTGTTTGACGTGTTGTGACGCTGTACCACCGCAGTATCGCTACGGCCGCGAATCCCGGGGAGTGCCTCGCATGGGGACGAATGGATCGACCGTGCTCGAGCCGTTAAGGCAGGGGCTTCCGCCGATCGATCCCGCGGCCGTCTCCAGCTCGGCGTCGTGCGCGCTCCCGGCCCGCTACGAGGCGGTGCGCGGGGCCCGGCAGTTCACCCGGGCGACACTCTGCCAGTGGGAACTCGACGACCGGTTCGACGACGTCGCGCTGGTCGTATCCGAACTCGTCACCAACGCGCTGCGGCACGCCCTCCCCTCGGACACGCCGCGAGAAGCCCAGGAACCGCCCGTACGGCTGCATCTGATGCGCTGGACGACCCGGCTGGTGTGCGCGGTGCGCGACCCCAGCCACGCGGGTCCCACCGCGCGCGAGTCGGACGAGGACTTCTCCGCGGAGTCCGGCAGAGGGCTGTTCCTCGTGGAGTCGTTCAGCGATACGTGGGGCTGGCATCCGCTCGCCGGCTCACTGCACGGCAAGGTGGTCTGGGCGCTGTTCCGGCTGCCCGCCGAATGACGGCGGGCGGCTGGGGACGAACGGTTGACGGCGAGCCGCTGGGTGAGGGACGGCCGACGGACGGGCGGCCGGTGACGAATGGCGTGAGGGCTCGCTCTCAGGCCGTCAGATGATCGAATTCCCCGTCCTTCACACCCGCCAGCATGGCCACGATCTCGGCCCGGGTGTACACGAGGGCGGGTCCTTCGGGGTGGCGTGAATTCCGGACCGCCACATGTCCGCCCGGCAGTTTGGCGAACTCGACGCAGGAACCCTGCGAATTGCTGTGCCTGCTCTTCTGCCAGACGACTCCGTGAAGCTCGGTGGCCGCCATGCCGTTGTACGCGTGGTGCACAGGACGCTCCCCGAGTTGCATGGTGCAGGTGTCAACTAGCTCGGATCATAGCTGTGTTCACATGCCAATGCATGAGCAGATGCACGTGCACGCGGGGTGTTCCCTTGACTACAGGCTTACGAACGTATGCCTCATTCATTGAGACGAACGGAAAGCCCTTTCGGTGCCACCGTTTCCCGGACTCGTCCGGAACTCGACGACCCAGATGTGTCACGGCCGCCCTGGTAGCTTGGCGCGGTCTTGAGAACCGAAGGGGGACGTGCACATGCACAAGATCGTACGATCCAGCGTCGCGACGGCGGGACTCGTCGTCGCCCTCACTCTCACCGGCTGTGGCGACAGTGACAGCGGTGACGACTCCGCCAAGGACAAGGGCTCCAGCGCGCCGGCCACGAGCGAACCGGCCGCCACTCCCGACGAATCCACCCCGGCCACCAGCGACACCGCCGGAGGTCTCGAAGGCACCTGGGCCGGAATGACGGACGGAAAGGCTGTCGCCCTGTCCGTCAAGGAGGGCCAGGTCGCTCTCATCGCCGGGGAGCACATCTGCCAGGGCGACGTCCAGGACATGGGCGGAGAGCCGATGCTCTCGCTCAAGTGCGCCGACGGGAACACCGACCGCACGATGGGGTCCATCGACTCCAACGACGGGAAGAAACTGGTGCTTTCCTGGGAGGGCGGCACGAAGGACAGCCTCGCGAAGACGGAACCGGGCGAACTGCCCGAGGGGCTGCCGACCGATATTCAGGTGCCGTGACGGATACCGCTTTCTCTTCCTGAGGGCGTCGGGTTACCTCAACCCGGCGCCCTCTTTATGAGGAGGTGTCGCCCGTCCGGAGGGCCAAGTGGAACCGGAAGCGAAGGCGGAGTCTCAGCCGGAGCCCGAGCCGATGCCCCGGCCCGAGCCCGAGCCGGACACACGGGCCCGGTCCGCCGCCGCCGTGCCGTGCGCCCACCCTTCGCCGTCGGTCACGCCGCGCACCCTCGTCCGCACCGTTTCCGGGAACATCCGCTCCGCGCGGTCGGCGACCGCCACCTCCCGTGCGGCCAGGACAGGCAGCAACCGCCCTCCCCCGTCGCCCCCCTCACCAGCGGTTTCGGCGCCCGCGGCGTCGGCGGTGACCTGTTCGGCGGCGGCCGCGAGCCGTTCGCCGACCCGATGCGCGTACGCCATGAGGAACGACTGCCGGAACGTCTTCGTCCGCCTGCGCCCCGACGCCCGCTGTCCGGCCTCCGCACGGGTCATCGCCGCCGTCCCCTGCACGAGCAGAGAGGTGTGCAGCAGCTCGACCACCTCCAAATCCGGCTCAAAACCGACTACGGTCGAGAACCCGAAAGCGCTGTTCCACACCGAACGGCAGCGGTTGGCGGACGCCACGGCGTCGAGCAGGATCGCCTTCGCCGTCTCGTACGGCGCGTCCACCCCGATCCGGCAGGCGGCCGGCACGTCGCCCCGGTGCGCGCGGTCGGCGAGCAGCGCCTCGTCGATGCTGTGCCGGGCCATCAGCTCCTGTGCCTTGGCGCTCAGCGCCTCGGCCTCCTCGGGGAAGTCGGTTCCCTCCGCCTTGGCGAGCAGGGCCCGGATACGGGTGAGCATGCGCGGCTCGCCGTCGGCCGCCGGGAGATGGACGGGGGTGCCCGGGACCGGCCCCACGGCCTCGATCGCCGGGAGCCCGAGGAGCAGCCGGTACAGCTCCAGCGTGGTGGTCGCGTACGAGAAGCGGTCGGCGGGCCGGGACGCCGTCCCGGCCCTGCGGTCGGCTTCCAGGTCCGCGGCGATCTCCGTGAGCTGGGCCTGCCAGCGCGGGGCCACCCGTTCGTAGCGGAGGGCCTCCGTGGCGATCAGCTCGGCGGTGAGACGCACGTGCGTCTCACCGAGGTCGCGGCGGACGAGCCGTACGACATCGGCGGGCTGCCAGCCGCGCTCCCAGGCCCGGCGCAGGAACTGCTCGCCCCGGCGGCGCAGCTCGGCGTCGGCCGCCGGGTCGGCGGCGAGGAACGAGGCGCCGGTGTCCAGGCCCCGGCCGCCGTCCGTCTCCGGGTCGGCGTAGAGCGCGGCGGTGAACGCGCGGTCCACCGAGCCGGTGGCCGAGCCGCCGGCCGCGTGTGGCCCGCCTGCCGCACCTGGACCTGAACGTGGACCTGGACCTGGCATGGAGCCGTCTCTCCTTGTTCCTTGATCGACCGGCCGTCGTGCTTCGACCGACCGAACGGCCGTCGTGCTTCGACCGAACGGCCGTCGCCGTCGTGGGGACGGGCCGCCGTCCATGGTCCCAGAAGGCGACTTATCCACAGGCTGTGCATATCGAACTACTGCACTACCTGCACGGTCGCTCGTCTGTCCACAGGTAGGAGGGGTTCCGGTACACGATCCGCCGCACCGCCCTACCGTGGTGGGACTCGCGACGAGAGGACGGGGACGCGCATGGGCGTGAACAAGAAACTGATGCTGGCGGGCGACTGGTATCTGCCGGACGACGAGGAGCTGGAGGCGGAGTCCAGGCGGCGGGCGGACCTGTGCTCCGCGTACAACGGGACGAGCGGGCGCGGGCTGCCCGACGCGGAGGGGCGTGAGCGGATCCTGGGCGAGCTGCTGGGGTCGGTGGGTGAGGGCGTACGGATCCGGCCCCCGTTCAACTGCGACTTCGGCACCTACATCAGCATCGGCGCCCGTACGTTCATCAACTTCGGCGCGGTCTTCCTCGACCCCGCGCCGATCAGGGTCGGCTCCGACGTACAGATCGGACCCAACGTCCAGCTGCTGACGCCGACCCATGAACTCGACACCGAGCGTCGCCGGGCGGGCTGGGAGCGGGCGTCGCCCGTGACCATCGGCGACAACGTCTGGCTCGGCGGGGGTGTGATCGTCTGCCCCGGAGTGACGATCGGCGAGAACACCGTGGTCGGCGCGGGGTCGGTGGTCACGAAGGATCTGCCGGCCGGGGTTCTGGCGGTCGGCAATCCTGCGCGGGTGATACGCGAGCTGGAGTAGGGCCCGGATCGCCCGGACGCCCTCGCGCGGGCACCGTTCACGCGAGACCCGCGCGGAGGCCGAACCCGAGGCCCGGGTCGACGCCCGTCGCCTCGCGGCCGAGGTCCCACAGACGCGGGGCGACAGCGGTGTCGGCCGGATGGCCACCGGCGGTCTCGGCCGCCCACGCGCGGAGCACCCTCGTCGCCCCTCGTCGTCCCCTCGTCGTCCCCTCACCCCAAGACTCACGGCGGCGACCGACGGGCGGCCGACAGATCATCGACAGTGAGAGCCGGCTCCCTGCGACCGTGCCCGCGACCGCCCCCGCCATCGCCCCCGGGGGACGTCTCGGCTCACGGCTTGATGATCAGCTTGCCGCGCGTGTGGCCCGAGTCGCTCGCCGTCTGCGCCTGCGCCGCCTCGGCCAGGGGGTAGGTCTGCGCCACGAGGACCCGCAGCGTGCCGTCCGTCGCCAGACGGGCATGCTCGGCAAGGGCCGCGCGGCTCTCCTCCGCGGGTGAACCGCCCGCAGAGAACGGCACCCCGTGCTCGGCCGCCGTCGGGTCGGCGATCGTGATGATGCGCTCGGTCGTGCCGCCGCGCAGGGTGATCGAGTCGGGCAGCGCGCCCTTGCCCGCCGTGTCGAAGACGGCGTCGACGCCCTGGGGCGCGGCGGTGCGGACACGCTCGACCAGGCCCTCGCCGTAGGTCACCGGGGTGGCGCCGAGCAGCCGCAGATAGTCGTGGTTCGCGGGTGAGGCGGTGCCGATGACCGTCGCGCCGCGCGCCGCGGCGAGCTGGACCGCCATGGATCCGACCGATCCGGCCGCGCCGTGGACGAGGAGGGTCTCGCCCTCCTTGACGGCGAGGTCGTCCAGCACCCGCCGGGCCGTCTCGCCGGCGACCGGCAGCGCCGCCGCCACGTCCCAGCTCAGCCCGGCCGGCTTCGGCACGACGGTGCCGGCCAGTGTGTACTGGGCGTAGGCGCCGCCCACGGACCAGCCAAGGATCTCGTCTCCCACGGAGAGTCCGATGACGCCGTCGCCGACGGCGTGCACGACTCCCGAGAACTCCGTGCCAGGGACGGCGGGGAACCGCGTCGGGATGACCTCCGCCATCCAGCCCTTGCGGATCTTCACATCGGCCGGGTTGACGGCCGCCGCCCGTACGGACGCGCGGATCTGGCCGGGCCCCGGCTCCGGCTGCTCGATGTCCTTGAGCTGAAGCACCTCAGGACCGCCGAACTCGTTGAAAACGATCGCCTGCATCTCGGCCTCCGTAAGTACGAACCAAGTACGAACCCACCGGCGTCGCGGGGCGCTCCTCGCTGCCTCCTGGGCAGAGCCGGTGTGATTCGTCAAGTTTCATCATGTATGAGTCATTTCAATGGTCTCCGGGTACCGGCCGGTCCGCCTCTCGAAACGTTCCGCCCGGGTCGGTTCCGCTCCGGCCCGTTGTCAGACCCTGCTGGGAGACTCGGAATCATGACCGGACGGTGGGCCCTGGCCCCGGCGGAGGGCGGCGGCGCGTGGCTCGCGCCGCTGGGCGCGGACGCGCGCCCGGCCGGTCCCGTGCTGCGCGAGCCCGATCTCGTCGAGGCGGTGCGGGCCCGGCTGCCCGAGGTGACGCGCTGGGTGTGGCGGTCCAGCGCGGAGCTGCTGCCCGGGCTGCTGGCGGCCGGGATCCGGGTGGAGCGGTGTTACGACATCGAGGCGGCGGAGTCGCTGCTGCTCGGCCACGAGGGGCGGCTCGGGGAGCCCCGGTCGGCGGCCGCGGCCTGGGCGCGGCTGCGGCAAGGCCCCGTACCGCCGGATCCGCCGCAGCGAGCCGCCGAGCCGGGCTCGCAGTCGTCGCTCTTCGAGCCGCAGGCGGGCGCGGACGTGCCGTTCGAGGGGCTGCTTGAGGTCTACGCGGAGCAGCAGAGGCGGCACGGGGCGGCGGAGCACCCGGGCCGGATGCGGCTGCTGACGGCCTCGGAGTCGGCGGGGATGCTGGTCGCCGGGGAGATGCACGAGGCCGGGCTGCCGTGGCGGGCGGATGTGCACCGTGCGCTGCTGGACGAGCTGCTGGGTGAGCGGTACGCGGGCGGGGGCGAGCCCCGGCGCCTGGCCGAGCTGGCGGAGCGGGTCTCGGAGGCGTTCGGACGGCGCGTACGGCCAGATCTGCCGGCGGATGTGGTGAAGGCGTTCACGAAGGCCGGGTTCAAGGTGCGGTCGACGCGGCGGTGGGAGCTGGAGGGGATCGACCATCCGGCGGTGGCGCCGCTGATCGAGTACAAGAAGCTGTACCGCATCTGGACCGCGCACGGCTGGAGCTGGCTCCAGGACTGGGTGCGGGACGGCCGTTTCCGGCCGGAGTATCTGCCGGGCGGTACGGTCTCCGGCCGCTGGACGACCAACGGAGGGGGCGCGTTGCAGATCCCCCGGGTGATACGGGGCGCGGTCGTCGCCGACGAGGGCTGGCGGCTGGTGGTGGCGGACGCGGACCAGATGGAGCCGCGGGTGCTGGCGGCGATCTCGCGCGACCGGGGGCTGATGGAGGTCGCCGGACACGACGACGATCTGTACAAGGTGCTGTCGGACAGGGCGTTCTCCGGCGATCGCGGACAGGCGAAGCTGGCGCTGCTGGGCGCGGTCTACGGGCAGACGTCGGGTGACGGGCTGAAGAATCTGGCCGCTCTGCGAAGACGGTTCCCCCGGGCCGTGGAGTATGTCGACGAGGCGGCGCGGGCGGGCGAGGAGGGCAGGCTCGTACGGACGTGGCTGGGCCGGACGAGCCCGCCGGCGGCCGGGTCGGAGGACGTCGGCGAGGCGGGGATTCCGCAGGAGTCCGACGAAGTGGCGCCCGGGGACGGGGAGTTCACACCGGGGTACGCGTCGACGAACGCCCGTGCGCGGGGGCGCTTCACCCGGAACTTCGTGGTGCAGGGCAGCGCGGCCGACTGGGCCCTGCTGATGCTGGCGGCGCTGCGGAGCGCGACCGCCGGCATGCGGGCGGAGCTGGTCTTCTTCCAGCACGACGAGGTGATCGTGCACTGCCCGCGGGAGGAGGCGGCGGAGGTGGCGGTGGCGATCCGCGAGGCCGGCGAGCTCGCGGGCCGTATCGCTTTCGGGGAGACGCCGGTGCGGTTTCCCTTCACGACGGCGACGGTCGAGCGTTATTCGGACGCCAAGTGAGACGGCGCGAACGACCGCGTCCGGGATGCCGCGTGGGCGGAGCCCGTACACCTCAAGGGTTGGAGCGAGGCGCCCGCGCCATCTAGGGTCGGCGGTGGGCATCGCGCGTCGGTCACCGGCCGGGTGAGGCGTGGAGGTTCCCGTGAGATGCCTCTGGAGGCATTCCACAGTGTCAGTAGAGCTGAATCACACGATTGTTCACGCCCGCGACAACCGGGCTTCCGCCGAGTTTCTGGCGCACATCCTGCGACTGGAGATCGGCACCGAATGGGGCCCCTTCGTTCCGGTCGCCACCGGTAACGGGGTCACTCTCGACTTCGCGACGGTGAGTCAGGAGTCGATCACACCGCAGCATTACGCGTTCCTGGTGCCCGAAGAGGATTTCGACGGAATCTTCGGGCGGATCAAGGACGCCGGGATCGACTTCTTCGGCGATCCGCACGGCAGACTCCCGGGCGAGATCAACCACTACCACGGTGGGCGGGGAGTGTATTTCCTCGATCCGTCGGGTCACTACCTGGAAGTGATCACGCAGCCGTACGACAACGTCGTCGCGGACCCGGACGAGTAATCCGGCGCCGACCACCGGTCCAATCAGCCGGTCAGGTCAAACAGTCCGGTCAACCAGTCCGGTCAGCCGGTCGGATCGACCGGTCCGGTCAGCGGCTCGGCGTCACATAGCCGCGTGAGGTAGCGACCTGAGCAAGGGTGTCGGGGACCGCGCGTCCCCGGCACCCCACTCCGTCCGTATCAGCGGCGTCCCGCCAGGTACTCCGCCGCCGCCAGCCCCGAGACCCGCGTCGCGCCATGGGTGACCAGGTGCACGGCGCCGGGCGACGCGCCGTTCGGTACGCCCATCTCCACGACCACCGCGTCCGGCCGGCTCCCCAGGAGCCGCGCCATCGCCGCCGACATCCAGCCGTGCCGCGCCGCGTCGCGCACCACGACGACCAGCGAACGCTCGGCCGCCGGGTCCAGCACCTTGCGGTCCAGCAGGTCACCGGCGTCCGCCGGATCGCCCGGCTCCCCCAGGGCGCCGCCCGTCAGGTCGGCCTCCGTGAGCCGTACGGACGTGGTGCCGGGCAGCAGCTCGCTCAGCGGGGCCGCCACGCCCCAGGGGGTCTGCCCGTCGACGGCGAGGTTCATCGTCGGCGACAGCTCCACCACGTGCGGCGCCCCGACGAGCGGCAGCACCGAGTCGCGGCCCCGCTCGGTCGAGACCCGCAGCGCGCGCCGGGCGGCGACGAGGCCGATGTCGGACGCGGCGTCGTCGGTGGCCACGGCCCGCATCCGGCTGCCGGACCAGGCGGCGAACTCGGCGACCCGCGCCGCCGCCTCGTTGATCCGCGCCTCCGGCAGAGTGCCGTCGAGCACGGCCTGGACAAGGGCGTCCGTGAGCTCGTCGAAGGTGGACTCACCCGCGTGCTCGCCGCCCACACAGATCGCGTCCGCCCCGCCCGTGACCGCCCGTACGGTGGCCCCGTCGATGCCGTAGCGGGCGGTGACCGCGCTCATCTCGATGCCGTCCGTCACCACCAGCCCGTCGAATCCCAGCTCGCCCCTGAGCAGGTCGACCAGGATGCGGGGGCTGAGGGTGGCCGGGAGCTCGGCGTCGTACGCGGGCGCGAGAAGGTGCGCGGTCATCACCACCCGTACGCCCGCCTTCATCGCGGCGACGAACGGCGGCAGCGCGGTGGCGGCGATCTCCTCGGCGCTCCCCGAGACCCGCGGCAGCCCGTGGTGGGAGTCGACGGAGGTGTCGCCGTGGCCGGGGAAGTGCTTGGCGCAGGCGGCCACGCCGGCCGACTGGAGTCCCCGGACCCAGGCTGCGGTGTGCCGGGAGACGACATCCGTACGGGCGCCGAAGGAACGGGCGCCGATGACCGGGTTGAGGGGGTTGGAGTTGACGTCGGCGCTGGGCGCGTAGTTGAGGGAGATGCCCGCGGCATGGAGTTCGCGCCCGATGTCGCGGGCGACGGACTCGGTCAGATCCACGTCGTCCACGGCGCCGAGGGCGAGATTTCCCGGCCGGGAGGCGCCGGTCCAGGCTTCGAGCCGGGTGACGTCACCGGCCTCCTCGTCGATGGCGATGATCAGGTCGCGGTTCTCCGCGCGTAGCTCGGCGGTGAGGCGCGCGACCTGCTCGGGGTCGACGATGTTCCGGCCGAACAGGACCACGGAGGTGAGTCCGCCCGCGATTCCGCGGCGGACCCAGTCGGGCACGGTCGTGCCCACGAATCCGGGCTGGAGCACGGTTTGCGCGAGCCGCGTCAGTTGCTGGTGACGGCTGCTGGGCCGGCTGCTCGACTCCATGCGGTCCTCCGAAGGCGCATCGCTCGGCCGGCTCAGCGAACCGCCCTTGAACTTGGTACAGGCCAATCGGATGTTGGCTTAGACCAATAAGCGTGTCAAGAAGGTATCTGCCTGCCCCGTTGTACGAACTCGACCCGGAAGCAGGCGGATTAGCCGGTTCATGAATATTTGGTGAGGCTTCGAGGGAGCGGATGACAGCGGTTAGGCTTGGCCGTGCAGCTGGTTCGCTTCCGTCCCCAGGACGGGAGCGTCGTAAGAGGGAACCTGGTGAGAATCCGGGACTGCCCCGCAGCGGTGAGTGGGAACGACCGCCGTCATCAGCACTGGGCCCGTGCCGGGCCTGGGAAGCGACGGTCAGTAGGTGTCCACCCGGGTGTCCGCGCCCGGCGGATGTGCCCATGAGTCCGAAGACCTGCCCGCTGCCCGTACGCGACCGATCGCGTACGGACATCCCGGTGACCTCGTGGGCGGGTCGGCGTACATATCGGTCGGGCAGTCGTGGTGAAGCCTGCACGCATGTTCACAGACGTGACACACGTATACACGTGGACACGTACACACGTGGACGTGCGTGGACACGTGAAGGCGTGAGCGCGTGAACGCGTACAGGCAGAACGTGACTCGCGTGCACAGGCGCGCGGAGGAGCCCGTCCGATTCCGTACCCCTTCGTGTCCTCGATCCGTCCCGGGATCGCAGGACGACTCGCGAAGGAGAGTTCCGTGACAGACAAGTCCGCAGCCGCGGCAGCACGCGCCACCGTGTACGGCTACCCGCGCCAGGGCGCGCACCGCGAACTGAAGAAGGCCGTCGAGGGCTACTGGAAGGGCGCCGTCGACGCCCGCGCCCTGCGCGAGACGGCCGCCGGGCTGCGCCGCGCCAACTGGGAGCAGCTCACGGCAGACGGTGTCCACGAGGTCCCGACCGGCGACTTCTCGTACTACGACCATGTCCTGGACACCAGCGTGATGGTCGGCGCGATCCCCGGGCGGCACCGCGCCGCGGTGGAGGCCGACGCGCTGGACGGCTACTTCGCCATGGCGCGCGGCACACAGGACGTGGCGCCGCTGGAGATGACCAAGTGGTTCGACACCAACTACCACTATCTGGTGCCCGAGTTGGGCCCCGACACCGTGTTCTCCGCCGACTCCACCAAGCAGGTCGCGGAGCTGGGCGAAGCCCTCGCGCTGGGACTGACCCCCCGGCCCGTGCTCGTCGGCCCCGTCACCTACCTCCTGCTGGCCAAGCCCGCCCCCGGCGTCGCCGACGGCTTCGAGCCGCTGACGCTGCTCGACCGGCTCCTTCCCGTGTACGCGGAGGTCCTGGCCGACCTGCGCGCGGCCGGCGCCGACTGGGTGCAGCTGGACGAGCCCGCGCTCGTGGGGGACCGCACCCCGGCCGAGCTGGCGGCGGTCGCCCGCGCCCACCACGACCTGGGCGCGCTGACCGACCGGCCCAGACTGCTCGTCGCCTCCTACTTCGACCGGCTCGGCGACGCCCTGCCGGTGCTCGCCAAGTCACCCGTCGAAGGGCTCGCGCTGGACTTCACCGGTCCGGCCGCCGCCAACCTGGAGGGTCTCGCGGCGGTCGGCGGGCTGCCGGGCAAGCGGCTGGTCGCGGGCGTGGTCGACGGACGCAACGTCTGGATCAACGACTTCGAGAAGTCCCTCGGCACACTGGGCACACTCCTCGGGCTCGCCGACCGCGTCGACGTCGCGCCGTCCTGCTCCCTGCTGCACGTCCCGCTCGACGCGACCGCCGAGCGGGACATCGATCCGGAGATCGCCCGCTGGCTGGCGTTCGCCCGCCAGAAGAGCACCGAGGTCGCGACCCTGGCCCGTGCCCTGACCGAGGGCACCGGCGCGATCGCGGCCGAACTCGCCGCCAACCGCGCCGCCCTCGCCTCCCGCGCGGAGTCGGCGCTCACCCGCGACCCGGCCGTGCGCGCCCGCGCGGCGGCCGTCACGGACGCGGACGCGCGCCGTTCGCAGCCGTACGAGGTGCGGACCGTCGCCCAGCGGGCGCACCTGGGTCTGCCGCCGCTGCCGACGACCACCATCGGCTCCTTCCCGCAGACCGGCGAGCTGCGCACCGCACGGGCCGATCTGCGCGCCGGGCGGATCGGCACGGCCGCGTACGAGGAACGGATCAGGGAGGAGATCCGCGACGTCCTCGCCTTCCAGGAGAAGGCGGGGCTCGACGTCCTGGTGCACGGCGAGCCCGAACGCAACGACATGGTGCAGTACTTCGCCGAGCAGCTGACCGGTTACGTCGCCACGCGGCAGGGGTGGGTGCAGTCGTACGGCACCCGTTACGTACGCCCGCCGGTTCTCGCGGGCGACATCTCGCGGCCGGAGCCGATGACGGTGCGCTGGACGTCGTACGCGCAGTCGCTCACCGCCCACCCGGTCAAGGGGATGCTCACCGGGCCCGTCACGATGCTCGCCTGGTCCTTCGTCCGGGACGACCAGCCGCTCGGCGACACCGCGCGGCAGGTCGCGCTCGCGCTGCGCGACGAGGTGAACGACCTGGAGGCGGCGGGCACTTCGGTGATCCAGGTCGACGAGCCCGCGCTGCGCGAGATGCTTCCGCTGCGTGCGGAGGGACGGGCCGCGTATCTGGCGTGGGCGACCGAGTCGTTCCGCCTCGCCACCGGCGGGGTGCGGCCGGACACCCAGATCCATACGCACATGTGCTACGCGGAGTTCGGCGACATCGTCCAGGCCATCGACGACCTCGACGCGGACGTCATCAGCCTGGAGGCGGCCCGCTCCCACATGCAGGTCGCCGGCGAACTCGCCGCGCACGGCTATCCGCGCGAGGCGGGGCCCGGTGTGTACGACATCCACTCGCCGCGCGTCCCGAGCACGGCCGAGGCAACGGCCCTGCTGCGCAAGGGACTTGAGGCGATCCCGGCCGAACGGCTCTGGGTGAACCCGGACTGCGGTCTCAAGACGCGCGGCTGGCCGGAGGTGCGTACGTCGCTGGGGAACCTGGTCGCGGCGGCACGCGAGATCCGGGCGGGCCTGCCGACGGCCGGCTGAGCGGGGACCGGTGCGGGTGTGGCCGGGGGACCGTACGCCCCCGGCCACACCCACCGGCCGGACCCACCGCTCGGACCGCCCAACCACGCCGAGCGGCCGGACCACCGGACCCACCGGCCGGACCACCGGCCGGATCCATCCGCCCACACCCACCGGCCGGACCGCCCGCCGGACCCATCCGCCCACACCCGCCCGCCCACACCCGCCCGCTCAGACCCCGAAGAAGGCCAACGACGCCTCCACACCGTGCAGTTCGACCGGGACGGTGCGGTGCGCCTCCCACCCCGCGCGGTCCAGGCGCAGCCGGTGCAAGGGCCGCGCCTCGCCCCGTACCGACACCACCGACAGCCCGTCCGGGCGGTAGCCGAGCTTCTCCGAGACACGTAGCGACCTTGGGTTGTCGGTCATCGCCTCCGACGTCACATACCGCGCGCCCAGCCCCTCGAACGCCAGATGCAGCACGGCCGCCCGCATCTCGGTGCCGATCCCTCGCCCCTGGTGCGCCAGGCCCAGCCAGGAGCCGGTGTGCGCCTCGCGGGTCACCGCGAAGTCGTCCGCACCCAGGTCCTGGCGCCCGACCGTCTCGCCCTCGTCGCGGACGGCCAGGCTCAGCGTCCAGGCCCCCGGGGTCCAGCCCGCGACGGTGCCGAGCAGATGCTGGAAGGTGGCCCGGCCCCGTTCCTCGGGGCTCGCGTCGGTCCACGCCACGCTGAACGGCATCCGGTCCGCGTCGTGCACTCCCCCGGCGGCGACCCGCGCGAGGTCGGAGAGCCCGTCCAGATCCGGGAGCCCGAGTTCGAGGCGGGGCGTCGTGATCCGCAGGCCGTAGAGGGGCCAGACATGAGGTTCCATGACGAGAGCCTGCCGAACCGGCCGCCGGGGCGTCGACCGAATTACCTGTCGACGCGCCCCCCGGCACGCGCCACCGGCCCGGTCCCCGCTACTCCGTCCGGAGCCCCTCCGGCCGCATCATCCGCCACAGCGGTGGCAGGCTCGCCAGCGTCACCAGCAGGATCACCGAGGCACCGACCAGCGCGTACGGGACGAAGACCCACCAGTCGCCGGTCGACTTCCCGATGATGCCCAGCATGAATCCGCCGAGGACGAGCCCGCCGGCGATCGCCAGCCCCGTGCCGAGCACCACCGGCACCGCCGTCTGCCACAGCACCGACCAGGCCAGCGTGGCGCGCCGCGTGCCGAAGGCCACCAGGACGGATAGCAGCCTTCTGCGCTCGCGCAGTTGCTCGATCTGCGAGACCAGCATGCTCGCGGCGATCAGCATCATCGTGAGGGTGCCGCCCACCTGGAGGCCGTCGCGCACACTCGTGTACTGCTTGTCCCGCTCAAGGTTGCGCAGTGCGTGCACCCGCAGTGTGGGGTCGATGTCCGCCGCCGTTCCGCGTACGTACTCGGCCGCGTCCGGCACCGTCCGGTCGACCTTGACGGCGGCCCTGGCCGTCGCCCTGGGCAGCCCGCCGGAGCCGAGCGCGCCCGGTGTGACGAGGATGCCGTCGTGGACATCGCCCATCGGATCGGGGAAGGCGGTCACCGTCCGGGTGGACCTGGGCAGCGTCCAGAGCACGGGCTCGCCCTTGCCCTCCCCGTAGTTCCCGGTCAGGTCGATCTTCTCGCCGGGTACGGCGGCCTCGTCCGTACGGTCGTTCTGCTCCTTCGCCCCACCCGGTCCGACCCGCTTCGCGGCCCTGGAGTCCAGATGCGCCACGAAGGTGTCCCCGTCCCGGCAGGTGGGGAGCTCGGCGATGTCCCTGAGCGTGGCGCAGCTTCCCACCGTGAGACTCGTGGTCGGCTGCCAGCCCTGCTCCGTGGGGACGCCGGTGGCGACCACGTACGTCTCGACGATGCCGATGACCTTGGAGACACCCTTGGTCTCGCGGAAGTCCTGGATCATGCGCTCCGCGAGCGCCGAGTCGCCGTACTCGCCGGAGACGTAGAAGTCCGCCCGGTCCGTGTCCTGCCCCGTGACCTGGAGGAAGTCCTTCTGCATGGCGCCGAACATCATCTGGAGGGCGATGGCACCCGCCACGGCGACGGTGATGCCGCTCACCGCGCGGGCCGCCGTGCCGCTGCTCAACTGAAGCCGCCGCGTGGCCAGTTGCCAGGGCACCGGTCCGCCGCGCAGCCGCGAGACGACCGCTTCGACGAGCCAGGGCAGCAGACCGGCGAGCCCGATCAGCACACACGCGGCACCGACCGCGATGGGGAACGGGCCAACCGCCGTCGTGGCCTCGTCGACCCGCCCGGTCGTCGCGAGGACGCCGACGCCGACGACGGGCAGGAGCAGCCGCCACCAGAGCCTGCGCCGGCGCAGACCGGTGCGGCGTACGACGCCGAGCGGCTCGATGGCCACCGAACTCAGCGCGGTCTGGGTGACCAGGACGGCGGCGACCGGCACGGCGAGCACGATCAGCAGGGCCAGCCGGGGCTCGGGGGCCACGTCGGAGGGGAAGGCGCTGAATCCCCAGAGCCTTAGGTGGCCGGCCAGTTGACGGGCGATCAGGAAGATCACGGCGCCGAGGGCCAGCCCGGCCACCGTCCCGAACAGGGCCTCCCCCGACGCGATCCGTCGCACCGTCCTGGCGTCGGCGCCCACCAGTCGCAGCGCCGCCAGCCTGCGGTCCCTGCGGTCGCCGCCGAAGCGGACGGCGGTCGCGATGAAGATGCCCACCGGCACGAGCAGCACGACGCACATCAGGATGACCAGCACGACGAGCAGCGGGTTGAACGGTGCGTCGGACTCCCGGTGACCGTAGCCGGAGGCCCGGATGCCGACGGTGTCGACGCTCAGGGTCGAACTGCCCGCGTAGTAGCGCAGTTCGGCGGGGTCGACCAGACCGCTGTCCCCGATGGTGCCCACGATCCGGTCGTCCAGCCGCCGCGCCAGCAGCTCCCCATCGGAGGACGTGAGCAGCTCGCGCAGCGCGGGCGAGACGACCATCTCGCCGGGGCCCGGGATCTTCGCGACGCCCGGCGGCGACGGGGCGGCGGCGCCCTCCGGACGCAGCAGCCGGCCGCTCACCGGGTCACCGTGGTACTCGGTTCCCGCGTCGGCCCAGAGGAAGGTGTCGGTGCTGCCCCCGCCGACCGCCTGCGAGGCGGCGGACGGGAGGTCGAGCGCCTGGCTCCGCTGCTCACGGGCGTCGAGGATCCCCGGTACGGCGGCGGCCGTGAAGAGCAGCGCGACGCCGAGGCCGACACCGACGGCGGTCAGCGCCGTACGGGCCCAGCCCTCGCGCCCGCCGGAGACGGCGAAACGCATGCCGAGCGCGAGGTCCCGCGCCCATGCGCGGAGGCCGGTGGGGGCGGTGGCCGCCGGGCGTGGGGGTGGGGGCGGCGGGGAGAGCGGTGGCACCCGCCGGTCGAGGAGCGTCATGCCGCGTGCCCCACGCCGCCACTGCCACGACCGCCGCCGCTCCGGCCTCCGCCGCCCTGGCCCGTACCGCTCTGTCCACCGCCACTCCGGCCTCCGCCGCCCTGGCCCGTACCGCTCTGTCCTCCGCCACTCCGGCCCGCGCCGCCCTGCCCCGCGCCGCTGGCGTAGGCGTAGGCGTCCATGTCGCGCGTCCTGCCGTCCCGTACGACGACCTCGCGGTCGGAGTACGCGGCCACCCGCACCTCGTGCGTCACCAGGACGACCGCCGTCCCCGCCGACCGCGCCGCGTCGGTCAGCAGCTCCATCACCCGCTCGCCGTTGAGCGAGTCGAGCGCGCCGGTCGGCTCGTCGGCGAAGAGCAGCCGGGGCGAGGTGACCAGCGAGCGGGCGACGGCGATGCGCTGCCCCTGGCCGCCGGAGACCTCACCGGGGCGCTGGGCGCGTACGTCGGTGACCTCCAGGCGCTCCATCCACTCCAGCGCGATCCGCTCGGCCTCCTTGCGGCGGGTGCCGCTCAGCCGCAGCGGCAGCGCCACGTTCTCCAGGCAGGTCAGCTCGGGCACGAGCTGGCCGAACTGGAAGACGAAGCCGAAGTCCGAGCGGCGCAGCGCGCTGCGCGCCCTGTCGGACAGTTCGGTGAGGTCGCGGCCCTGGTAGCTGATGGTCCCCGAGTCGGCGGGCACGATGCCGGCCAGGCAGTGCAGCAGCGTCGACTTGCCGGATCCCGAGGGGCCCATGACGGCGACGATCTCGCCGGCGTGGATCGAGAAGGAGGCGCCGTCCAGGGCGGGGGTGGCGCCGTACGACTTGTGCAGGTCGTACGCGGCCAGCAGCGAGCCCTCGGGAGCCGCTGGGGTGGCGGAAGGCGTGGGGGGCGTGGCACTCATCGGCGTACTTCCTCGGCGAGCTTGTCCAGGCGGGCGGCGGTCAGTTCCAGCCAGCGCAGATCGGCCTCCAGATGAAAGAGCGCGTGGTCGCAGATCAGCTGGTCGGAGAGATCGCCGTGGCGCTTGCGCTCGGTCAGGACGCGCATCAGCCGAAGATGCTCGGCCCGCTGTGTGTCGAGCAGATCGGCGGCACTGCGCCCGGTGAGCAGCGAGATGACGACCTTCGTGTAGAGGGTCGACTGGAGATACGGCTCCGGCTTCTCCGGCTGGGCGAGCCAGCGCTCGACATCGGTGATGCCGGCCTCGGTGATCGCGTACCGCTTGCGTTCGGGTCCCCCGCCCGCCTCCATGCCGTCCACCTCGACCAGCCCGTTCTTCAGCAGCCGGGACATGGTCGAGTAGACCTGCCCGTAGTGCAGGGGCCGGTCGTGGCCGAAGGAGTCGTCGAAGGCGCGTTTGAGGTTGTAGCCGTGCTGGGGGCCGGATTCGAGGAGCCCGAGGAGGGTGTGACCGATTGACATGGCCGACACTCTACACACGGCGTATACATGGTGTGTATAGAGGGGCCGTCGCGGAGGCGGGGCTCCGGAGAGACCTGCGCGCGACCCCGTCACGGCCACCCATTCATTGACAGGCGGAACCCCGGTTGTTTGGATGCAGCAAGCGCTTTCTGGCCGAGTTTGCCGAGTTTTTGGAGCACTCCCTTGCAGCTCTCGCGCCGCACCCTGCTGACGATGTTGCCCGCTTCCGCCCTGCTCGCCGTGGCCGCGCCCCTGCATGCCCGGGCCGCCGGCCGACCGGCGCCGGGGGGCGCGGACGACCGGGCCGGGGGCCGGGCGGGCGAACCGGCCACCGACCATGCCGCGATCCTCGCCAACGCCCTCGCGATCTTCGCCGGCACCGCCGAGTCCAACGCCCGCCCCGAGCTCGGAGCCAAGCTCGCCGCCATCGCGTCCACGGCACGCACCCGTCTCACCGCGCTGGACGGCGCGGGCCCCGGGGAGCTCTTCAAAGGCCTCCCCCTCGGCACGAGCGACGCGAACCTCAACACCTCGTACCTGCATCTGTACGAGATCGCCCTCGCCACCCGTACCCCCGGCCCCGGCGCGTCCGACCTCCGCGACGACGTGAGCGTCCAGCGGCGCGTCATCGACGGCCTGACATGGCTGCACGACACCTACTACGGCGACCAGTCGAAGGGCTACTACGGCAACTGGTTCAACTGGGAGATCGGCATCTCCACGAGCGTCAGCAAGACCCTCGTGCTGCTGAAGGACGAACTCGCCGCCTACCGGCCGGGCCTCGCCGCCACCTACCTCGCCTCGATGGACGCCTATCTGCGCAACGGCGAGGACGGCGACGTCGACCTCGACTCCCGCTTCCACACCGGCGCCAACCTCGCCGACATCACCACCAACCGGATCCTCCAAGGCGCCGTCACCGGCGACGACGCGCGCGTCAGCAAGGCCGTCGCCGACCAGCTGACGGTCTACGCGACGGTCGATCCGTACCGGCCGAAGCACGGGGTGACCGACGGCTTCTACGCCGACGGCTCCTTCATCCAGCACGACTCGGTCGCCTACACCGGCTCGTACGGCAAGGTGCTGCTCACCCGCGCCGTACAGACCGTCAAGATCCTTGAGTCCACCGGCTACATCGACACCGCCGACCTGGTCGCCGTCGTACAGGGCTGGGTGGCCGACGGCTTCGCGCCGCTCGTCTTCGAGGGCTGGATGATGGAGGTCGTCAAGGGCCGCGGGGTGTCGCGGACGGCGACCGGCTACACGGACGTCGCGGTCGTCGTCGAGGCCGTGGTCGACCTCTCGGGACACGCGACGGGCACCGACGCCACCGCGCTCAAGGGGTACCTGAAGTTCGTACGGCAGACGTCGAAGGCCGCGCTCGACCCGGCCGTCTTCGTCTCACCCGTCAGCGTCGCGCGCTACGCCGACATCCTCGCCGACCCGTCAGCGCCGGCGCGGGACCTCGGGGAGGCGGAGAGCCACACCGCGTTCAACGCGATGGACAAGACCGTGCACCGGCGGCCCGGTTACGCGTTTGCGCTCGCCCGCAGCTCCGACCGGATCAGCAAGTACGAGTACATGAGCGGCGAGAATCTGATGCCGTGGTTCCAGGGCGACGGCGCGCACTACCTCTATCTCGCCGGCCAGGACCAGACGCTCGCCTTCGGCGTCGACTACTACACCGCCGTGTCGCCCTACCGGCTGGCGGGCGTCACCGCGCCGGTGGAGACCCGCCGGACGGTCCCCGAGCTGTACGGGACCGCCTGGTACGACAACCCGGAGCACGGCTTCACCTCGTCCTCCGAGTCCCAGAACACCTACGTCTACTTCCCGCGCGGCACCAACACCCTCTCCGGCGGCGCCCGTCTGGGCACGTACGGCGCGGTCGGGCTGGTGCTCGGCGACGACGTCGCGTACGCGGCGAAGCAGGCCGGGGAGCTCCCCGAGGACTTCGTCGTCCACCGCAACGCCTCGGCCACCAAGTCGTGGTTCATGTTCGACGAGGAGATCGTCGTCCTGGCGGCGGGGGTCGGCGACCCGGCGGGGCGCGCGGTGACGACGACGCTCGACACCAGGATCGCCGCCCCGTCGGACACGGTCACCGTCACCGGGCGGCTCCGGGACGGGGCGCCCTGGCCGGGCGGCGCGGGGGGAGGCGGTACGGCTCCGGGCCCGGTGTCCTGGCTGCGGTACGCGGACGCGGGACAGGGGGTGTCGGTCGGGTACGTCTTCCTGGACGGGGACCGCGAGGCCCTTCCGACGGTCGCGCTGGACACGGTCACCAGGAGCCGTCGCCTCGTACGGACGTCGAACCCCGACACCCCGGTCACCAAGCGGGTGTTCTCGCTCTCCGTCGACCAACCGGCGGGCGCCCGGCGCCTGTCGACGGCCCACGCGCTCGTACCGAACGCCACGGAAGGGCAGTTGAAGGCGTACGGCGGGCGGCGCGGACACGGGCGGGGGCCGCTGTCGGTCGTCGCCAACACCACGCGCCTCCAGGCCGTCGAACACCGCGGTCTGTCCCTCCTCGCCGCCAACACCTTCACGCCGGGCACGCACCGCGCGGGCCGGCTGTCGATCGAGGGCGCGGCGTCGGTGCTGTTGCGGACGGCGCCCGACGGCACGGTCTCGATCGCGGTCTCGGACCCCACGATGGAACGGCGCTCGGTCTCGGTGACCCTGCGCGGCCGTCCGCTGCGGGCCGTGTCGTCCGACGACGGGGTCCGGGTGCGACGGGTCCTCGGTGGCACGCGTATCGACGTCGACACCCACCAGGCGCACGGCCGCAGCCTGACGGCGCGGCTGCGCCGGGTCCTTTCCTGAGCCGGAGAGACCGACCCGGGACCGATGCGGGACCGACGCGGGACCGACGCGAGACCGACGGCTGATGCAGGGTGTGTCTTGTCCGGTCCGTGCGGCGGCGCCGCGCACGAACCGGAGCGGCCCGGCCGGTCCGGAGCCGTAGGTGTGGAGAGTCCCCTACTCGGGGGAGTTCACGCCGTCCGTCGCGGGAGCGTTCCGGCCGCGGCGGGCAGCGTGCGCGGGGCTCCGCTCCGTACGGACGACGGCCGGCCGGGGGTACGTGACAGAGGTACGGGCGAGAAAGTGACGGGCGGCCCGAAGGAGGCCACGGACCGGAACCAGCCGACGGACCAGCCGAACGGACCAGCCGACGGATCGGGACGGATCAGCCGACGAGACGCAGCCGCGCCGACGCCGTCTCCGTACCGCAGGGAGCGCACCCGGCGGCTTCCGCCCCCGCCCCGGCCGCCACGGCGCCGCCCTCACCGAGCAGTTCCCGGTGCGCCCGCCGCAGCCCCTCCCCGGGCTCGACGCCCAGTTCGGCGACCAGGTGCCGGCGCGTGTCCGCGTACACGGCGAGGGCGGCTCCGCGCAGACCGCAGCGGTGGAGCGCGGTCATCAGCAGCGCGGCGACCCCTTCGTCCAGGGGATGCTCGGCGGCGAGCTCGGACAGTTCGGGTACCGCCTCGCTGTGCCGGCCGAGCGCCAACCTGACCTCGGTCGCGGCCAGTTGGACCAGCAGCCGCTCCCGGCCCAGCGTCTCGCGGCACTGCCCCGCCCAGGAACTGTCGACGTCCGCCAGCGCCGTGCCCGTCCAGTCCCGCAGCGCCGATCCGAACGCGTCGTCCGCCTCGCACAGATAGCCGCGGCGTACGGCGTCCCGGGCGAGCGCGACCTGCGAGCGGAAGCGGTGGACGTCGATCTCGGCCGGATCCATGTCGAGCAGATAGCCGCCGCGCAGCCGCACCAGCCGTCGCGTGTGGCCGGCCACCTCCAGGCCCCGGCGCAGCCGCTTCGCGGCCGTGTAGATCGAGTCGCGCGGATTGTCCGGCAGTTCGCTCCCCCAGATGCGTTCCATCAGCGCGGAGTCGGTGACCACGGTGCGCGGCTGCCAGGCCAGCGACGCGAGAAGGGCGCGGGCACGGGCGGACGGCAGCGGAAGCGCCCGACCGCCGTCGGCCAGTTGGATCAGGCCCAGAAGCCGAACGTTCATTGTCTCCCTCTCGCCCGAGCGCGCCCGTCCGCCTGCCCCCGTTCCGAGGGCGGGTCAGCCGGTTCCGCCCCTCCGGGCGCGGACGGCCGGTGAGAGGTTAGGCTGTCTCGTTCTGCCGCCCGGATCAAGGAATACGGCTGCTCAGACGTCGGAAGTTCCGGGATTTGAAGGCGTGGGCGATAAGGCGTGGGCGATGTCGGCCGAGACGAACCCGAAGGCGACGAACAGGGACGACGACCAGACGGCGAATCCGGTCGAAGCCGACTCGATTCTGCCGCCCGAGGCACGGGCCCTCTACGCACGCCTCGTCGCGGGCGAGACCGTGTCGGAGGACGTACCGGGGGTGGCGGCCCTCCTCGAACTCGGCGCCGTCATCGCCGAACCGATCGGCGGCTACACCCCCGTGGGGCTGGACCGGCTGGAGCGCCGGCTGCGCGCCTCCGTACAGGGTGAACTGGCGCGGACCGCGCGGCGCCTCGACGAGATCCCGGCGCTGCTCGACGAACTGCGCTCGCACCAGCCGTCGGTGGCCGAGGCCCTGCCGGGCGGGTCCCGGTACATCGCGGGGGTCGAGGCCGCCAACCGCCATATCGGTGAGGCCGCCGACGAGGCCCGCGAACTGCTCGCGGCCCAGCCGGGACTGCGTACACGGCGCATCCTCACGCAGGCGTTCAACCGCGATCTCGCCGCGCTGTCGAGGGGTGTCTCGCTGCGCACGCTGTACCACGTGAGCGCCCGCACCAACCCCAACGTACGGGAGCGGGTGGCCGTCATGGGGCCGAAGGGCGCGCTGTTCCGCACCCTGGCGAGGCCCTTCCTGCGGGTGCTCGTGTTCGACCGGAAGGTCGCCTTCTTCTCCGACCATCTGGAGGGGCGCCCGGACTCCGCGGGCGCGTGGATGGTCCGGGACCCGGCCGTCTGCGCGTATCTGGCCAAGTCCTTCGAGCAGGAGTGGACCCTCGCCCAGGAGTGGCACGCGCCGGAGCGGTCCGGTCAGGGCTCCGGGGGCAGGGCGGTCAGCACACAGCTCCAGCGCACGATCCTGCGCGCGCTCGTCTCGGGGCAGGACCAGCAGCAGATCGCGACGGCGCTCGGTTACAGCTCGCGCACCATCAACGTGCATCTGACCAATCTGCGCGCCGAGTTGGGTTACGAGACGGTGTACCAGCTCGTCCACTGGTGGGCGACGTCGCCCGAGCGCGATCTCGACTGAGCGGTCCTCCCTCCCGACCGCGTACGACACCGCGTACGACAGCGCGCCAGCCACCCCGTCAGCCACCGCCACCGACTACCACGGCCGGAACGGGTGTCAGGCCAAAACGCCATAAAGTCGGCCGGATACGGCATCTATGGACGCCTTTCGGCCAACGATCCAGATCTCCAGGGTTCACAGACAACCCGGGGCCCCTTCCTTCGCCTCTCAGGTACGGGGAAGACAGTTCCGCGATCTGAGTGCCTGTGTCGCGCCGGCTGTTCGTCCACCGTCCACCCAGACATCCGGAATGCGCTCGGAAGGCATCCGGAAACTCGGAGAACGAGGAACGATGACCAGAACGCACCAAGCCCGGCTCCGGCGTTCGGCGTTGGCCGCCGGCGCGGCCCTCGCCGTCACCGCCGGCGTCGTGGCCGCGGCGCCCGAGAGCGACCCGGCGCCGACCACGCCGAAGCTCAGCCTGATCGCCGCGACCAACACGCTGACCCTCGACTCGTGGAAGGAGGACCCGGGCGTCTACCTCGACCTCGGGACCTACCTCACCGCCGAGGGCGGGCCGTTCGAGCTCAAGGTGACCCGCAAGTCGTACAAGGACCCGGTCGTCGCCGAGCAGATCATCCACGACGGCACCGGGACCACCACCAAGGAGCTTCCCGCCGGCCTGGTGAAGGACTTCTCGGGGCTGCCGGACTTCGCCCAGATCAGCGTCACGGACACCAACCGCAAGGTCGTTCTCAACAAGAGCGAGAAGTACTGCCCCAACAACGCGGCCGGCCGGATCGACCCGGACGGACCGGCGAGGTCGAAGTACCCGGAGAGCTGCCCGCCGAACGCGTTCACGCTCGGTTCGGTGTGGGGTGTCGAGAAGGGCTGGGCGTCCAACACGTACGCCGGTTTCGACTCCGCGCCGGTCGACCTCGCCCCCGGCAAGTACACCGCCAAGGTGACGGTGAACAAGAAGTACCGCGACCTCTTCGGCATCTCCAGCAAGCCGCAGCTGATCAACCTGACGGTGCGCGAGCGCAGTTGGGAGGACGAGGGAGCGGTCGGCATGCGCGGCAAGAGCGCGATGGCCGGTCACAGCGGCCACGACATGTCCGCCATGGCCGGGCACGGTTCGATGCGTCCCGAGGCCCCCGCCGCCCCGACAAGCGGCGCCGGCCCCTCGTACAACGTGGGCCACGGCCCGCTGATCCCGGCTCCGCCGGCCCTGCCGTGGGCGCTGAAGAAGGCCTCGCTGAAGAGCGCGGTGGCGCCCGTCGGTGACGGCCCCGGCCGCACGGACGGCTCGCGCCAGGCGCCCGCCGTCAAGCCGAACGCCAAGCGCCCGACCGGCAAGGCGGCGGTCCCGGACGTACCGAAGCCCGACCTGCGGTCGCTGCCGGCCTACGGCATCCAGATCAGCGACGGCGGCCAGGACGTCAAGGGCAAGGACTACCTCGCCTTCAGCGCCAACGTCTGGAACGCGGGCCCCGCGCAGCTCGTCGTGGACGGTTTCCGCAGCCCCGGCAAGGAGTTGATGGACGCCTACCAGTACTTCTACGACGCGGACGGCACGCAGGTCGGCTACACCCCCACCGGCACGATGGAGTGGGACCCGCGTCCGGGCCACGAGCACTGGCACTTCACCGACTTCGCCAGCTACCGGCTGCTGAAGGCGGACCAGCAGGAGCAGGTGCGCAGCGGCAAGGAGGCGTTCTGCCTGGCCAACACCGACGCCGTCGACTACACGGTGAAGAACGCCAACTGGCACCCGGGCAACACCGACCTGGCCACCGCGTGCGGCCAGGAGAACTCGATCTCGGTCCGTGAGGTGCTGGACGTCGGCTCCGGTGACACGTACACGCAGGACCTGCCCGGCCAGTCCTTCGACATCACCAACCTGCCCAACGGCACCTACTACATCCAGGTGCTGGCCAACCCCGAGAACCGTCTCAAGGAGACGAGCCTCGACAACAACAGCGCGCTGCGGAAGGTCGTCCTCGGCGGCAAGCCGGGCGCCCGCACGGTGAAGGTCCCGGCGCACGAGCTGGTCGACGCCAACTGACCCCTTCAGTCGGCCTCGTTGAGGCTGGGTGAACGTGCTTGAACTGTCGGCCCCCGGGACGTGTCCCGGGGGCCGACGCCGTACCGGATCACGGCAGGTCGAGGACGGCCTTTCCGTGGAGGCGGCGTTCGAGCAGGGCCCCGACCGCCTCCGGCGCCTTGTCCCAGCCGCCGCGCCAGGAGACCTGCGCGTCGAGTTCGCCGGCGGCGACCTTGGCGCCGAGCAGAGCGAGGTCAGGCGCGAGGTCCGGGCAGTCGAGCAGGAAGAAGGTGACGAGCGAGCGGTCGTGCCGTCCCTCGTTGCCGAAGAGCGCGCCGTACGGGAAGTTCTCGCCCTCGTCGACCGCGACGTGCCCGACCGAGACCAGTGTCCCGCCCGGCGCCAACCGCTCGAAGGCGTGCACGAGTTGGTCACCGCCCACCAGATCGACGACCCCGTCGACGGGCGCGCCGAGCGCGGCGGGACCGGCGATCACCTCGTGCGCTCCGAGTGCCCGCAGGCTGTCGCCATGGGCGTCCGGATCGCCGGTGGAGGCGATGACATGGGCGCCGCCGACCCGGGCGAGCTGGACGGCGTACCGCCCGGTGCCGCCCGTCGCGGCGGTGACCAGTATCCGCCGGCCGAGGATCGGCCCGATCCGCGCCAGCGCGCGCAGGGCGCTGGCGCCCGCCACGGGGACGGTGCTGACGGCCCCGAGATCGGTCCCGGCCGGGACCGCACCGATCCCGGCGGTGTCGACCGCGCGCAGCTCGGCCCAGGCGCCGTCCGGGCCGAGGGTCACCACCGGCGTACCGACGGGCGGACCCGAGCCGTCGGCCGCGGCGCGTTCGACGACACCGGCCGCGTCCCAGCCGAGCACGGCTCCGTCCTCGGCCTCCCTGAGGACGAATCGGACCTCGCCGTGGTTGAGGGAGGTCGCGGCCACGCGGACCAGGGCCTGGTGTGCCGCAGGTTCGGGGTCGGGGGCCTCGCCGAGGCGGAGACCGGCGGGCGTGGAGTGATCGACGAGCAGAGCGCGCATGGGCGTACGCCTTTCGTTAAGGGCTCGGGCTCAATGTGCCACTGAGTGGCATACGCGCACAAGAGGCATTCGCTTTTCGGGTACGGTGGTGTCATGACCAGTGCCCCCGGGTCCCCCGATGTGTCCGCGCAGCTGCCGCTCCGCGAGCGCAAGAAGTTGCGCACCCGTCAGCTCCTGGTGGACACCTCCCTGGATCTGTTCACGGAGCGCGGCTTCGGCAAGGTGACCCTCGACGAGCTCTGCGACGCGGTGGAGGTCTCCAAGCGCACGTTCTTCCGCTACTTCACCAGCAAGGAAGACGTGGCGATGGCCCCGACCCAGGACCTGTGGCTGACGTTCCTCGACGTACTCGAAACGGCCGACCTCGGCCCCGCCGACCGCCCGGTGCTGCTCCTGGCGCAGGACACGCTGCTCACTACGGTGGACCGGATGACCACGGGCGACTGGGCCCACCGGGTCCTGCTCAGCCGCAACCTGGCCGGGCGGACCCCCTCGATGGACGCCCACGGTCTCCACTTCTGCGACCGCACGACCCGCACGGCGATGGACATCCTGCACCGCCGTCTCGACATCCCCGACCCGGCGGACCCGCGCCTCCGGCTGGCGATCGACATGGTCGTCGCCGCGTTCCACTGCGCCCTGACGACCTGGGCGGCCACCCCCGCCGACCCCCTGTCCACCCACACCCGCCGGGCCTTCACGGCGCTCGCGGCAGCCGCCACCTTCCCGGCGACACCGCGCGGTACGGAGGTCCCCGCCGGCTGAACGCCGTGAGTCCCCGCCGCCCGACCGTCGTGATCGGAGGTCAGACGTCAGGGGTCAGGGATCAGTGGCCAGCGGTCAGTGGTCAGGGGTCGGCGGTCAGAGTCCGACCGTGTCCGCGAGGCCTTCGGTGTGGGCGCGGAGGAATGCCGCGGGATCGCTCAGGGTGTCCGCCGCGTACTGGCCGAAGGTGTCGAACAGGATGGCGCCGATGACCGCGGACCACAGCCCGTAGACCCGGGAGACGTTCCCCACCGGCATCTCGAAACCGAACGCCCCCCGCAGCCGCTCCATGTCCGCGCGGACCGTCGGGTCCGCCGGGGGTTCCACCACTCTGAGCCTGCCCGCCCGCCAGGCGTCCTCCACCAGCCGGGCGAGCGCCAGCGCGAGCCGTGTGCCGGGCGCCACGGTCTGTTCGCCGGGGGCCGAGTAGCCGGGCACCGGTGTCCCGTAGAGCATGGCGAACCTGGACGGCTCGCGCACCGCCCACGCGCGCGCCGCGAGGACGGCCTCCTCAAGGCGCTCGCGGTGCGACCGGGCGGCGGCGGTCGCGAGGGCCGCGTCCACCTCGTCCGCGAGTTCGTCGTACGCGTCGACGATCAGCAGCGTGATGAGCGCTTCGCGGTCCTTGACGTAACGGTAGAGCGCCGACGGTACGACCCCGATGTCCCGGGCCACGGCCCGTAGGGAGAGGTCGGCGGGCAGCACGGTCGCCAGATGCTCGCGTCCCACCCGCACGATGTCGCTCATCATCTGCTCGCGGGCTGCCTGCCGTGAAGTGACCATGGAATCCACCTTATTGGCGGCGCGACGGCGGAGATGACGGTTCAGAGAGCCTTCGCCGGGGAGTGCGCGGGGGCGTCGGCGCCCCGGAGGACCCGCCACGACTCCCATCCGCGGCAGACGACGTACGCGAAGATCGTCAGCGACGCGACCGAGGTGTCGGTGATCGAGGACTGCATCCCCTCGGTGGTGTCCAGGATGGTGAAGGCGAGCACGGCCGCCGCGACCTTGTGGAAGATCACCATCTCCCAGATCGCCGGCACCCGCCGCGGCCGGTAGGCGAGCATCGCCCACATCGCGCTGAACACGAGATAGCCGAAGGTCCGCCACCCCTCGACCATCAGCCGGTCGTCGGCGGCGTCCGCCATCAGGAAGAACCCGTTGATGAACACCACGAAGGTGACGGCGGAGTTGAGCCCCATCAGACCGCGGCCGAGGAGGTCCCAACGGCGGGCGGGGGCGGTGGGGAGGGCGGGGGCTACTGCGGTCATGGCAGGGCTTCCTTCTGGTGGGTGACAAGAATCGAGAACACCGTTCTCCGTTCGGGCAAGACAATGCCCGACGCCCGGACCAGAGTCAAGAACACCGTTCACTCTCGCTGGACGGAAGGCGGAGTCGCACCCGTACGTGTGACGCGCGGACGTGATCGGGTCGGGACCCGGGCGAAGACCGGGCGGCCCTCGGTCGAGGGGTTCCCGAAGAGGGACGGCACCGGTTCGCTTGACGGGGACGGCGACACGGGGGTGGGGGAGATGAACGTCAGCGGTGCCGACGCGCTGATCGCGGCGGTCGTCGGAGTGGTCGGGACGCTGCTCTCGGCCCTGCTCACCCAGCGCGCGGCCGAGCGCGGCCGGTCGGAAGAGCAGGAACGGGCCGAACGGGCACGGGCGAAGGCGCTGGAGACCGAGGAGCGGCGCAGCTGCTACGTCGCGCTCAACTCCGCTTCCCGGCAGTATCTGGCCGCACTCACCGACCAGTTGCACGCCCTGACACGTACGGAGGATCCGCGCTCGGTACGGCAACGCCTCACCGAGGCACGGGACTTGCACCGGGACGTGTACGCGGAGGCCCAGATGCGGCTGCGTGACCCCGTGCTCACCCTGGCCGGCGAGGTCACCCACGGGCTCGGCACCCTGTACGGCAGACTCCGGCGGCTGGACGACGGAGTCCCGAGGGCCGGCGACTCGCCCGACGCGGCGCAGGGGGAGATCGACGCGCTGTGGGAACGGCTGCGGGAGCTGCGGCGCGGGATGAGGGCGGACCTGGGAACTCCGGGAGGGCCCCTGCCGGGCACCTCCGGCACCGGCCCCCGTCTCTCCCGCGCCGATCCGGGCGCGAACAGGGCGAGTTCCGGGTGTTGACCGGGCGTGGGCCGGAAATCCTCGGAGACCGGGCGCCTTCGTGGACGCGTCTCGTCATCATGGAAATCGCCATCATCGAAATCGCCATCATGGAAATCGGGACCGACTGTCGATGTCCTCCGGCTGTCGATGTCCTCGGGAAGTGAGGAGTGCCCGGTGGGAGACGAAGAGGAGACCGGAGGCGTTCAGGCCTTACGGGCCTGGGCCGGCGAGGCCGTCGGGCGGGCGAGGGGGCTGCTGCCGACGCCGGACGCGGTCGCCCGGCACTCCCGCGCCCATGACGACTCGATCACCGAACTCGGCGCGCTCGCGGGCCTGTTGGACCACGATCCCGAGCTGCGCAGCTCGGTGACCGTATGGTTCGGCGGCGCTCTCACCCTGCGGCACGCCGCCGGGGGCGGGACGCCCGAGGACCGGGAGCGGGCACACGGTCTGCTCCGGGACGCACGGGACCCCACGACGGCGATCGGAGCGACGGCCTCCACCGAGGACCGGCGCTGGGCCGCGCTGTTCCTGCTGACGCACGCGCTGCCGTTGCAGGAGATGCTGGGCGGGCTCGCGCCGGAGCCCGACATGACCGCGATGTTCGACATGGTCATGCGGGAGGGACCGAGCGGGATGACCGCCCTCGCGGCGGAGATGCGGGAGCTGGTCACCGAAGCGGCCGAACTGCCGCTGCCGCCGGAGACCCTGAAGCACCTGCGGCAGGTGCGCGACCTCCACGCCAATCCGTCGGCAGAGGGGATCACCGACCTGTTCATGGGCCTTGTGCCCGACGACGGTCGTCCGGGCACCGATCAGCTGCGGCAGATGATGGCGGGGGTGCTGGCGAGGATGACCGGCGGCGCCGGCCCCACGAGCACCCCCACGAACACCCCCAAGAGCGGCGGGAGCACGCCGCCCGGCCCGGACACGAGTGACACGAGCGGGACGAGCGCGACCAGCGACAGGAGCGCGCAGAGCACACCGAGCGCGACCGACGACCCGAGCGACACCGGCGCCGCCCCCGGCCCTTCCGACCGGGCAGCCACCGGCGCCCCGGCCGCGCCCCTCGGCGTCGACGACATCCGCCGCCTCCTCGCCGCCTCCCAAGCCGTCAACACCACGTCCGTGGACTTCGTGGACATGGTCGGCGGCGGCGACCCCGCCGCCGTCAACCAGCAGCTCGGCCGGCTGCGCGAGGCGCTGGACGGGCTACCGGGCGGCGCGCCGGGCAAGGACGCTCTCGAAGGGCTGATGGCCCTGCTGCTCCACGCGAGCGAGGGCGCCGGCGGCACCCTTGAGGACCAGGCGCTCGGCCTCGCGCACACCGGGACGATCACCGACTACATCCGGCGCACGTCGGAGAGTTCGATCCCGATGGCCGACAGCTTCGGGGTCGTGGCGGAGGTCATGGGCCTGATGACCGATATCCGTACGGCCGGGCAGGCCGAGGACAAGGAGCGGCTCCGCGAGCTTCTGCCCAAGGCCGAGGCGCTGGCCGACAGGGTCCCCGAGGACCACGACTTCTTCTTCATGGCCATCTTCAACCGCGGCATGGCCCGCCTCATGCTGGGCCGTTCCACCATGGACAAGGACCTGCTCCTGAGCGGACTCGCGGACTTCGAGGCAGGCAGCAGAGCGGCGGACAACAGCCCCCTCCCGATCGGGCAGGAGGAGCTCGCGGGCATGATCCCCGACCTTGCCGCCCTGCGTTCCTTCCTCACCGAGGACATGACGAACATTCCGGACGGGGACGTACCGCCGCCGGACGCCTCGGCCGACCGGCTGCACTCCGCGGCGGACCGTCTCGCCCTGCGCCACCACTTCACCGAGGACCCGGCGGATCTCGACGCCGCCATCACCACGATGGAACGGCTCCGCGAGCACATCCGGCAGGGCCGGGCCCCCCGCGTCGCCACCAACTCCCTCTGGTCACTGGCCGAGCACTACCGCGTCCGGTGGAACCGGACGCGGAGCGAGTCCGACGCGAACGCCGCGACCGACGCCGCGAACGAGGCCCTGGAGGCCCTCTCCGCCGACGTCCTCCTCCAGCACGGCGCGGAACACCGTCTGACCACTGCCCGCAACGGCGCCTCCCTCGGCGTACGGGCCGCCCTGTGGGCCGCCTCCCACGGGAGGGTGGACGACGCGGTCACCGCCCTGGAGCTGGGCCGGGCGCTGGTGTTGCAGGCGGCGGCCACCTCCCGGGCCGTACCGGAGCTGCTGGAGGAGCGCGGCCACCCGGACCTCGCCGCCGCCTGGCTGAGGTCCGGCACCGCCGACAGCACCGAGCTGCCCGCCGAGCTCCCCAGCACCCTGCGCCGACAGGCCCTGGAGGCTCTCGGCTACCGGAAGCCGGGAGGCCTGTTCGGCACCCCCACCCTGCCTGAACTGGCCAACGGCGTGGGCGAGGCCGGCGCCGACGCGCTGATCTACCTGGTCCCGGGCGCCGACGGCGGGGCCCCGGGCATGCTGCTGGCCGTCGGCCCCGAGATCGGTATCGGTGTGGGACCGCTGCCCGTGCTCTCCGAGAAGGCCGCCGGCCCTCTTGAGCGGTATCTGGACGCCTCCGAAGCGCTCTCCCGCCACCCCGGCGCAGAGGCCGAACAGGCGTGGGAGAAGGCCCTGTCGGACCTGTGCGACTGGGCGTACGAGGTGTTCGCCCACGTGCTCGCCGGTCTCGACGAGCATCTCCCGGGCGAGGCGGCCGACCGTCGTACGCCCCGGGTCGTGCTGGTCCCCTGCGGCCGCCTCGGGATCGTCCCCTGGCACGCGGCCCGCTTCCCCGCCGACGCCGAGCACGACTACCTCTGCCAGGCCCTCGTGATCAGCTACGCGGCCTCCGGCAGCCAGTTCCTCCGGACAGTGAGACGCGCGCCGCGCGATCCGATCTCGGCCCCGGCCATGGTGGCCGACCCCAGCCTGTCGCTGACGTATGCGGAGGTGGAGGTCCTGGAGCTGCGCGACGCGTTCTATCCGGGGGCGCGGCTGTACGGCGACTTCGCCGGACTGCCGCCCGACTCGGTGCCCGCCGGCACACCCGAGGAGTTGCTGGCCCTGCTCGCCCAGGACCACTCCATGGTCCATCTGGCCACGCACGGCATGGCGGGCGTACGGCCGACGGAGTCGGCCCTGCGACTCGCCCACACCGACCCCCGCGAGGAGTTCGCCCCGCTCACCGTGACCAGGCTCCTGGACCGGCCGGGACCCCCCGAACAGGCCTCGCCGGACGGCCCGTTGATCGTTCTGAGTGCCTGTCAGACCGACCTGAGCACGCGCGACCACGACGAGGCGCTGACGCTCACGACGGCGTTCGTCTCGGGCGGCGCACGGGATGTGGTGGGGTCGCGGTGGAACGCCCAGGACGGCGCGTCGACGCTGCTGATGGCGGTCTTCCACCACCATCTGCGGGCCGGGCTCAACCCCGTCGACGCGCTGCGGGCCGCGCAGTTGTGGATGCTCGACCCGGAACGGAAGGACCCGGGCCGGCTGAGCGCCAGGCTGCGCAAGGACGTCGGCCGCTCCGACCTCCAACGGCCCGCCGTCTGGGCCGCGTTCATTCATCAGGGCCATCCCGGCCCGGGAGAGGAGACCGTATGAGCTCGGGCAAGGAGACCCCGTGAACCCGGCCGAGGAGGGCCCGGCGAAGCTGCTCGGCCTGCTCCAGGAACATCTCGGCGACATCCGCGCGGAGGTGACGGGGGCGCAGTACGAGCTCCTGCTCACCAACCTGCGCGCGCTCGCCGACACCCCGCAGGACGATCCGAAGGCCGTGCGCCGCGCCTTCCAGACCGTACGCCTCTGTCTGCTGGACATGCTTCCCTCCGGCCATCCGGTCCGGGGGTCGCTCGACTCCCTCCGGTTCACCGGTACGGCGGCGCCCGACCACCGAGTCGTCCTGCGGACGGGGCAGTTGGTGGCCCTGCTCAGGGCCGACCCGCCACCGCCGCCGCCCCACACCGCGTCCAACACGGCGGGCGACACCGCGGCCGAAACCCCGGCCGACGCCGCGCCCGACGCCGCGGCCGTCATCGCCGCCGTCGAGCGGAGACTGCTCGACGCACCCGCCCTCTCGGCCACCGAGGTCCGCGCCCGCTACCACGGTTCGGCGCCACCGCCCGAACTGATCCGGATCGCCGACCCCGCCCTCGACCTGGACCCCGGTCTGGCGTACCGGTATCCGGAGTTCCAGTTCAGGCCCGGGGGCGGAGCGCCGTACGAGGTCGTCCTGGAGGTCAACCGCGTGCTGCTCGCCGACGCGGACCCGTGGGGCGCCGCCGACTGGTGGCTGACCGACAACGCGTGGCTGGGCGGCAGACGGCCCGCCGCCCTCCTCGGCGAGCGCCCGGACAGCGAACTGGTGGGCGCCGCCGTCGCATTGGTGGAGGGCGTCTGATGCTCGACGAACCGATGCCGTCCCCCGTCTACCGCTTCCAGCCGCACTGGGAGCTGCTGCCCGCCGGTACACGGCTGTGGCGGATGCACTCGTCCCGGTTCGCGGCCGAGGAGTTCAAGCCGTTCGACCCGGACGACCCGGCACCCGGCCGCTTCCATGCCACCGCCGGGGACCCGTACCCCTGTCTGTACGCCGCGACCGACGCGGAGACCGCCCTCGCCGAGACCCTTCTGCGCTCGGTGCCCTTCGACATCGAGACCGGCTCCCGGCTGGTCCCCTGGGCGTCCGTGCGGGGCAAGTCGCTGAACGTGGTGCGCACCCGCCGCGAACTGAAACTGGTCTCGCTCTGCTCCGGAGCGGCCCTCGCCGCCGTCCGCCAGGACAACCTGCTGCTGGAGAACGAGGGAGAGGAGCACTACCGGAACACCCGCGACTGGGCACGAGAACTGCGCGCCCACGCCCCCGACGCCATGGGGATGATCTGGGGGTCCAAACGCAACCCGTCACGGCAGGCCCTGGTGCTCTTCGGAGACCGTCTCGCCCACCTCGCCGACGGACCGCTCGAAGCACTGCCCTACCGAAGCATCGCGGACCTGGGCTCCCCGGACGGCGTCAAGGAGGCGAACCAGCTGCTGGAACCGCTCCGTTCGGCGATCAGGGAGCCGCTCCACCGCTGAGCCCGACACTCCCCGCAACCCGCTTGTCCCCGTGTGACCGCGGTGTCATCGTGGGCGGTATGGCACCGCCGTCCATCGATCACCCTTCGGTCCTCGCGGAGTTACAGGCGGTCCGGCGGGCGGGACTGCTGAGGCTGCGTGGCCGCGAGCTGCCCGCCCTTCAGTCGGCCGCGGCCTCCTCGGCGAGCGTGCGCACCCGCGAGGGCGCCGTGGAGGAGCTGATCCGCCGCGCGGTGGAGCGGCTCGACGCGGGCACACTGCGTACGGCCGCCGAGTACACGCTCGGCCTGGCCCAGGGCACCCGGGACTGGCCCGCGTCCTCCCGGCGGGCCCGCGCGGCCGAGGTGTACCGGGTGAGCGAGGAGCGCTTCCGCAAGCACCACGAGGTGATGGTGCTCGGCCAAGTGGCCGAGCACATCGTGGAGTTGGCGGAGAGCGGCGGCGAGGAGCCGGGCGAGGGCGACTGGGCGGGGGAGACCCACCGCTCCGTGGACGTCCTGGCGGGCGGCCGGGCCGTACGCCTCACCCTCCACATCCACCCCGTCGACCTGCTGCGGGACGTGGACGTGGTGGTCTCCCCCGCCAACACCTACTTCGCGCTGCCCGAGCCGTTCAAGTCCTCCGTCTCCGCCTCGCTTCGCCGGGCCGCGTCCGTGCGCGGGGTGACGGGCGATCTGCTGGACGACCCGGTCGAGGACGAGCTGCGCAAGTGGCGTGCCCGGAACGGCACTTCGGGGCGTCCGGTGATCCCGGGCACGGTGGCGCCGACCGGTTCGGGAGCCCTCGCCGCGTACGGCGTCCGACGGATCTACCACGCGGCGGTCGCCGTACCCCGGGCCGGCACCAACCACTACGACGTGCTCCCCGCCGACATCACCCGCGCCGCCTCGCGCGCGATCGCGCTGCTGGCCGAGGAGCACGACCGGCACACCCCACCACTGCGCTCGGTCTGCTTCCCGCTGCTGGGTTCCGGGCGCGGCGGGCTTCCGTACCGGGTGAGCGCCGCCGCCGTATGGAGCGCCGTGGAGGCGGAACTGGCGCGCGGGGCGCGCTGGGACGTGCACTTCGTGGTCCGCGCGCCGGAGGCGGCCCGCGCGGTGGAGCGCGTCGCGGCCAGGACCCGCCCGGGGCGCGCCCAGTCCGCGCCCGGCCGGTCCGATTGACTGAAGGGGTCGGGTCGCCCGGCCGGGGTGCCGGGGGGTGTCTGCCGCCTGGGCGGCCCGCGCCGGCCCGGGACGACCCGCGCCCCGGACGTCCCACTCCGCCGACGCGACGGCCGTTGTCACTGACGCGGTGTCAATTCACGTAAGGAACGCACATGTTGGTGCCAACGTCACATACCGTGTCCGCATGACCAGGGGGATGGTTGAGTGGGCACACGGCTGCGCCGGTCGCACGGTGACCTGGCCCGCGCCGGACATGTACGTTCTGGTGGACGGCGTCCTGCTGCGCATGGTCCCCGACCCGCCCGGCCTGCCGCCGGGCACGGCCGTCACCGTACGGCACGACCCCGAGCGGCAGCGGCTGGTGGCCCACGCGGACGACACCGGGGCGGCGGCCGAATGAGCGTCCAGGGAGTCCGGTTCGGGACCGGCTACGACGAACGGCAGCCCGTCGTCCTCCTCCTCGACACCTCCGCGTCCATGGGCCGCCCCGAGGAACACCCGCGGATCGACGAGCTGAACGGCGCGCTGACCCGCTGGTTCGACGGGATCCGCGCGCAGGAGCGGTTGCGCACCCGCGTGGAGGTCTGCCTCATCACGTTCGACTCGGCGGTACGGGTCTACGACCCCGGGCCCGGCAGGCTGGTCCCGTTCGGGGAGGCAGACACCGGCCGGCTCTTCGTCCCGGTGGACAGCCTGCACCCGCCCACGCTGCGCGCCGAGGGTCTGACCCGGCTGACGGAGGCCGTGGAAAGGGCGATCGAGCTGGCCCGTGCCCGCTACCGCGCCCTTCAGGACCAACGTGTACCGGTCCGCCGCCCCTTCCTGTGGGTCCTGACGGACGGTGCGCCGAGCGACGCCCAGGGCCGTCCCCTGGACGCGAAGGCCCTGGCGGGTACGGCGGAGCAGGTGCGCCGGGGCGAGGAGAGCGGGGAGTGGATCTTCCAGCTGATCGGGGTGCGCGGCGCCGACCTGCCGATGCTCCGGGTGCTGGCACCGAAGGCGACCTCCACCTTGGGGGAGGTGGACTTCGTCCGGATCCTCGAACTCGTCTTCCAGAGCACGGACGACTCCAGCCCGAACCAGGACGCGGATCTCTTCCACCGTCAGTTCGACGAGCGTGCCGCCCGGCTCGCGCGCATGGAGCGGGTGGAGAGGGGCCTCCGGTGATCATCTCGGGCGTCTCCGTCCAGGGCACCGCCCATCTCGCCACCGGGCAGGGCCCCCAGGACGCCTTCAAGGCGATCGACCTCGGCGACACGGCGGTCCTGGCGGTGGCCGACGGTGCGAGCAGCCGCGACCGCAGTGCCCTGGGCGCGCACATCGCGGTGGACGCGGCCTGCCGGCTGCTCGCCCAGGACATACCGGACGGTGAGGAGCCGCCGGAGGCCTGGACCCGGTGGATCGCCGGGCGCGGGGCGCGGGTGGTCGAGGAGTATCTGCGGGCTGTGTCGGGGGTGCTGGGCACGGACCCCTCTTCGGACACGGGCGCGGGCAGCGTCTCGGACCCGTCCTCGGGCACGTCGTCGAGCACGCCGTCCGACACGGGCCCGGCCAACGGCGCGCGTACGGGTTCGGACACGGGCCCGGCCACGGGTTCGGCGGACCCCGGCGCCCTGGCCGCCACCCTCACCGCCGCGCTCGTGAAACCGCCCTGGACGGCCTTCGTCTCGATCGGCGACGGCTTCGGCACCCTGCTGACCCGCGACGACCGCTGCCATCTGGTCCTCCCGCCGCCCACCGCCCCACCCACGTTCCTCTCCTCCCCCGGCGCGGCGCTGCGCGTCCGCACCTTCGTCGTCTGGGAGCCGGAACTCGGCGGCGTGGTCCTGTCCACCGACGGCTGCGCCCCGCTCACCCTCGACCACCCCTCCGTCCGCCAACTCCCCCCGGAGGCGGGCCCCTTACCGGCCGAGCGCTTCTTCCGCGGTCTCACCGCGACGCTCCGCGAGAACCAGGGCGACGCCGAGCCCCTCCGACGCTGGCTCTCCGGGCCGGAGGCCGCCCGGACCGGTGACGATCTGACCATCCTCTGCGCACTCGTCGAAGAGGGGTGACCGTGGGACTCACGGTGGTGTCGGGCAGCGGACACACATGGCGGCTCACCGAGCAGATCGGCAGCGGCTCGGAGGGGTTCGTGTACGGCGTGGACGACGCGCGCCCCCTCGTCGCGAAACTCGTCCCCGACCCGCCCGATCCCGAGGCCTACCGGCGCCGCGTGGCCCGTCTCGTACGCCAGCGCCGTGAACCGCGCACGGTCGGTCTGCTCTCCGGCACCCCCGTCCGGCTGGCCTGGCCGCTGGTGTCGGTGCGCACGCCCGAGGGCCCCGAAGCGGACCCCGTCGACGGCTATGTGATGACCGACATGCGCCATGCCCACCTGCCGTTCGGCCATCTCCTCAGCGCCTCCGCCCGCGCCGCCTTCCTGCCCCGGGCGACCTGGGCGACCGGTCTGCGCTGTGCTCTCGCCCTCGCCCGGCTGCTGGCCGAACTGCACACCGAGGGCTATGTGGTGGGCGATCTCAAACCCGACAACCTCTGGGTCGACGAGAGCGGCCGGGTCGCGATGGCGGACGTCGACTCGTGGGAGTTCACGGACGGCCGCGAGGTGTTCCCCGGCCGGATGCGCTCCCCCGGATACACGGCGCCCGAGCGGATCGGCGCCCCGCCCGGCACACCACTGCGTACCGCGCACGACGACTTCGCCCTGGCCGTCCTGGTCCATCAACTCCTCGTGGCCGGCCTGCATCCCTTCGCGGGCCACCCGGCGGACGGCGGCGACTATCTGTCGTACGACGACAACGTGCTGCACGGCCGCTGCCGGCTGGTCGACCGTACGTCGGTGCTGCTGCCCCGCTCCGTACCGCCCGCCGACCTGCTGCCGCGACGGATCGCGGAGCTGTTCCGGACGGCGTTCGCGAAGGCGGGCCCGCGCCCGACGGCGGCCGACTGGGCCCACGCGCTCGCGGCCGAACTGGCCCCCGGCCGGCTGAAGGCGTGCGCGGTGAACTCCCACCACGTCCACACCGTGGAACGGCCGTGGTGCCCCTGGTGCGACCAGGCCGAGCGGGGCGCCGACAGCTACCCCGGCCGGCCCGGGGAGGAGACATGACCAGCCATCTCTCCGTGGCCCGGACGCTGGACCGCTGCACGGTCCTCGGCCCCGGCAGCCGCGCGGTCATCTGGGTACAGGGCTGCCCGCTGCGCTGTCGGGGCTGCGTGGCCGCCGAGACCCTGCCCTTCGAGGGCGGTACGAGCCGGCCGGTCGCCGAACTCGCCGACTGGCTCTGCCGGCTGGACGGGATCGAGGGCGTCACGTTCTCCGGCGGTGAGCCCTTCAGCCAGGCCGGGGGGCTGGCTGAGCTGCTCGACGCGGTACGGGAACGGCGCCCGGACTTCGGGGCCATGGCGTACTCCGGCTTCCGCCACGAGGCACTGCGGCGCGGCGGCCCCGAACGGCTCGCCCTGCTGGAACGGCTGGACCTGCTGGTCGACGGGCCGTACGTCGCCCGACGGCACGGCAGTCTGCGCTGGCGCGGCTCGGACAACCAGCGGCTGATCCCGCTCACCGACCGCTACGCGCGGGCCCTGGCCGAGCCGGACACCACCGCCGGGATCGAGCTGTCGGCGGACGCCGACGGATCACTCTCGTGGGCCGGGGTGCCACCGACCCCCGGCTTCCGGCGACGACTTGAGGACCGGCTCGCGGCGCGGGGGTTCGCGCTGCACACCGAGGCACCGGAGGAACGATGAGCGGATCACCGAAGTACAGCAGCGTCCGTGTCGGCGAGCTGTACGCCCAGCGGGAGGCGGCGGAGCGCAGGCGCCGGGCCGACGAGCGCCGGGCCCGGGAGCGCAGGCGGGCCGCCGAGCGGGCCCGGCTGGCCCAGGAGGCCGCCGCGCGGCGCGAACGCGCCCGTGTCGAGACGGAGCGGCGGCGGGCCGAGATCGCCCGCGGGGAAGCGGAGTTGGCGGCCCGCCGGGCGGCCGACCGCGGCGCCCGGCTGGCACGCGCGCGGGCGGAGCAGGCCCGGGCCGACGAGCGGGGTCTCGACGAGGTGCGGGAGCTGATCGCCGAGGCACAGCGGGCCGGCGCGCGGGCGGACATCGGTTCCCTGGAACGGCGGTTGGCCGAGCTGGGTGAGCGGGCCGCCCGCGGGGAGCCGCTCGGGGACGCCGTGGAGGAGCTGCGGGGCCGGACCGTGAGCCTGCGTACGACGGCGGAAGGGGACGACGGTACGGACGACCGCGCGGCGGTCCTGGCGGGCCTGGAGCGCCGGCTCTCCGCCATCGGCCCGGACGGCGCCACTCTCGACGCGGACGGCGATCGGCGCTGCGCCGAGCTGCTCGACCGGCTGCGGGACGCCACGGGCGCGGAGACGAGGGTCCGTTTCGAGGCCCTGCTCGGCACGGTCGAGCACGCCCTCACCCGGCACGCGGCGACCGTCACGGAGGCGCGGGAAGCCGCCGTGGCGAGAGAGGCGGAGGCGCGGGAAGCGGCCGTGGCGCAGGAGGCCGAGGCGCGCGAAGCCGCCGAACGGCAGGCGCTCGCGGAACAGGAACGCGAGGCGGCGCGGGCGGCCCAGGAGTCGGCCGTCGCCGAGGCGGCCGAGCGGCTCGACGCCGTACGCCCGGCGGCCATGGGCGTGGTGGGCACGGCGACCGAACTGGGCGAGCCCGGCCTCGCCGCCGAGATCGGCGACTGCCTGCGTACCGTCACGGAGGCACTGACCGCACGCTCGGCCGCCGAGGCGCTGAAGGCGGTCGCGGAACTGGAAGGACGGCTCCCCGACGCCGAACGGCGGCTGGACGAGCTGGAGTTGGCCTACCAGCGGCGCCGGGACCTGGTGGAGGCGCTGCGGGACGCCATGACCGGCGAGGGGTTCGCCTTCGAGGGCGGCGAGGACGAGGGGGGAAGCTTCCGGCTGCACTTCACGCGGCCGACGGGCGCGACGTACGAGACCACGGTCGGCACCGAGGACGACGGCACTCCCGTCCTCGTCTACCACGTGGAGGGCGAGCCGGACGTGACGCTGCACGCCCACCGGGACGCGGCGGTGTGCGACACGACCGAGGCCCTGCTGGAGCGGGTTCACCAGGCTCTCGGCGGCGACGACGGCTTCGTCCCGGGTGAGCTCACCTGGGACGGCAAACCGCCGGGCCGGCGCGCCGAACCGCTGCCCCGCGACAGCTCCCGGAGGTGGACGAACCAGTGAACGCGATCGACTTCACGAAGGGCGACGACCGTACGGGCCCCGTCACCGCCGACGGCATGATGCCCCTGTGGGCGGTGTCGCTCGGCTGGGAGCTGCGGCGCGGCCGGCAGGTGATCGTCAACGGGCAGATCAGGGACCGCTGGTGGTTCGACGACCGGCCCGCGTCCTTCCGGGAGCTGGTCGCCGGGGTGCTGGAGGCGCGCGGCGCCGATGTGGTCGGCTGGTGGGACCCGGTGACCGGGCTCACCTTCCCGCTGCCCGGCCACGCGGAGCGCTTCGCCCGGCTGGGGGCCGACCGGCCCGGCGCGGCCACCGGGCACGGCGGACGGGAGGCACCGGCGGACGAGGGACAGGGGAGCGACCCGCGCACCCGGCGCGGCGCCGAACGCGGGCGGGACCGGTCGAGTCTGCTCTCGCCCCGCCCGGCCGCACCGCCGCGCGCCTTCGAGGACGTGGTCGCCACCGTCCACCGGCTCGCCGCCTCCCCCGACGCGGCGACCGCCTTCGTCTTCCAGGACGTCGACCACCATCTCCCGCCCGGCCAGCCGGAGTCGAATGCCGGCTACCTCCGGCTGCGCGCCGCGATGACCGACGCCGTCACGCCCCGCTCGGCCCTGGCCGGCCGCCACCCGCACGCGCGCAACGCCGTCCTGTGCGCGGTGGGCGACGTCGGCCGGCTGCCCGGCTGGTTCCATCTGGAGGACCCCCGGATCGCCACCCTGCACATCGGCCCGCCGGACCCGAGCGAGCGCCGCCTCTGGCTGACCTGGCTGCGCGGCGAGTTCAACGGCGCCCCGGACGCCACGCGCCACGAGATCGAGGCGCTGGTCGGTGCGACCGACGGCATGTCCGGCTGGGACGTCGACGCGCTCGCCAGGACGTCGTGGCTGCGGGACGCGCCCGTACAGAAACCGGACAAGCTCCTGGAACTTCACCGGCTCAACGTGAGCGTCGACCCGTGGACCCAGCTGGACCGGGAGACCGTCGCCCGCGCGGGCGACCAACTCGGCGCCCGGGTGGTCGGCCAGTCCAAGGCCGTCGACGCCGTGGCCGCCGCGCTCCAGGCGGCCTTCGTGGGCATCGACTTCGGCGGCTCCGGCTCGGCCCGTCCCCGGGGGGCGTTCTTCTTCGTCGGCCCGACCGGCGTCGGCAAGACCGAACTCGCCAAGGCGGTGGCCGAGTTGATGTTCGGCGACCAGAGCGCGTACGCCCGCTTCGACATGAGCGAGTACCAGCAGGAACACGCGGCGGAGCGTCTCGCGGGCGCGCCGCCCGGCTACGTCGGCCACGAGCAGGGGGGCGAGCTGACCCGACGGGTCCAGGAACGGCCGTTCAGCGTCCTGCTCTTCGACGAGATCGAGAAGGCGCACCCCCGGGTGCTGGACAAGTTCCTCCAGATCCTTGAGGACGGCCGCCTCACCGACGGCCGGGGCCAGACCGCGTACTTCTCCCAGTGCCTGATCATCTTCACCTCCAACACGGGCGCGGACGCGGTGCGGGACCTGCTGTCCGAGGCCGACGAGGAGGCGCCGTACGCGGTCCTCGAAGCACACTTCACCCGGGCGGTGGAGGAGAAGTTCCGGGAGATCGGCCGACCGGAGATCTACGGCCGTCTCAAACCGGGCGTGGTCGTCTTCGACATGCTGCGGCGCACCCACATCGTGAAGATCGCCGACCGGCTGCTGGGCGAGCTCACCGAGTCCGTCCGCGAACGCCACCAGGTCGAACTGGTCCCGGACGTGGACACGCTGCACCCCTGGATCACCGGGCGGATGAGCGACCCCGAGCACCAGGCGTACGGCGGCCGGCAGATCCGCAACGAACTGGAGCGGCTGCGGGCCGCCGTCGTCGCGCACTTCCTGGCGCACCGCCCGGCCCCGGGCAGCCGGGTCCGGATCGGCGTCGACAGCGCGGGCACGCCATGGGCCAGGACCGAGGAAGGGAACGGGTGAGGACATGATCGCCATCGCCATCGGCCACCGGATCGCCCGTCACGGCCGTATCAACGCCGAGGGCCGCCCGGCCGTGACGGTGACGGACCTGGCCGGGACGGACGGAGTCGCCGACCCCGCCACCGCCCTGGCCACGGTCCTCGCGGGAGCCACGGACGAGGAGGCGGTGCTCGCCCTGCCGGCGTCCGCCGACCGCGACGCCGAGGTCCGCCTCCGCCGCGCCGCCGAGGACGCCGGCCTCCACGTCAGCAGGATCGTCCCGGAACCGGTGGCGGTCGCCCTGCACTACGGCGCGATCGACGAGGGCGTGCACCGTACGGTCCTGGTGGTCGACCAGGCGGGGACGACGGCGGATCTGACCGTCCTCGCCATCACCCCGGACCTGACGGTACGCACCGTCACCACGCGCACGGAGGAGCCGGCCGACGACCACGCCCTCACGGCGATAGCCCGGGAACTCTCCGGGGCGGCCCCGGACGCCGTGCTTCTCTCCGGAGAGCTGTACGGAACCGAGGCGCACGCCACGGACATCGAGAACCTGCCCGAGGCCCAGGGTGTGACGGTCCGCTGCCGGGAGCCCGAACTGGCCGTCGTACACGGCCTTCTGCTGCTGGAGGACTTCGGCCTTCTGCGCACGGCCACGGGGCCGGCACCGACGAGGAGCTACTTCCCCCCTCCCTTGCAGGACCCCGATCCGCGCCCCTGGCACCCTCTCCCGGAACCGGAGCCCGCGCCGCCGGCTCACCCGGATCCGGCGCCGAGAAGCGAGGAGCCGCCCCCGTCCGCCGGCGAACCGGTCACGGCGCCGACCGTTCCCGGCCCGACGCCCACGCGCGAGCCGGAGCCCCAGCCGGAGCCCGAGCGAGAACCAGCGCCCGCGACCCCGCCCCCGCCGGAGCCCGCCCCGGCGTCCCCGCCGGAGCCCTCACCCGCCTCCCCTTCCACCCCCTCCTCACCTGCCACCTCCACCCTCCACTCCGTCCCCGTCACCCAACTCCAGTACATCCGCCGCGACGACCACCTCCTCGTCCTCTGGGCCTGGCCCGACTCCGCCCTCACCGCTCGCGTCCGCTGGCGCCGTGAGGACGCGACCGCGTCCGGCGACGGCCCCCGTGACGGCGACATCCGCTGTCAGCGGCGGGTCTACGAACACGACGGCGGCCTCGATCTCCCCCTCGGCCGGGGCGCGCTCACACTCACCGTCGAAGCCCTGGTCCCCGGCTCCACCCTCGACACCGAGGGCGCCGCCTCCCTCCGTATCCCGGCCGAACCGCCCATCGTCGAGTACGAGCCCTCCCTGCGCCGCCGGCTCACCGGCGCCCGCGTCGCGACCGTCACCTTCACCGCCCGGACCTCCTGCGACCTCCCCGCCCTCCGGGTGGTCCACGGCCTCGGCCGCTACCGGCCCACCAGCACGGCGGAGGGGGTCGTCCTCCACGAGGTCCCCGCCCAGCGCCTCTCCCGGGGCACGCCCCTCACCGTGGAGTTCCCCCTCCCCAGCACCCGGGGTCCCTCCTGGCTCGTCTGCTTCCCGGTGGACGGCCCCGACCCCGACCAGGCCCGCGACATCGACATCCGCCCCACGGCGCTGCACCGGCTGCGAGTGACCTGATGGCCAGACGACTGACCTGCTCCTACTGTTACGAGACCTTCGCCCCGCGCGAGATCCGGTTCCGCTGCAACTGCCGGCTCAGCCGCACCCGTAAGCAGTGCGAGCGCCGCCGCGACCCCGTCCTCGACGAGCGGTTCGGCAGGCGCCCCCAGCACGACGTGGGCCCGGACTTCGCCGCCGACGGCCGTGCGACGAGCGCGGTCTGCCCGGACTGCGACGGCGAGACGACCTACCGCATCTGCCCGGTCTGCCACGTCCAACTGCCCGTGCAGTTCGGGATGGTGGAGAACCGGCTGATCGCCATGGTGGGCGCGCGGTCCTCCGGCAAGACGATCTACATGACCGTGCTGCTGCACGAGATGCGCAACCAGGTCGGCGAGGCGTACGGCGCCTCGCTGATGGGCCTGGACGACACCACCATGCGCCGCTACAGCTCGGAGTACGAGGACAGGCTCTACCGCGACCGGCAGATGTTCCCGCCGACGCAGACGGCGACCACCAACGCCAACCGGGTGGAGCCGCTGGTGTTCCGGTTCGGGCTGCGCCGCAAGGTGCTGTTCAGGGAGAAGCCGCAGCACACCGTGCTGTCCTTCTTCGACACGGCGGGCGAGGACTTCAACAGCAGGGAGAGCGTCGAGCTCAACACCCGCTATCTGGCGAACGCGGACGGCATCATCCTGCTGCTCGACCCGCTCCAGATGCCGGGTGCCCGGAACAACGCGGCGCCCGGCACCGAGCTGCCCGCCATGGACGGCATCGATCCGCCGATCAACGTCCTGAGCCGGGTGAGCGGCATGCTGCTCGCCGCGCGGGGCGGCAAGGCCGCGAAGGTCGACACCCCGATCGCGGTGGTCTTCTCCAAGATGGACGCCTTCTGGCATCTGATGGAGAACGGCAGCCCGCTGCGTTCGCACGCGCCCGCGCTCGGCCGTTTCGACGTGACCGACAGCCTCAACGTCCACGAGGAGGTACGGCAGTTGCTCAGGGAGTGGGACGGCGTGCCCATCGACCAGTCCCTGGAGAACACGTTCGCCCGCTACCGCTACTTCGGTGTCTCCGCGCTGGGCCGCGACGCCACGAGGGAGGCCCGGGTCGCCGACACCGGTATCCAGCCCTACCGGGTCGCGGACCCGCTGCTCTGGCTGCTGAGCGAGTTCGGCTCGGTGCCGAAGGCCGGCCGGGGATGAGGGGCTTCCAGCAGCTCTACTACACCTCGTGCGACCACGGGCTCAGCGGTTCGTCCGGCTTCCAGTTCAACGCGGTGAGCGAGCGGGTCTCGGCCGAGACCCGGCACCGGGTGGAGGGCCTGGCCGGGTACGAACCACCGCGCTCCCTGGTCGAGTCGGACGCCCCCGGGCCGCTGGCCCGCTGCCCGGTGAACCTGTGCCACACACCGGGCCGGGGGGCCGGCGCGACCACGATGAGCGTGCGGTACGTCGGCCGGGACTCCGCGCGCCGCTTCGGCAACTACTTCGCCCACGCCCTGCACACCGACGGCGAGTTCACGGCGGACAGCGGCGGGCTGCTCGCGATCGAGCTCTGGGACTCGCCGGTGTGGACCGCGCGGGTCGCCGCCACGACCGAGATCCCGGAGCTGCCCGGGCCGCTGGCACGCGGCCCGCTGTCGCCCCGTTCGGCGCGCGCCTTCCTGCGCGCGCACCCGTACGCCGAGCAGCTGCCGGCCCTGCTGGCGGCGGTGTTCGCCGCGCTCGCGGAGGACGGTTCGGTGGTGGTGATCGACGATACGACGGACCGGATCGCGCACTGGTTCGCGACCGTCTCCTACCTCCTGCCGCCTCCGCTGGCGCGGGACCTCTCCTTCGCCACGTACCTCTTCCGCCCCACCCGAAGCCGACTGCATCTGATCGGCACGGTGCCCGAGGCGCACCCCGATCTCGGCCCCGACGACGAGGAGTCGTACACCGTCTTCGACTTCTCGGCGGGCCGGTTCCCCGAGGTGGTCCCGACCCACCATCTGGTACGGCTGCTGGTCCGCATCGGATTCGGGTCGATCCGCTCCGTCTGGTCCTGGACGGGCGAGTACACGCACGGCCAGGAGCGGGCGCTGGGCGACTGGCACGCCCCGGTGGCCGCCGCCGCGGCGGCGGGCGGCGTGGAGCTGACCTCGGCCGACGTCCGCGCGGTGACCGACTGGCTGCCCGACGCCGGGCATCTCGGGCCCCGGCGGGCGGCGGTGGCGGCGGACATCCACCACACCTACCGGGACCTGGACGACGACCAGCTCGCCGCCCTGAGCGCGGCGGCCGAGAGCGGCGGCGACACGGCGCTGCACCGCGAGCTGGAGGGCAAGCTCCACCAGTCCCGTATCCGCGCCTATGTGACGGGCGTGGAGAACGCCCCCGGCCCCGTACCGCTCACGAATCCCACCGACCGGGAGCAGGCCACCGCCCTGTGGGAGCGGCTGCTCGGCGAGGCCGCCACCAGCCGTCAGCGGGTACGGCTGCTGCTGTGGGCGGTGGGCGCGCGGCTCGCCCCGCCGCCCGAGGTGCTCGCGGCCCAGAGCCTGGACCTGGCCCGCGCCCTGCTCGGCTTCTCCGGCTCGGGCCCCGGTCTGCGCGAGGAGGTCGCCCGACTCGTGCGCCTCCTCCCGGAGTTCAGGGCCGCGCTGGCGACCTCGGTGCAGGAGGTACTGGCGGAACGCGGCGGTCAGGAGCAGTTGTTCGCCCAGTGGCCGGCGACTCTGCTCGGCGAGGAGGACCTCGACGGGCGGCCGGTCCTCCTTGAGCACTACTGGCGAGCGCAGGCCGAGCGGGAGCCCGCCCGCACGGTCGACCTGCTGTTCAGAATCCTTCAGGTACGCGGCCGGTCCTCGCCGGACGCGGAGCTGCTGCGCGGGCTGTGGCGGCAGCCGTCGCCGGCCTGGACGTACGAGGAGGCGACCGAGATCGCCCGCCGGCTGCCGCTGGACGAGGCGGTGGACGAGGCGGTCGGCGAGTGGTTCGACCGTGCGGTGAAACAGGAGGTCGACGACGAGCGGGCGTTACGGGCGTGTCTGGTGCTGTGCGACACGCTCACCGCGCCCGGCCGCCGCGACTGGCTGCGGCCGGTCACCGAGGAGTGCGTACGGACCACCCTCCGGCTGGAGACCGCCCTGCGCGAGGCCACCGAGGCGACCGCGCTCGCCCGTACGTTCCGGATCCCGCAGATCGACGCGTGGGCGCCGCCCCGCGCCCTGAAGCACCACCGGCTGCTCCCCGCCATGCTCCGGCTGCACGCGGACCCGGGCCGACTGCGCACCGAGATCGGGGAGTTCGGCTTCTCCCTCGCCGACGGCTATCTGCGCGCCGTGCAGCGGGCCGCCGTGACCTCGGGCCGGGTCGGCGATGTGCTGTTCAGCCATGTCACCGGCGTGATCGCGGTCAGGGGCGAACGGGTCGCACTGCCGCAGGCACATCTGGAGATCGTCGAGGCGGTGCGGCTGCACACCGCCGGCCACTGGCGCTCGGGCGACCTGGAACGTCTGGCCCGTGCGCTCCGGCCCTACGACTCGCGGCTCGCCGACGCCTATCAGGAGTACGCCGAGAACCGTCTGGGCCGGATGCGCCAGTGGAGCCGCAAGCGCAGCCGGCGGGGGTCCTCGGACAGCGACCGACCGGAAAAGGAGTGAGCAGATGGACGACATCGTGACCTTCATCCTCGTCCCCGCCGCCTATCTGGCGCTGCTGCTCCTCTGTCTGCCCTTCGTCCCGGTGGTCGCGGGCCTGCGCGGGGCGGCACTGGTCAGTGAACTGGTCTGGCGCTACTGCCAGTTGCTCAACGGTGTGCTGCGCCTGCGCACCCCCGAGTACGTGAGCGTCCCGCCGTACCGCCCCGCCGACGAACTGGCCCACCGCAACTACTTCTTCGGCCCCGCCACTCGCGATCTGCGCCAACTCCTCACCCAGGGGCGGCGGTTGTACGTCCGTACGGTCACCGACACCTTCCGCCGGGTCACCGCGAACCAGTTCAGGGCGCCCTCCAGGCACCGGGCCGTCTCGGTCCCGTACGGCGTGACGCTCCATCTGGGTCTCGGCGTCGGCGCCGCCGCGGCGGTCCCCGTGCTGGGCCTGCTCCTCGGCGTACAGGCGCTGGGCGTCGTCCTGCTGATGGCCGGCGCCCGGCTGACCGCGCTCACCCTGCGGGCCGTCGACCGCGCGATGATGATCCTGCGCGGGCTGCCCCGGGGCATGCTGTGCCCGAGCTGCTTCGAACGCGTCCCCTACCCGGCGTACGACTGCCCGCGCGACACCTGCCGCCGCCGGCACGCCGACATCCGCCCGGGCACCTTCGGCCTCCTCCGCCGCCGCTGCGCCTGCGACCAACGCGTACCGACCCTGCTGATGCTGATGAGCAGGAACGCCCGGCTGAGCGGCCACTGCGTCCACGAACACTGCGGGCGCCCGATGAACCCGGACGCCGGGCACATGCCCGAACTGATCCTGCCGCTGATCGGCGGCCGGGCCGCGGGCAAGACCCAGCTGATGGCGGCGATGGTGAAGTCGCTGGAGGACAGCGCGGCGAACGGCGGCCCCCCGATCCGCCTCGCGGACCCCGAGTCGACCACCAACCAGCGGGTCCTCAACGAGGTGCTGGAGATCCAGGGCCACACCCGCCCCACGCAGAAGTCGCTGCCCCGGGCCCACTCCTTCGTCCGGGGCACCGGCCGCGCGGAACGGCTGGTCCATGTCTTCGACACGGCGGGCGAGCGCTTCCTCAACCGCGAGGAGACCGACGCGCTGCGCTACGTCCGCGCGGCCCGCACCTTCCTCTTCGTCCTCGACCCGATGGCCGTCGACGCGTTCTGGACCCGCCTCGACCCGGCGGGCCCGCAGGTGGACCGCACCCTGGCCTCGACGGTCGACCCGGAGGACGTCTTCTCCCGCACGATCCAGACGATACGCACGATGGGCACGCCCCTGGCCAGAGCCCGCCTCGCGGTCGCGGTCAGCAAGAGAGACCTCCTGACCGACCAGCCCGCCCTGCTCCCCACCCACCCGGACGACAGCGCCGCGACCCGCGAGTGGCTGTGCGAACGTCTGGGCCTGCGCAATCTGGTGAAGACGATGGACCTGGAATTCGCCGAGGTCCACTTCTTCTGCACGGCGGCGGTGACCACCGGCGACGGCCGGGTGGACCCCAGCATCGAGGTCCTCACCGACTGGTGCCTGCGGGACTGAGGAGGGGTGAGGGCGTCATCCCTGATGCACACCCCCGTGGATGGTTCCCGCCTGGATGACCATCTGCTGGAACTCCCCACCGCCGATGGCGTTGTGTACCGCGATCAGCACCTGGAGCGCGGCGACCGCGGAGGGATCCTCCCACAGCAACTACCGCAACCGCCCCCTCCAGCCCGGCGACCACCCCGGGGTCGCGGGCGCCGCCAACTCGGCTTCCGTACAGGGTCCTTGGGGTCATTTCGCATCACCGGACAACATTCGCGGTAGCGACACCGTCACCGTCTGTCGCCAGACCCGCGCACGACACATCGGGGAGACGTGGCCCGACGGGGGCGGCCACGAGCGTTCGAGAGCCGCGCGCACGCGAAGAGGACCACCCCGGAGGGAAGTAACAATCCCAGGCCAACAAACGCCTGACCTGGGATTTCACGGAGCCGCCTTCGGGATTCGAACCCCTGACCTACGCTTTAGCGAGGGCCTGCAAGATCGTCCCGGCTGACGCCGAACAATTCCACGGAATCCTGCATCCCCAGGCCAGGAAGATCCGGCCTGGCACCTCAAACTGCCCAATCCAGCCTGTCCCACCCCGTCGGCTCACGTTTTGGCGTCGTCCGAGCAGGATGACTGTGCCTTAGCGTGTCCAGCCCGAGAGTCATTTTGGTGACGATCAACACCCCGCCCTCGCGTTTTGTCCCTAGACTGTGTCAGGGCGACGCAGCCCACAGCACTGGGGGCAGAGTTGGAAGAGACACAACGCAGGGCTGCAACGGCGCCCATCCGTATCCACCAGATCCGCAGTGCCCTTCTGCAGCAATACGAGGGACTCATTTACGACGAGGACCTCAAGGGGTACGACCAAAAGGGCTACGATCAGCGCTTCCTTTCACGCGCGTTGACAGCAGCTGCTGTCCGCGAAGTTACAGGCTGTGACCACAAGACCGCTGGCGCCTCCGTCATCGATGGAGAAGATGACCAAGGCATCGACGGTGTGGCAGTCACCGAGGGCACGCAAGAAATCTGGCTCGTCCAAGCCAAATGGAGTGACGACGGGAAGGGCAAGCTCGACACCAATGCGGCGCACAAGCTCATCGCCGGCCTTCGCCTCATCGAGCAGCGAAGTTTTGACCGCTTCAACGACCGTCTGGAGCCGATCGCCGCTCGTGTCAACGCCGCGATGCACGATGCCCGGCTCAAGGTGACTCTGGTAGTCGCTGTTATGGGCGTGGGGACGCTCAGCAAGGAAACCGCAAACATTCTCAATGATGCTCGAAAAGAATTCAATGGCCTGGGTCCAGTCCTCGAGTATCGGGTAGTTCATGCTGCTGACATCCTGCGGCAGATCCGTGAAGACCTCACTCCCGAACCTGTGCGGGTAATCGTGAGAATGACAAACTGGATACGGCGGAACACACCCCTCACCGCGTACCAAGGAACCGTTCCGGCTAGCAATATCGCCGAGTGGTACCACAAGCATGAAAACCGGCTGTACGAACAGAACCTGCGTCAGTCTCTTGGTACAACTCGAGTCAACTCAGGCATGCTCAGCACTCTCGTTGAAGAGCCAGAGAATTTTTGGCTCTTCAACAATGGCGTGACGGTGCTTTGCGAACATCTAGAAGAGGAATGGCCGGGGCGCCGTCGTCCTGACGAGCCCGTACACCTACATCTCTCAGGAGTCAGCGTTGTAAACGGTGCGCAAACCGTCGCAGCGGCTCACCGCGCCGCGAAGACGTCCTCCGAGGCAGTCGAGGACGCCGAGGTCACGGTCAAAGTGATCGTCGTCGACAAGGGCATGCTTGATCTCGCCCAGCGCATCACCGAGACAACCAATACTCAGAACCACGTCGAGCAGCGCGACTTCATCGCCTTGGACGAAGTTCAGGCGATGATCCGCGAGGACTTTATGTTGTCCCTCCAAAAGTCCTACGTCTTTAAGCGCGGTGAGCCCGACCCCGCGCCAGACGAGGGTTGCTCTGTTGTGCATGCAGCCATTGCCCTAGCTTGTGCGTATCGGGGAACCGAACTGGTAGTCCGCGCTAAGCGGGACACAGACCTTCTCTGGGAGCGTGGCAGCGGAGGTGCCTACCATCGTCTCTTCGGAGAGCGCCCAGGGGCCTTCCAGATCTGGCGTTCGGTACTTGTACACCGCGCCGTGGGCGCCGCCCTGAACGAAGAACGCAAGCGATTCCAGAACCGCGCCGCCGACGTAAGTCAGCGAGGTGACCTACTCGTTACACATCTGGTCTTTCAACTTCTTGATCAAGACCGCATCGACGATCCAGAGTGCGACTGGGACACATCCCTGCAAGAAGTCCCAGCACTCACAAATCGCGTCCTGTCCTGGCTTATCCATCACATCGACACGGAGTACGGGCCAACGTCCTTCCTTAGCGGAACACTTACTGACGCCAGGCGTTGCAAACGGCTCGCGGAGCTAGTGCTGCACGACGCCGAACGGGAAGGGGTCATCCCCGATCTCCCGGCCATCTATAAAGCCACCAAGGAGAGTAAGCGCAAGCCGCGCCGCCCCAACGCTGTGCCGACCCTCGTCGACAACGGAAGAATTACGGATGGAACGCCAGTCCGTCTACGCCTTTTGAACAAACCCGAGATTGACGCGCTCAAGTCCTGGCTTGCCCTAGACCCTCGCCGCAGCGAGGCGACCTGGGTGAACGACCGAACGCGATGCCTCGTGTGGGCGGTCGACGGACGCGCTTACTCGCCAACGCGCCTGGTCCTGAACCTCTACGAGCTCGCCGGCTGGGAGGAAGCGCCTGTGGCGGTCCAGGGCCCAGCACGGTGGACTCTGGACGGTGGTGCAACCCTCTCAGAACTGGCACGGACATTGCTTGACGAACAGGCGGAACGGGCGGAACAGGAACGAGTGTAGGCAACGCCGCAACGCAGGCTAAGGAACACTTGCTCGCTCACCACAGCAAGCGGTCGAACAAGCGCTTCAGCGAGGCGGCGGCAGGCGCCTTTCGGGATCACGTAAACGTCATGTTTTACGGCTGGCACCTGCCGGTGCCCCGTAGCGGACACTGCCAGGCTGGCCGGGTAGTGGGGGACCTGCCAAGCTGACCACCACCCCTGTAGTAACCCGCCCACAAGATCGGTCGGCTGTCTAAGCTGTCGTATGCCTGATCCTGCTGCTCTTCGGAGTGGACATCATGACCGCCGGAAGCCTGTCACTGCTGGTGACCTTCGCGCGGTACAGCCGTGACGGCAGCTTCGCTGTGCTCGGCTCAAGCTGCGGCTTCGCCCTGGTCATAGCAACAAGCTCCGTCGCCGGTGTGGTCCTCGGCGGGATGCTCCTCGATGTGTTCTCAAGCCTGATGCTCGTCCCCAGACTCGCGGTGCCCCTCCTCGTTTTCGCGATCAAACTCGCCCGTCACAAGAAACTTCGGCGAGGCGGCTCGAGGCTGAGGGCATGATGGGGGAAGGCACGCATCATCCGGGCGTTGTCCGGAAGAACAACAGCGGCTCGCCCTCGCTCGGTGAGCAAAGTCCCGATGTGCTGAAGAAAGTTGAGCTGCTTGTTGGTAGTAGTAAGGTCCCCCAGCCAGGGGTCCGGGCGGTAGTACGGCACATCGTCGCAATCACCGTTGTCCTCGAGGACCTTGCGCTCCTCCTTGGGCAGTTCGTCGACCTTGACGAGTGCGTGCCAGGTTGGCATCAGCCAACAACTGGCCCCACTTCCGGCATCCCGCCGATCCGCCCGCACGACCTACGCTATTGCGAAAGCACACGCATGCTTGTAGTCGGAATCGATATGAAGATCGTGTCCGACGCCCTCGGGCACAAACCCCCATCACACGCGGCATCTACTAGAGCGCCTTGTCCCACGTCGGCAAGAGCTCCGCCAAGGCCACCGCCAAGTTGTCCCCCGCCAGCGCAAGGGCGAGGAAGCGAAAGCCCCCAAGGCCGCCAAGAAGGATGATGCTCCGGCCAAAGCCCGAAGAACGAGCAAGCAGAAGAAGTCCCAGAAGCAGGTCATCCGCAGCTCCGCTCACGCGCCCCGCCACACCCCAACCGACCCCGGTAAAAGCAAAAGCCCCAGATCACGGCGAGTGAGTTCTGGGGCCTTCACAGAGCCGCCTTCGGGATTCGAACCCGAGACCTACGCATTACGAGTGCGTTGCTCTGGCCAACTGAGCTAAGGCGGCAAGCTGCGGATCGGCTGTCCGCGCACGGTCAGGTTCGCATCAGCAGCAGCCGCAAGTCTACAGGGTTGTCGGGGGTGCCCCGAACCAGGTCCGGGGGGAGGGAGGGGGGTGTGGTCAGCACTTCTTGCCGTTCTTCGGAGGGGTGCCTTCGAGGAGGTAGGTGTTGATCGCCGTGTCCACGCAGTCGCTCCCCCGGCCGTACGCCGTGTGGCCGTCGCCGTCGTACGTCAGCAGGACGCCTGAGGAGAGTTGCTCGGCGAGGGACTTGGCCCACTTGTACGGGGTCGCCGGGTCGCGGGTGGTGCCGACCACCAGGATCGGCGGGGCGCCCTTCGCCTCGATGCGGTGGGGGGTGCCGGTTGCCTTGGCCGGCCAGTACGCGCAGTTCAGCGAGGCCCAGGCGAGGCTCGTGCCGAAGACCGGGGAGGCCTTCTTGAACGCGGGCACCGCCGCGTCGACCTCCTCGGGCTTCGTGAAGGCCGGCGGGAGGTCCACGCAGTTCACGGCCGCGTTGGCGAAGATCAGGTTCGTGTAGGAGCCGTCGCCCTCGCGTTCGTAGTAGCTGTCCGCCAGGGCGAGGAGGCCGGAGCCGTCGTCGTCGTCCATCGCGCTGCTGAGGGATTCGCGGAGGCCGGGCCAGGCGGACTCGTCGTACATGGCGTTGATCACACCCGTTGTGGCCAGGGCCTCGCCGAGTTTGCGGGGCTCGCCCGTCGGGATCGGCCTCGTGTCGAGGGACTTGAAGAAGGCCGTCAGACGGCGGCCCGCCGACTCGGGCGACCCGGTGCCCAGGGGGCAGTCCGGCTGCTTCGCGCAGTCCGCCGCGAACGCCTCGAACGCGGTCTCGAAGCCCTCCGTCTGGTCGCGGTTGAGTTTCTCGGCCGGCAGCGAGGGGTCCATCGCGCCGTCGAGGACGAGGCGGCCCACGCGCCGGGGGAAGAGCTCGGCGTACGTGGCGCCGAGGAACGTGCCGTACGACGCCCCCACGTACGTCAGCCTCTCGTCGCGCAGAACCGCCCGGAAGATGTCCATGTCACGGGCGGCGTCCTTGGTGGAGACGTGCGGCAGCAGCTCGGCCGAGCGCTTCTCGCACGTCGCCGCGAGCTTCTTGAAGGACCCCGACAGCAGGCCGCGCTCGGCCAGGTCGTCGGGTGTCTGGTCGACCTGGGTGTAGGTGTCCATCTGCTTGCCCGTGAGGCATTCGACGGGCGCGCTGCGGGCGACGCCGCGCGGGTCCATGGCGACCATGTCGTAGCGGGCCCGGACCGGGGCGGGGTAGCCGATGCCCGCATACCCCTGGAGGTAGTCGATCGCCGAGCCGCCGGGCCCGCCCGGGTTGACCTGGAGGGAGCCCAGGCGCTTGCCGGGGCCGGTCGCCTTCTTGCGTGCGATGGCGAGTTTGATCTCGGTGCCGTTCGGCCGGTCGTAGTCGAGCGGCACCCTCAGCGAGGCGCACTGGAAATCGGGAACTCCGCAGCCGCGCCAGTCGACCTTCTGCCCGTAGTACTTCTTCAGCGCGGCGGGAGCCCCCGACTCCGGCGACGCCTCGCCCGACGACGAGTCCTCGGAGGAGCAGCCGGACAGGAGCAGACCGGCCGCGGCGAGCCCGGCGGCGGAGAGACGGAGGAGGCGCCTGAAGTCCATTCGAGGAGCGTAGCCGTCGCCGGGCGGGTGCCGCTTTTCCCTCCTCGTGCAGATGGCCCCCGCGAACGGGACGGCCCTACACGCCCCACCCGGAAGGCCGACCGGGACGGCTCGGCGGGCGCCCGCTCGGACCGGCCGCTCGGCGGGCGCCCGCTGGAACCGCCCGCTCAGCCGGCCCGCAGCGACACCGTCATCGCCTCCACCGCCAGCAGCGGCGCCACATTGCGGTCGAGCGCCTGGCGGCAGGCCACGATCGCCTCTATCCGGCGCAGCGTCGCCTCGGGCGTCGACGCTCTCGCGATCCGGTCGAGCGCGTCCCGTACGTCCTCGTTGGCCAGCCCGATGCGCGAGCCGAACTGGATCGCCAGAACGTCCCGGTAGAAGCCCGTCAGATCGGTGAGGGCCAGGTCGAGGCTGTCCCGCTGCGTACGGGTCGAACGGCGCTTCTGCCGGTCCGCCAGCTCCTTCATGACGCCCGCCGTACCGCGCGGCATCCGGCCGCCGGGCGCCGCCCCGAGCGCGGCCTTCATCTCCTCGGTCTCCTTGACGTCCACGCCCTCGGCGACCTCCTTGGAGTCCTCCCCCGCCGCGTCGATGAGTTCCTGGGCGGCCCGGAGGCAGCCGCCGATGTCGTCGACGCGCAGGGGGACCTTGAGGACGGTGGCCCGGCGGGCGCGGGCCCGTTCGTCGGTGGCGAGACGGCGGGCACGGCCGATGTGCCCCTGGGTGGCGCGCGCCGCGGCGGCGGCGGCCTCCGGCTCGATGCCGTCGCGCCGCATCAGGACGTCCGCGACGGCGTCCACCGGTGGCGTACGGAGCGTGAGGTGCCGGCAGCGGGAGCGGATCGTGGGCAGGACGTCTTCCAAGGACGGGGCGCAGAGCAGCCAGACCGTACGGGGCGCGGGCTCCTCGATGGCCTTCAGCAGCACATTGCCCGCGCCCTCGGTGAGCCGGTCCGCGTCTTCGAGGACGATGACCTGCCATCGGCCGACGGCCGGGGAGAGCTGGGCCCGGCGGACCTGTTCCCTGGTCTCCTTGACGCCGATGGAGAGCAGGTCGGTGCGGATCACCTCGACGTCGGCGTGCGTACCGATCAGGCTCGTATGACACCCGTCGCAGAACCCGCAGCCGGGCACACCGCCCAGCGCGCGGTCCGGGCTGGTGCACTGGAGGGCGGCGGCGAAGGCACGGGCCGCGGTGGAGCGGCCGGAGCCCGGCGGGCCCGTGAACAGCCACGCGTGCGTCATCCTGGTCGCCTCGGGGGGCGGGGTGCCCGCGGCCTCGGCGGTGACACGGGCGTCCGCGTCACGGGCGGCGGCCGTGAGCGTCTCGGCGACGCGGTCCTGCCCGACCAGGTCGTCCCATACGGTCATGCGCCGTCACCGCCTCCGAAGTCGCGCGCCTGGGCATCCGGACCGGGATCGGGACCGGACGCCGACTGTCGAGATCCATTGTGGGGCCGGGGTCTGACAATCCCGTCCCACAGAGGGCGGAGGCCGACGTTCCGGCCCCCGCCCTCTGCCTCGGCACAACCGGAGCCTCAGTGACGGCCCCGGCCGAAACCGCCGCGCCCGCCGCCGGTGCCCTCGTCGTCGTCACGCGGGCCGAGCAGCTCGTCGGCGAGCGACGGAAGATCGTCCAGCGGAGTCTCCTCGGCCCAGTCCGAACGCCGCCGGGACGGCCGCTCCGGATCGACCTGCGGCAGTTCGCGCGTCTGGTCGTTGCCCGCCACCGGAGCCACCGGAGTCACCGGAGCCGGCGCGGACTGCGCCGACTGCCCGGGCTGCCCGGACGCAGCCGGTGTCGCCGGCGGCACCGACGGGGCGGGAGCGGATCCCGGCGCGTCGTCCCGGAAGTAGCCCGGCGGCACCCGGTCGGCCGGATGCGCGTCCCGTACGGGCGGCAGTACGGCGGTCTCGTCGAGCGCCATGCTCACCCCTCCCGACGGCCCCGAACCCGAACCCGACGCACCGGAGCCACTGCCGGAACCGGACCCCGAGGACCCGCCGGAGCCGGACCGCCCCGACTCCTCCCCCGGCTCCGGAACCTTCGGAATCACCCGCGTCTCGTCGTTGTCCGCACCCGAGGCACCCGAGGCACCCGAGGCGCCTGAGCCACGCGAGCCACCTGAGCCACGAGCGCCACCCTGACCGCCCGAGTCACGCGAACCACGCGAACCACCGGAGTCACCAGTGCCCCCCGACTCGCCCTCCCCGCCCGACGGCGCCGGCACCTCCTGCGTCGCGTCGTCCGGGGTGACCACCCGCTTCTCCCGAGCCGCGTCCTCGGACGGCTCCGGCACCACCGGCGTCGGCACCGTCAACTCGCTGTCCGACTGCGGATGTTCGCCCTCCGCCGCCTGCACGGCAGCGGTCGCCTCCGCCAGCCGACGCGCCTCCTCGGCCCGCAGCAGCGCCTCCTCCGCCTTGCGCTGCTTCTCGCGCCGACGCTCCTCAGCCTCGGCCCTGAGCCGGCTCTCCTCCTCGGCGAGCCGCCGCAGCCGCTCCTCCTCCGCCCGCCGCGTGGCGTCCTCCGCCTCGCGCCGTACGCGCTCCTCCTCGGCCAGCCTGCGCGCCTCCGCGGCCCGCTCCCTGGCCTCCATCGCCTGCCGGTCGGCCTCGCGCTGCCGCGCCTCCTCCAGCTCGCGGCGCTTGCGCTCCTCCTCCTCGGCCCGGAGCTTGGCGAGCTGCGCCTGCCGCTCGCGCTCCTGGCGCTCCTCCTCGGCCTTGCGCGCCGCCTCTTCCTCGGCCCGGCGCCGCGCCTCCTCGACGGCGGCCTTCCGCGCGTCCTCCTGCGCCTTCACCTCGGCGGCGGACAGCGGCAGCATCTGGTCGAGCCGGTGCCTCACGACGGTGGTGACGGCCTCGGGCTCCTGCGCCCCGTCCACGACCAGATACCGGCCTGGGTCCGAAGCGGCGAGCGTGAGGAAACCGTCCCGTACCCGCTGGTGGAATTCGGCCGGCTCGGACTCCAGCCGGTCGGGCGCCTCCGTGAACCGCTCACGCGCCGCCTCGGGCGAGACGTCGAGCAGCACCGTCAGATTCGGTACGAGACCGTCCGTGGCCCAGCGCGAGATCCGCGCGATCTCGGTCGGCGCCAGATCGCGCCCCGCGCCCTGGTAGGCCACGGAGGAGTCGATGTAGCGGTCCGAGATGACGATCGCGCCGCGCTCCAGGGCGGGGCGTACGACCGAGTCGACGTGCTCCGCGCGGTCGGCGGCGTACAGCAGCGCCTCCGCGCGGTGGGACAGACCGGCGCTCGACACGTCCAGCAGGATCGACCGGAGCCGCTTGCCGACCGCCGTGGCGCCCGGCTCGCGGGTGACGACGACCTCGTGGCCCTTGGCGCGGATCCACTCCGCCAGCGCCTCGACCTGGGTCGACTTACCCGCGCCGTCGCCGCCCTCCACCGCGAGGAAGAAGCCGTTCGCCGCCTGGGCCTGGGCCGGGTCGGCCCCGCCGCGCAGCGCGTCGCGCAGATCGCGTCGCAGCGGTACGCCCGACCTGTCGTCGGTCTTCGCCAGGACGACGGCGGCCACGGGCAGCAGCAGCGCGCCGGCCAGCATCAGTGTGAAGGCCGCGCCGCCGTGGGCGAAGACGAAGTCGCCCGAGGCCAGCCGGTGCGGTCCGATCGCCGCGGCCAGAAGGGGCGCCGCGATCGCGCCCAGCGCCACGAAGATCCGGACGACGGCCTGGAGGTGGTCGGTCTGCCGGTCGCGCCGGTACTCCTCGGTCTCCTGGTCGATCAGCCCGTGCCCGGTGTTCGCCGCGACACCGGCGGACACACCGGCGAGCACCGCGACGAACAGCACCGTCGCGGTGTCCGGTACGAGACCCATGGCCAGCAGCGCGACGCCGGTGAAGGCGATCGCCAGCGCGAGCAGCCGGCGGCGTGACAGCCCCGGCAGCACCTTCGCGGCGGCGCGGATACCGACCACCACGCCGCCCGTCAGGGCGAGGACCAGGAGAGCGAAGGCGACGGGCCCGCCGCCCAGGTCCTTGGCGTGCAGTACGGAGACGGCGACCGCGGACGCGATCGCCGCGGCGACGGCTCCGGAGGCGAGGACGAGCAGCGACACCGCGCCCGTACGGCCCTTGTCGGGACCGGTCCCGGTCGTCGGTCGGCGCAGCCCTTCGAGGGGCGAGCGCGGGCGCGGGGTGGGGCCGCCGGGCAGCTCCAGCATGAAGAGGGTGGACACGGACGCGGCGAACAGTCCGGCCGCGACGTACGACCCGAGGGCCGCCTGGTGCTGCGAGAACCACTCGACGCCCGTGCCGAGCAGATTCCCGATCAGCGTGACGACGAGCAGGACGGCCGCGGCCACGGGGATCGCGACGAAGCTGGTACGCAGCGAGAGCCGGCGCAGCGCGTCGAGGTGGTCGGGCATCGGCCGTACGGCGGAGCCCTCCGGCGGCGGCGCCGGGAGCAGGGCGGGCGCCGCGCTCTCCTTGGCCACCGTCCAGAAGCGCTCGGCCACACCGGCGACGAAGACCGTGCTGAGGAGGATGGGCAGCGCGTTCTCGGGGCTCCAGTCGAGCCAGAGCGGCGCGACGATGAGGAGCGCGAGGCGTACGCCGTCCGCCACGATCATCGTCCAGCGCCGGTCCAGCGGGCCGCCCTTGGTACCGGTGGCGACCTCGGGCGCGGGGGTGGTCGGGGCGCCTGCCGGGTCACCCTCGGCGGCCGCCTTCGCACCCCGTGACGTGGTCGCCCGCGTCCCGGACCCGGGCGCGGTGAGGGCGGCCAGCGGCCCGAGGAGTACGGCTCCGAAGAGCACTGTGGCAAGGATCCGGGCACCGAACACCGCGGCGACGGCGAACGCCACTCCCCGGTATCCCGCCCCGAACGAGCCCTCGGCGACCGCCGCCTGCAACGACAGCAGCAGAAGCACGAGAAGGGCGAGTGCATCGCCGATGCCGCCCACGAGCTGTGCGCCCCACAGCCGCCGGAGCGGAGGGAAGCGCAACAAAGCTCGTACGGCACGCTCTCGTGAGTCTGCGGCAAGTGCGTCGGAGTCGGAGGTGGGGCTCACGACCGTTGGCTGCTCGGCTCGCGTCATCCGCCCAGCCTATCCGGAGCCCGCCTGTCCTCCGAGCCCCGCCCGAACAAAGAACCGCCGCACGGGTCTCCGGGCGGTCCCGGTGGAGGCTCCGTGCGGCGGTCACGCCGTTCCCGGCGCCCTGCTCACCTGCGCTCGCGCTGTTCTCCGCGCTCGGCTCGCCGCGACGCCCCGCGCCGTTCTCCGTACCCTATTCGTGCCCTATTCGCCGTCGCCCGCACCCGAGTTGGTGCCCGAGCCCGTTCCCGTTCCTGTTCCTGTTCCTGTTCCCGTACGGGACGACGCCGTCGACTTCTTCGCGGCCGTCGACTTCGTGGCGGTCTTCTTGGCGGCCGTCGTCGTCTTCTTGGCCGCGGTCTTCTTCGTCGCCGTCGCCTTCTTGGCAGGAGCCTTCTTGGCGGTCGCCTTCTTCGCCGGGGCCTTCTTCGCCGTCTTCTTCTTGGCGGGTCCCTTGGCGCGCTTCTCGGCGAGCAGCTCGTAACCGCGCTCCGGCGTGATCTCCTCGACGCTGTCGTCCGTCCGCAGCGTCGCGTTGGTCTCGCCGTCGGTGACGTACGCCCCGAAACGGCCGTCCTTCACGACCACCGGACTCCCGCTCACCGGGTCCGTCCCGAGCTCCTTCAAAGGAGGCTTCGCCGCCGCCCGACCGCGCTGCTTGGGCTGGGCGTAGATCGCCAGCGCCTCGTCGAGCGTGATGTCGAAGAGCTGCTCCTCGCCGGTCAGCGACCGCGAGTCGGTGCCCTTCTTGAGATACGGGCCGTAGCGGCCGTTCTGCGCGGTGATCTCCACGCCCTCGGCGTCCGTACCGACCACACGCGGCAGCGACATCAGCTTCATCGCGTCCGCCAGCGTCACCGTGTCCAGGGACATCGACTTGAACAGCGAGGCGGTCCGCGGCTTGACCGCGTTCTTCCCGGTCTTGGGCGTGCCGTCGGGCAGGACCTCGGTCACGTACGGGCCGTAACGCCCGTCCCTGGCCACGATCTGGTGCCCGCTCCCCGGGTCCACACCGAGCTCGAAGTCGCCGCTCGGCTTCGCCAGCAGCTCCTCCGCGTACCCGACGGTCAGCTCGTCGGGCGCCAGGTCCTCGGGCACGTCGGCCCGCTGGTGGCCCTCCGCGTCCTTCTCGCCGCGCTCGACGTAGGGGCCGTAGCGGCCGACGCGGAGCATGATGCCGTCGCCGATCGGGAAGGACGAGATCTCGCGGGCGTCGATCGCACCGAGGTCCGTGACGAGCTCCTTGAGCCCGCCCAGGTGGTCCCCGTCGCCGTTGCCCGCGGCGGCGGCGGTCGCGACGGCGGCGGCGCCGTCGGAGTCGTCACCGGTACCGAAGTAGAACCGCTTGAGCCACGGCACGGACTGCGCCTCGCCCCGCGCGATGCGGTCGAGGTCGTCCTCCATCCGCGCGGTGAAGTCGTAGTCGACGAGCCGGCCGAAGTGCGTCTCCAGCAGATTCACCACGGCGAAGGAGAGGAAGGACGGGACGAGCGCCGTGCCCTTCTTGAAGACGTAGCCGCGGTCGAGGATCGTGCCGATGATCGACGCGTACGTCGACGGGCGGCCGATCTCGCGCTCTTCCAACTCCTTGACCAGCGAGGCCTCGGTGTAGCGGGCCGGCGGCTTGGTGGCGTGGCCGTCGACGGTGATCTCTTCGACCGAGAGCGCGTCGCCCTCCGCGACCTGCGGCAGCCGGCGCTCACGGTCGTCGAGCTCGGCGTTCGGGTCGTCGGCGCCTTCTACATAGGCCTTCATGAAGCCGTGGAAGGTGATCGTCTTGCCGGACGCGGAGAACTCGGCGTCCCGGCCGTCGCTCGACGTTCCCGCGATCTTGACGGTGACGCTGTGACCGACCGCGTCCTTCATCTGGGAGGCGACAGTCCGCTTCCAGATCAGCTCGTAGAGCCGGAACTGGTCGCCGGTCAGCCCGGTCTCGGCGGGCGTACGGAAGCGGTCACCCGAGGGACGGATCGCCTCGTGCGCCTCCTGCGCGTTCTTGACCTTGCCCGCGTACGTACGCGGCTTGTCGGGCAGATAGCTCGCCCCGTACAGCTGCGTGACCTGCGCCCGCGCCGCCGAGACGGCCGTGGCGGACAGGGTCGTGGAGTCCGTACGCATATAGGTGATGAAGCCGTTCTCGTACAGCTTCTGCGCGACCTGCATCGTCGACTTCGCCCCGAAGCCGAGCTTGCGCGAGGCCTCCTGCTGGAGCGTCGTCGTACGGAAGGGGGCGTACGGGGAGCGGCGGTACGGCTTCGACTCGACCGAGCGGACGGCGAACGAGGAGTCCTGGAGGGCGGTGGCCAGCGCCTGCGCGTTGGCCTCGTCCAGATGCAGCACCTGGTCGGACTTGAGCTGCCCGTCCGGGCCGAAGTCGCGGCCCTGGGCGATCCTGCGGCCGTCGACGGCCGACAGCCGCGCGTTCAGTACGGAGGGGTCGGAGGCGTCGCCCGTACGGCCCGTGCCGAAGGTGCCCGTCAGGTCCCAGTACTCGGCGGAGCGGAAGGCGATGCGCTCGCGTTCGCGCTCGACGACGAGCCGGGTGGCGACGGACTGGACACGGCCGGCGGACAGGCCGCGCATGACCTTCTTCCACAGGACGGGCGAGACCTCGTAGCCGTACAGGCGGTCGAGGATCCGGCGCGTCTCCTGCGCGTCCACCATCAGCTTGTTCAGCTGGCGGGGGTTGGCGACAGCGGCCCTGATCGCTTCCTTGGTGATCTCGTGGAAGACCATCCGGTGGACCGGGACCTTGGGCTTGAGCACTTCCTGGAGATGCCACGCGATGGCCTCGCCCTCGCGGTCCTCATCGGTGGCGAGGAAGAGTTCGTCCGAGTCCGCCAGCAGCTCCTTGAGCTTTCTGACCTGGGACTTCTTGTCGGCGTTGACGACATAGATCGGCTGGAAGTCATGTTCGACGTCCACACCGAGGCGGCGCACCTCGCCGGTGTACTTCTCGGGCACCTCGGCGGCGCCGTTCGGGAGGTCGCGGATGTGCCCGACGCTCGCCTCGACGACATATCCCGGGCCGAGGTAGCCCTTGATCGTCTTCGCCTTGGCCGGCGACTCGACGATGACGAGTCGGCGGCCGGCGTGTCCGGTCTCGCTGGTCGGGGACAACTTCGCTCTTCTCTCCGGTCGGCACTCGATGGCCCGTACAGCCTGACGCGGTACGGCAGCGCGGCAGCGCGGGGCAGGACATGCCCCGCTATGACGCTGCTTCGCTGCGGAGTGTGACGGTACAACCCGCCCCCGTGTCAAACGGCGAAAGACCGCAACGGCCACTCGAACGGTAACCCGAGTCCGTACGTTTCTGCCGCCCGGACCCATGTGCCCGCCGCGCGGGACGGCCCGTGAGCGCCGTACGGAGCGGGCCGGCCGCGGACCTCGGGAGGCGCTTCGCCGCAGGTCCCGGGGGTCGGCGACGGGCATACCCCGGGCGGGATCCCGGCGTTTCCGGCCACCGTACGACCGGTCGGGCGCGCCGGTCCTGGGAGAGGCCCGGCCGGGCCCCGGGGTCAGGGATCAGATCCGGCCGAAGCACCAGAAGCCGAGGGCCACGAACGACACGCCCGCGAGGGTCGCCAGCGTGATGGAAGTCGCAGGACTGACACCGTGCGCCACGGGGGCGCGGTGCAGCACGCGCGCTCCCGTCCACAGCAACAGCGCGCCTCCGAACAGCGCGAACGCCGCCCCCGCGAAGATCGCCGGCCCGCTCTCCATGCCCGTACCCCGTTCGATTCCCGGAACCGAGCTGGCCCCGGGGCCCGAGGCTGGCACCTCGGTACGTCATTGGCGCGAATTCCGCGTGAACGGCGCGTGGGTTCACTCCCGCGGTATCCGCCGGGTGCGGGTACGGGGGGGGTGGGGGGGTGGCGGTACGGGGGTGGCGCTCCTGCGGGTGGCGGTACGGGGGGGGACGCGGGTGCCGGTACGGCGGTGAGGCCCCATGGGTGCCGGTACGCGGTGGCGATACGGGGGCGACGCTTGCGCTGGTCCCGGTAGGCGGGTGGCGCTGCGCGGGTTCCGGTACGGGGGACGGCCCTGCGGGTGCCCGTGAGCGAGTGGCGGGTGGCGGGTGGCGGGGACGGGGGTGGCGCCCCCACGGGTGCCGGAACGCAGGCGCCGGTGCCGCGCTGGCGGCGCGCGGGTTCCGGCACGGGGGTCGCCCGGCGGGTGCCGGTAGGTGGGTGCGGGTACGGCGGTGGCGCTGCGCGGGCGCGGGGACGCGGGTGGTGCCCCCACGGGTGCCGGTACGGGGGTGGCCGTAAGCGGTGGCGCCCCCGTGCACTGGCGGTACGGGGTCGGCGCTGCGCGGGTGCCGGTAGGCGGAAGCCGACACGGGGTCGGCGCTGCGCGGTGCGGGTACGCGGGTGGCGCCCCTGCGGGTCGCCGGTACGGCGGTGGCGCTGCGCGGGTGCGGGGACGCGGGTGGCGTGGTGCCCCCACGGGTGCGGGGACGCGGACGCCGGTACGGCGGGGGCCCCGCGGGTGCCGGTACGGCAGCGGCGGAACGGGGGTGCCGGTAGGCGAGAGCCGGTACGGCGGCGGTGCCCGCCGGTGCCAGTACGGGATAGGTGGGTGGCGGTACCCGAGGGGGCGGGGACGCGGGTGGTGCCCCCGCGGATGCCGGTACACAGGTGCCGGTACGGGGTCGGCGCTGCGCGGGGATGGCGCCATCTCAGGTGCGCGTACGCGGGTGGCCGTACGGCGGTAGCGCCCCGCGCGCGGTGCCCGATTCGGGCTCCGGCACCCGCCGACCGTAGCCGTACGGTCTCCGTCGCCGGGCGCACTCGGCTTACGCCAGGGGCATGGCGTGGGCGGGCACGGCCCGGGCGACCGGAACCGGCGCGGTGCGACTTGCGCATCGGCGCCGACGTGCCGTGCGGCCAGGCGTGCCGTGTCACCGCGCCGTACGACCGGCGTGCCGCTGGCCGGGCCGGGCCCCGCCCGGTCGGTCACGTCGGGCCGCCGCCCCACTGCCTCCCCGTCAGGCCTGGGCTCCCGTCAGATCTCGGGACCGGCTCCCCTCAGCCCACGAGCCCCTCCCGTACCGGCACCCCGGGTCCGCCCCCCGCTCCCCCTCAGACCTCCGCCGTCGGCGTCGGTACCGGCAGTAGGAAGCCCTCCTCCACCAGGAGTCGGATCGCCTGTGGTGTCCGGTCACGCAGCAGAACCGGGTCCTCCCCGACCAGCTGGGCGATCGCGTCCAGGATCCGCCCCGCGCTCAGCGACCCGTCGCAGACCCCGGTGAAGCCCGCCGCGATCGTGTCCACCTTCGTCGCCCGCCGCATCCCGCGGTTCTGACGCAGCACCACATGCTCGGGGTCCTCCGCGCCAGGCAGCCCCACCTGCTCCTGGACGACCTCGGGGGCGACCGCGAAGTGCGCGGTGAGCAGCGCGGCGTCGTCATGGGCGCGCAAGTAGTCCTGACGCTCGAAGTGCGCCCGTACGGTCTCCCCGAGCGGCTGCTCGACCGGATGCGGCCACTCCTCCACCACCACCGACGGAAACTCGTGCCCCGACTTCCTCAGGGTGATCCAGCCGAAGCCGACCGCCTTGGTCTTCCGCGCGTCGAACTCGTCCAGCCACGCCTCGTACCGCGCCTCGTACGCCTCCGGGTCCGTCCGGTGGTCGCCGCTGTCGCGCAGCCACAGCTCCGCGTACTGCGTCACGTCCTGCACCTCCCGCTGCACGATCCACGCGTCGCAGCCGCGCGGCACCCAGGACCGCAGCCGGTCCTGCCACTCCTCGCCCTCCACGTGCTGCCAGTTGGCGAGGAAGTGCGCGTACCCCCCGTCGGCGAGGCGGTCGCCCGTCTCCTGGACGAGCGTCCGGCACAGGTCGTCGCCGCCCATGCCGCCGTCGCGGTAGGTGAGCCGGGCGCCGGGCGAGATCACGAAGGGCGGGTTCGACACGATCAGGTCGTACCTCTCGCCCTCGACCGGTTCGAACAGCGACCCTTCGCGCAGGTCGGCGGCGGGCGCCCCGGACAGGGCGAGGGTCAGCCGGGCGAAGTCCAGCGCGCGCGGGTTGAGGTCCGTGGCGGTGACCGTGGTGGCATGCCGCGCCGCGTGCAGGGCCTGGATGCCGGAGCCGGTGCCGACGTCGAGGGCCCTGGCGACGGGCGTACGGACGGTGAGCCCGGCGAGCGTGGTGGATGCCCCGCCGACGCCGAGCACGACACCCCCGCCGTGGCCGGACGCCCCGGCGGCACCGCCGACCGAGCAGCCCAGGTCGGAGACGATGAACCAGTCCTCTCCTTCCGGGCCGCCGTACGGCCGTACGTCCACGGTTGCCCGGACGAACGCGCCGTCTTGGTCGTGCCCCGTACCGCCTTCCGTGGCCGCCGTCACGCCGGCCGCCGCCGCGTCCGCCGTTCCGGCCTCCGCGCCACCGCCCGCGCCGTCGCTCTCCACGACCCAGCCGTCGGCCAGGCACTCCGCGAACGGCAGCGCCGCGCGGGCCCGCTCGGCCGGGACCGCCCGCCGGAGCAGGAAGAGTCTGACGAGCGTGACGAGCGGGCTGTCGCCACGGGTGGCCCGCAGGGCCGGGACGGTCTCGCTGCGGGCCAGCGCGGCGTACGCGGGCGCGCCGAGCAGGTCGAGCAGGCCGTCGACGGTGAAGCCGGCGGCGAGCAGGGCCTCGCGCAGTCGGGGCGAGTTGTCGGGCGCGGGAAGGCTGGTCGTACTCACCCCTCCATTGTGGCGGCTGCCACTGACAAACGCCCGCGGCCCGGCCCCCGATAACGGGGCACCTGTGGTGTGAGGCTTATGTACTAAGGAGCGCGCTCAGGCGCCTTCCTGCTCAAGCCGAGGAGCGTTCGTGGCGGCTCCCGAGAAGCCTGAGGAGTCTGCGGAGCCCACGGAGCGTTCTTCCGACCGCCGGGCGTTCTTCTGACGAATCGGCAGAAGGCCGCCTCCTCAGGAGGCCTGGCCGGCGCTCGATTCCGTCGACGCCCCGTCCGATCCGGTCCCGGCGGGCACCGACGTCTTCGGCCGCTGGCAGCCGGGCTGCTTGGCCATCGCCGCTCCGACCTCACCGGACTGGAGCTTCCGCAGCGCCTGGTCACCGGTCTTGCTGAGCTTGTCGAGTTCGTCGGCCACGCCCTTGAGGCCGTCCGCGAACCTCGCCTGGTCCTTGGTGTCCAGATCGTCGACCTTGGTCTTGAGTCCCGCGTAGGCCGTGGAGGTGGCGTTGAGCTCGCTCACGGCCTCCTTCTGGGTCGTCTCGCCGTCGTCGACGGGCGGGGCGCCCGCACCGTTCACGGCCGCGCCCAGCGCCTTGTAGGCGTCCGAGATGGACTGGAAGGCGGCGGCGTCGGTCTTCTTGACGTCGGCGGGCGTGCTGCTGTCCGAGGTCGCCTGCTGGATCGAGGCGTTGGCGTTCGCGATCTTCGCCAGCTGCGGCTGGACCTGGTCACAGACCTTCTTCGACCAGTCGTTCACCTTGCTGCCGCCGTCGTCACTGCACCCCGACAGCGCCATGAGCAGTATCGAACCGCCGGACAGCGCGGCTGCGAGCTTCTTGTTCACCGGATTGGGTCCCTTCCAAGGCTCTCGGCCCCGGAACATACACGCCATGGGCACGCCTACCGCACGCCATGTGTCCGATGAATTGGCTATTGGATGCATTTGCACCCAGGGAGAGAACGCTCACGCCCTCGCCGCACGACCCACAGCCCACGGCCCACGGCCCACCGACCCACCGACCCACGGAAGACATTCGGCGCCAGACAGGCGGGCGACGCGTCAAGTCGCGCCGCCCGCCCGCCGGTCGGGCCCGCCCCGCCCTGAGCGCTACGAGGCGGTTACGTACCGTTCCTACGAAGCGACCACCGTATCCGGCGACTTGGTCGTCCCGTCCCCGTCCCCGGTACCGCCTGCGCCGTCGCCCCCGTCGTCCACGGCCACCGAGCGCCGCTTGGAGACGTACACCGCTCCGACGATGACACCGATCGCGAGCACCGCCACCACCGCGCGCACCCCGGCGTTGGCGTCTTCCCCGTAGCTGAACTGCACGACCGCAGGAGCGATCAGCAGCGCCACCAGGTTCATGACCTTCAGCAGCGGGTTGATCGCCGGTCCCGCCGTGTCCTTGAACGGGTCACCGACGGTGTCGCCGATCACCGTCGCGGCGTGGGCGTCGCTGCCCTTGCCGCCGTGGTGACCGTCCTCGACGAGCTTCTTCGCGTTGTCCCAGGCCCCGCCGGAGTTGGCGAGGAAGACGGCCATCAGCGTGCCGGTACCGATCGCGCCCGCCAGGAACGACCCGAGCGCCCCGACGCCGAGCGAGAACCCGACCGCGATCGGGGTGAGCACCGCGAGCAGACCCGGCGTCGCCAGCTCGCGCAACGCGTCCTTCGTACAGATGTCGACGACGCGCCCGTACTCCGGCTTCTCCGTGTAGTCCATGATCCCGGGGTGCTCGCGGAACTGCCGCCGCACCTCGTAGACCACCGAACCCGCCGACCGCGACACGGCGTTGATCGCGAGCCCCGAGAAGAGGAACACGACCGCGGCGCCCAGGATCAGCCCGACCAGGTTGTTGGGCTGCGAGATGTCCAGGCTCAGGCCCATCTCACCCGCCCCCGCCCCCACGTCCGCCACCGCCGTGGCGATCGCGTCGCGGTACGAGCCGAAGAGCGCCGCCGCCGCCAGTACGGCGGTCGCGATGGCGATGCCCTTGGTGATGGCCTTCGTGGTGTTGCCCACGGCGTCGAGGTCGGTGAGCACCTGCGCGCCCGCGCCCTCCACGTCCCCGGACATCTCCGCGATGCCCTGGGCGTTGTCGGAGACGGGACCGAAGGTGTCCATGGCGACGATCACACCGACGGTGGTGAGCAGTCCGGTGCCGGCCAGCGCCACCGCGAAGAGCGCGAGCATGATCGACGTACCACCGAGCAGGAATGCCCCGTACACACCGAGACCGATCAGCAGCGCGGTGTAGACGGCGGACTCCAGACCTATGGCCACACCGGCCAGGACGACGGTGGCCGGCCCGGTGAGCGCCGATTTGCCGATGTCGCGCACCGGGCGCCGGTTGGTCTCCGTGAAGTAGCCCGTGAGCTGCTGGATGAGCGCCGCGAGCACGATACCGATGGCGACGGCGACCAGCGCGAACAGCCTCGGGTCACCGGAGTGCGAGGTGATCTCCTCGGCCGTCACGCCGTCCAACTCGGCGTAGCTGGACGGCAGATACGTGTACGCCGCCACGGCCACCAGGATCAGCGAGATCACCGCGGAGATGAAGAAACCGCGGTTGATCGCGGTCATCCCGCTGCGGTCGGAGGACCGCGGTGCGACGGCGAAGATGCCGATCATCGCCGTGATGACGCCGATCGCGGGGACGATCAGTGGGAAGCCGAGCCCGAAGTCGCCGAACGCGGCCGTGCCGAGGATGAGCGCGGCGACGAGCGTCACGGCGTACGACTCGAAGAGGTCGGCCGCCATTCCGGCGCAGTCGCCCACGTTGTCCCCGACGTTGTCGGCGATGGTCGCCGCGTTGCGCGGGTCGTCCTCGGGGATGCCCTGCTCGACCTTGCCGACGAGGTCGGCGCCGACGTCCGCGGCCTTGGTGAAGATGCCGCCGCCGACACGCATGAACATCGCGATCAGCGCGGCGCCGAGACCGAAGCCCTCCAGCACCTTGGGCGCGTCCTCGGCGTAGACGAGGACCACGCAGGAGGCGCCGAGCAGGCCGAGGCCCACCGTGAACATGCCGACGACACCACCGGTGCGAAAAGCGATCTTCATTGCCTTGTGCGCGACGGCGGTCAGATCCTTTTCAGGTTCTCCCTCCGCCGGGGTCGCTTCTCGCGCCGCCGCCGCGACGCGCACATTGCTGCGTACGGCGAGGCGCATGCCGAAGTATCCGGTGGCCGCCGAGAAAAGCGCACCCACCAGGAAGAACAGTGAACGTCCCGCACGTTCCGACCAACCGTCGGCCGGCAGCAACAACAGCAGGAAGAACACCACGACGGCGAAAACGCCGAGGGTGCGCAACTGCCGTGCCAGATAGGCATTCGCGCCTTCCTGTACAGCGGCCGCGATCTCCTTCATGGAATCGGTGCCCTCGTCGGCGGCCAGCACCTGACGGACCAGTCGCTGGGCGACGAGCAGCGCCGCCAGCGCGATGACCGCGACGACGATCACGATCAGTCTGTTGCCGTCCGTCAGTACCGCGGCGGCGAGAGAAGTGGGGTGCTCGGACAGTTGTGGATCGATGTGCCCCGCCATTCGTCCTCCTTGACGCTCAGCGCTCAAGATGGACGGATTGTAGGGAGCGGAAGCTGATCAAAACAGGGTGCGCCCCATGTAATTGACCTTGACTTACGGTGTCGCAAATGATCGGGACTTGAAAGACACCCGGAAATACGTAATGGGATCAGCGCATTCACTCGTGATCAATTTCCCGGGAGAAATAGAAAAGGCCCTGCTCAGCAGGGCCCCAAAGAAATTGGATCACGCTCTTGCTCCCGCTCCGTCTGCGTACGCTCCCGGACGGGCGGGCCGCCCGTCCG
>NZ_JBHXRM010000014.1:136790-154661 GCF_042716895.1 Streptomyces sp. NPDC058653 | reverse complement strand
GTTCTCAAGGAACGGACGCTTCCTTCGGTCCCGTCTCCGGGCCCCTCCGGGCTTTCCCTTCGGTCTTGCTGTCCTGCGTTTCCGACTCTATCAGAACCTTTCAGGCCCTGATTCCCAGTCGGCGGGAATGTCTTTCCGGCCCTGCGGCCGTTCCGACGTTTCAAACTCTAGCCCGTTTCCCCGCCGACTCACAAATCGAGTCCCGGGTAATGGATTTCGGCATGCCGAAATTGTTCCCGGTCGAGGGGGTCCCGCAGAGTTTGTGTGCCGCATTCAAGCGGCCGGAGTACGTCGTAGAACCGTTACAGCTCCATGACAACTCGAAGAACCTTACGGACCGGTCCCGGTGGTGTCAACTTGAGCTGTTCGCCCCGCGTCAATCCAGGTCGGTCAGGCGCCCGCCTGCGTCCGGCTGAGCGTGTTCGACGCGGCGGAGCAGGCGGATCAACAGCTCTCCCAGCACGCCGCGTTCCGTTCCCGAGAGGTCCTGGAGCAGGTCCTCCTCGAAGTTCGAGGCCATCCGCATGGCCTCCAGCCACTTGGTGCGACCCTCGTCCGTCAGCTCGACGATCACCCGTACGCGGTTGTTCTCGTCCCGGTCCCGGGTGACCAGGCCCTCGCCCGCCATGCGGTCGATCCGGTGGGTCATCGCCGCGGGGGTGAGGCCTAGGCGCTTGGCCAGTTCGCCGGGGCCGAGGCGGTACGGGGCGCCGGCCAGGACCAGCGTCTTGAGGACCTCCCACTCGGCGTTGCTGATGCCGAGGTCGGAGACCTGGCGGCCGTACGCCACGTTCATCCGGCGGTTGAGCCGGCCGAGCGCCGAGACGACCTTCTCCACCTGGGGGTCGAGGTCGTCGAACTCTCGCTGATAGGCGGCGATCTGTTCGTCGAGGCTCGGCTCCTCGGTCCTGTCTGACATGCGGCGCAGTATGGCACGCGCCTCGTTCGCCTCGAAGTCTTTAAGCGTGTATTGTTGCGACCCTAACTTTAGCTTTGAAGTCTTCAGACCTCAGTAGTTCGTACTTCTCCTTCTTCCGCTTCTTCTCCAAGGCAGGTGAGTGTTGACCAGGGTGATGGGCGCCGCGATGCGCCGGATCCAGGCAGGGAACGCGCTGAGCGCGTTCGGGCTCGGATTCACCGTCCCGTATCTCTACGTGTATGTGGCCCAGGTGCGGGACCTGGGCGCGAGTACGGCGGGGGCCGTGCTGGCCGTCTTCGCCATGGCCGCGCTCGTCGCCCTGCCCTTCACCGGGCGTGTCATCGACCGGCGCGGTCCGCTGCCCGTCGTCGTCGGTGGCGCGGCTCTGGCTGCCGTGGGTGCCCTGGGGATGGGGGTGGCCGCCACCGTGCCGGCCGCCGTCCTGTCGGCGGCGCTGCTCGGCGCCGGTACGGCGGTCATGCAGCCCGCGCTCGCCACGATGATCGTGTGGTGCTCGGCGCCGTCGGCCCGTACGCGCGCCTTCGCGACCCAGTTCTTCCTCCAGAACCTCGGGCTCGGCGTCGGCGGTCTGATCGGCGGGCAGATCGTCGACGTCAACCGGCCCGGGAGCTTCACCCTGCTGTTCGGTGTCGAAGCCGCGATGTTCCTGGTGCTGGCGGCCCTCGCGGGGACGGTACGGCTCCCCCGTACGTCCTCCGCGGTGTCCATGCGTCCTGGGGAGGCGGCGCCGGCCGGGGGTGGCGGGCTGCGGGCGCTGCTCGGGCACCGGGCGATGGTGCAGCTGTGTGTGCTGGGCTTCGTGCTGTTCTTCGCCTGCTACGGGCAGTTCGAGTCGGGGCTGGCCGCGTACGGGACCGAGGCCGCCGGGATCGACCCGTCGGCGCTGGGGATCGCTCTCGCCGCCAACACCGCCGTGATCGTCGTCGCGCAGTTCGTCGTGCTCAGGCTGGTCGAGCGGCGCAGGCGGAGCCGGGTCATCGCGTCGGTGGGGCTGATCTGGGCGGTCGCCTGGATCGTCGCGGGGTACGCGGGCCTGGGGCACGGGAGCCAGACGATGGCGACCGCCGCCTTCGTCTCCACGTACGCGCTGTTCGGGCTCGGTGAGTCGATGCTGTCGCCGACCGTGGCCCCGCTGGTGGCCGATCTGGCGCCGGAGGAGATGGTCGGGCAGTACAACGCCACTTTCGCGCTGGTCAAGCAGCTCGCGCTGGCCGTGGGCCCCGCCGTGGGCGGGCCGATGGGGGCCGCGCTGCACGGCCCGTACATCGTGACGTTCGTGCTCTTCTCGCTCGGCGTCAGCGTGCTGGCCCTGCGACTGGGGCGCCGTCTCACCCCCGTACAGGACCGGCCTTCACTCGGGCACAAGTCGCGTGTGGTGGCCGTGCACAAGCCGGAGCCCGTCGCCGCCTCTCAATGAGGGAGCGCGAACTCGCACCACACCGCCTTGCCGCCGCCCGGGGTGCGGCGGGAGCCCCAGGACGAGGCGATCGTCGCGACGATCGAGATGCCGCGACCCGCCTCGTCCGCCGGTTCGGCGTGGCGGCGCAGGGGCAGATGGTCGTCGCCGTCGGTGACCTCGATGATCAGCCTGCGGTCCGTACGGCGGAGGCGTAGCCGCATGGGCGGGGTGCCGTGCTGGAGCGAGTTGGCGACGAGTTCGCTGGTGGCGAGCACGCCGAGGTCTCTGAGCTCGATGGGGAAGCGCCACGAGGAGAGGACTCCCGAGGCGAACGCGCGGGCGCGCGGCGCGGCCTCGACGCCGCCGAGCAGGTCGAGCGCGGCGTTGTGGAAGAGCTCGGCGTTCTGGCCGCTGCGGGCGGGGTGCTGGAGGACCAGGACCGCGACGTCGTCGTCGTGCTCGGCCGTGACGCCCATCGCGCGGATCAGCCGGTCGCAGACGACCTGCGGTGATCCCTTGGCACCGGCCAGCGCGCGCTCCAGGGATGCCACGCCTTCGTCGATGTCCTCGCTGCGGCGCTCCACGAGACCATCCGTATAGAGGACGGCGGTCGAGCCGGGCGCGAGTTCGATGCTGCCGGAGGTGTGGATCCAGCCGCCGGTGCCGAGCGGGGGGCCTGTCGGGTCGGCGGCGCGGGCGACCGTGCCGTCCTCCGCGCGTACGAGGATCGGCAGATGGCCGGCGGAGGCGTAGACGAGACGGCCTTCGTTGGGGTCGTGGACGGCGTAGGCGCAGGTGGCGATCTGGCTGGCGTCGATCTCGGCGGCGAGTCCGTCGAGGAGTTGCAGGACCTCGTGCGGGGGCAGGTCGAGGCGGGCGTACGCGCGGACAGCCGTGCGCAGCTGGCCCATGACGGCCGCCGCGCGGACGCCGCGGCCCATGACGTCGCCGATGACCAGGGCGGTGCGGCCGGCGCCGAGGGTGATCACGTCGTACCAGTCGCCGCCGACCGCCGCGTCCGTACCGCCCGGCTGGTATGTGGCGGCGACGCGTAGGTCGTCGGGCTGTTCCAACTCCTGGGGGAGCAGGGAGCGCTGGAGGGCGACGGCCGTCTCGCGGAGTCTGCGTTCGCTCGCGCGCAGGCGTTCGGCGGCCTCGGCGTGGTCGGTGACGTCGGCGGCGAAGATGAGGACGCCGCCGGATCCGCTCGTGTCGACGGGGGTGCAGGTGACGGTGTACGAGCCGTCGCGCGCCACGCCGGCGGGGCCGTTGGCCCAGGCGTGCGGCGAGGAGTGCGCGGGGGCGTTGGCGGAGGAGTGGGCCGAGGCGTGGAGTGCGCCGGACGTCGCGGCCTGGACCTTGCGGGACTTGACCGTACGGGGCTTTCCGCTGCGCAGCACCTGGTCCATGAGCGGCATGAGGCCCAGCTCGATCAGCTCGGGGCAGCTCTCGGCGGCGGTCGTGCCGGGCTCGCGGGGGCCGAAGGCGTCGGCGTAGGCGTCGTTGACGTACGCGACACGGTGGTCGGGGCCGTAGACCAGCGCGACGAGTGCGGGGAGACCGCCGAGGACCTCGCGGACGGTCAGCTCTTCGAGCTCGGGGATTCCGCCCGGTCTGCCGTCGCTCGTGTCACTGCCGTCTCTGCTGTCTCCGCTGTCTTTTCCGCCTCTGCCGTCCCGGCTCTCGCCGTGTCGTTCGAATTCACCACGGGCGGCGGGCACGGAACCGGCGGGACCCGACGCGTGCGCGGAATGCTCCCGTGGCTTCCCCTGGGAGTCTCCAGGGTCCGTCCGCGCGGCGATGCGGCGCTGTGTACCGGGGAGCCGGGCGCTCCAACGCGTGAAATTCACGGATTTTCAGGCCTCATGGTGTCGTTGCTGTTCGCCTTGGCGGGCTACCGGGTCGCTCTCTGCGGAGTCACGCTGTGCAGATGTGAACCCACCTATGGTCACACGTTCAGTGTTGCCGACCGCACTGGCATGGGACGTCAGACGTCTCTGGGTCGTTCCCGTCCGGCGGCGAGTTCGAATTCGGCACGTGGGTGCTCCAGGGAGCCGAGGGAGACGATCTCCCGTTTGAACAGCCCGGCGAGGGTCCATTCCGCCAGTACTCGCGCCTTGCGGTTGAAGGTCGGAACGCGGCTGAGGTGGTACACGCGGTGCATCAGCCAGGCGGGATATCCCTTGAGTTTACGGCCATACACGTGTGCGACGCCCTTGTGGAGACCGAGTGACGCGACGGAACCGGCGTACCGGTGGCGGTAGTCGTGCTGCTGCTCCCCTCTTAGGGAGGAGACGATGTTCTCGGCGAGGACGCGGGCCTGACGGACGGCGTGCTGTGCGTTGGGGGCGCATTCGGCGCCGGGGTCGTCCGCCGCCAGGTCGGGGACGGCGGCGGCGTCACCGGCCGACCAGGCGTGTTCGACGCCGTCGACGGCGAGCTTGGCCGTACAGATGAGGCGGCCGCGTTTGTCGAGGGGCAGATCGCTGGCGGCGAGGATCGGGTGCGGTTTGACGCCGGCGGTCCAGACGAGGGTGCGGGTGGGGAAGCGGGCGCCGTCGGAGAGTACGGCGACGCGGTTCTCGCAGGAGTCGAGCCGGGTCTCCAGGCGTACGTCGATGTTGCGGGCGCGCAGCTCGCGGACCGCGTACTTGCCCATGTCGTGGCCGACCTCGGGAAGGATGCGGTCCGACGCCTCGACGAGGATCCACTTCAGGTCCTCGGCCTTGACGTTGTGGTAGTAGCGGGTGGCGTAGCGGGCCATGTCCGCCAGCTCGGCGAGGGCCTCGACGCCCGCGTAGCCGCCGCCGACGAAGACGTAGGTGAGGGCGGCGTCGCGCAGTTCCGGATCGCGGGTGGAGGAGGCGATGTCCATCTGCTCCAGGACGTGGTTGCGCAGGGCGATGGCCTCCTCGACGGTCTTGAAGCCGATGCCGTGGTCGGCGAGGCCGGGGACCGGGAGGGTGCGGGAGACGGAGCCGGGGGCGAGGACGAGTTCGTCGTACGTCATCTCGAAGGAGCCGGGGGGCCGGTCCGCGAGATCGCCGTTGGCCGGGCGGTCTGCCGCCAGGCGCTCGGCCGCGAGGTGGTCCGCGTACGCGCCGGTGGGCTCGGGGCCGTTGGATTCCGGGCCGTTGGGCTTGGAAGCGGTGGACTCGGAGGCGGTGGGCTCGGTGCCGTTCGTGGCCGCTCTCGTCGCGGCCTCCTCCTCCGACGCGGGGGTGACGAGGGTCGCGACGCGCTTGGCGTGGTCGATGGATCTGGCCTCACCGACGATGATCGTGCAGCCCGGCAGGACCCTGCGCAGCGGCACCACGACGTGGCGCGGTGAGATCGAGCCCGCGGCGGCCTCGGGCAGGAACGGCTGGTAGGTCATGTACGCGTTGGGCGACACGACCACGACCTCCGCCTCGCCCCGCCTGAGCTTCTGCTGGAGCCGGAGCGCGGTGTACATCCCGACGTAGCCGCCACCGACGACGAGAACGCGTGCGCGGGGCGGTGGTGCGGGGGTCGTCCCCCGGGAGATCTCTGCCTTCACCACCCCATGAGGCCCCGGGCTCCTTGGTTTGTCCACAGCCCCGGCAAATTGTGTGACCGGAGCCCTTCGACGGCCCCACGTGCGCAAATCCCCCTGTGCCGGGGAAGGTTCGCAGGTCAGGCGGTACGGACCCGGTGGTGGGAGAGTGCCGAATCAGGCATCTTCCGGTCCTTGCTCCGATCGGGGGGCGCACTGTGCGGAACCACCCCCTTCTGAATTCCCCGGGGCTCAACTATGTTCGTACTCCGTCGGGGGACTCGATCGTGACTTGATCGGGCGGTCCCGGCTGTCAAGGCGGGGAGGTCTCCGGGGGGAGACGTCATTACCGGGGGAACGCTTATGCACATTCAGGATTCTCATTGGCAGGCCGTCGTGTCCGTTGACGGCAACGGACGCGCGAGCGCGGGCGGGATCGGCCGTGCCGCACCGCTGCGCGTCGACGCACAGCGCAATCTGGAGCACGTCCTTCGGGCGGCTCGTGAGGTGTTCGGCGAGCTCGGTTACGGGGCGCCGATGGAGGACGTGGCGCGCCGGGCCCGGGTCGGGGTCGGCACGGTCTACCGGCGGTTTCCCAGCAAGGACGTGCTGGTCCGCCGTATAGCCGAGGAGGAGACCTCCCGGCTGACGGAGCAGGCGCGGGCGGCTCTGGGGCAGGAGGACGAGCCGTGGTCCGCGCTCGCCCGCTTCCTGCGGACGTCGGTGGCTTCCGGCGCGGGCAGGCTGCTGCCGCCGCAGGTGCTGAGGGTCGGGGTGGACGTCGACGAGTCGACGGTGGTCCCGGACTCGGCGGACGAGGCACGGGTGCCGCAGCAGCGGCAGTCCGGGCACCCGGATCTGCGGGTGGTCGGTTCCGGCGAGCATGCCGGGCAGCACGCCTCGGCGCCCCTGGGGGCGGCGGAGACGGCCGACTCGGCGGGGTCCCTGGGCGACGACCTGGTGGATCCGGCCTCGGGCACGGTCGAACTGCTCGATGTGGTGGGGCAGTTGGTCGAGCGTGCGCGGGCGGCCGGCGAGCTCCGTCCGGGCGTGACGGTGGCCGACGTCCTGCTGGTGATAGCCACCGCGGCGCCGGCGCTGCCCGACGCGGCCCAGCAGGCGGCGGCTTCCGCGCGGCTGCTGGACATCCTGCTCGAAGGCCTTCGGTCCCGGGCCGCGTAAGGCGGGAGGGGCCCGACGGGTGCGGACCGTGGTGGTCGGCGCGTCAACGTGAGTCCCTGTGACGGTCGTCGGACAGCTGTTCGTCCGACGACCGTGCGGCCCCTGCCGTGAACCGGCCGTCGTGGGTCGCGCCCGAGGTTGGTCGGGCACGCCCGGTGCGGAACATCCTGGTGAAGGGCGTGTGCGCGCCACCCGTTCGGGCTATTGGCGTACGGCCTCGCTCCGACGTCCTGATCCGGCGCCCAATCACGTGAGAGTGGTCGCTGTCAACACGGGTTTGGCCGTGGTGGGCGCTGTGGCACGCTGGCCAGGTGTTTCGGGTCGGCAGGACGCTACGGGGGCTTCCGCGATGAGCGGTGACGGACAGGACGAGCCACTGGGTGGTGGCGGTGCCGGCGGTACGGGGACGGGCGGGGCGCCGTCCGAGCAGGTGCCGCCCCAGGGCGGGCCGGGTGGTTCCTCGGGGGCGGCCACCGGGCCTCTTCCTCCCGGGCCGCCGCCGGGCGAGCCGGAGCCCAGTGTGCCGCCGCAGCGCGAGGGTGCCGTGGGGACGGCCGGGGACGGCGCGGCGGAGGAAGGTCCGGCCGCCGATCTGCCGCCCTCGGACGCCGAGTTGATCCAGCGCATGCGGGCCGGCGACGACGGCGCGTACGAGGAGCTGTACCGGCGGCACTCTGCGGCCGTACTGCGCTACGCGCGGAGCTGCTGCCGGGACGGTCACACCGCCGACGACCTGACGGCGGAGGTGTTCGCCCGCACGCTCCAGGCGGTACGTGGGGGTGCGGGGCCGGAGCAGGCGGTGCGGGCGTATCTCCTCACGACCGTGCGCCGTGTCGCCGCCGCGTGGACGAAGACCGCCAAGCGTGAGCAACTGGTCGAGGACTTCGCGGTGTTCGCCGCGGAGTCGGTCCGCTCGTCCGAGGTGTCGGACGAGGAGACCCTCGACCTGGGCGCGGACGTACGGGCGATGCACGAGGCGGAACGGTCCCTCGCCATGCGGGCGTTCCGCAGTCTGCCCGAGCGCTGGCAGGCGGTGCTCTGGCACACCACCGTCGAGGAGGAGTCGCCGAGCGCGATCGCCCCGCTCTTCGGGCTGACGGCCAACGCCACGGCCGTGCTGGCCAGTCGGGCGCGCGAAGGCCTCAAGCAGGCCTATTTACAGGCGCATGTGAACACGGCGGTCGCGTCGGCCGGCGATTGCGCGCAGTACGCGGACCGGCTGGGCGCGTACGCGCGGGGCGGTCTGCGGATCCGGGCCGAGCGCGGGCTGCGCAAGCATCTGGACGAGTGCGCGAAGTGCCGCCTCGTGGCGGGCGAGTTGGCGCATGTCAACGCCGGGATTCCGGCGGTGCTTCCGATCGCGGTCATCGGCTGGTTCGCGGCCGGGTACTCGCTCAAGGCCGCGGGGGTCGTCGCCGGAGGAGCCGCCGGCGCCGCGGGAGCGGGTGCGGCGGCAGCGGCGGGTGGCGCGTCGGGCTCCGCCGGAGGTGCCGCGGGCGCGGCGGGCGGTGCGGCGGCCGAAGGGCTCGGCGCGCCATTGAAGGCGGGGATCGCGGCCGTGGTCTCCCTGGCCGCCGCGGCGGGGCTGGTGTGGGCGCTGACGGGCGACGAGGTCCCCGACAAGCCGAAGGCGAAGCCCCCCGTCGTACAGCCGGTCCTGCCGGAGAAGCCCTCGCCGCCGCCGAAGGTGAAGCCGCCGGCCGCGCCCGCCCCACCGCCCCCGCGGGCGCGCCCGAACAAGCCCTCGCCCGCGCCGGAACCGAGGCCGAGCCCCACCCCGACGAAGGCGAAGCCCAAGCCTCCCCCGCCGGAGCCCCAGCCGCCGACGCCACCGGCCGCACGCCCGAAGCCGCCCGCTCCCGCACCGCCTCCGCCTCCGCCCGCGCCGGAGGTGTATCAGGTGAACCTGCTCAAGTACGACGTGGCGGGTGACGGGTCCCGGCCCGAGGTGCGGATCGGGCAGAGCAGCTGGCTCTGGCAGCGCCCCGGTATGTCGATCGGCGGCACGCGCTACGGGCACGGGGCGTCGATGCACGCCTCGGGATCGGTGACGATCGACCTCAACCGCCGGTGCGCCACCTACCAGGCACTGGTCGGCGTCGACGACATGACGCTGGGGATGGGCGCGGTGCGCTTCTCCGTGTACGGGGACGGCGGCAGGCTCTGGCGTTCCCCGGTGGTGCGCGGCGGCGACGCGGCGGTCCCGGTGAGCGTGGGGATCGGCGGCCGGAAGACGATTCGCCTGGTGGTCGAGCCGCACACGCCCTTCGAGGCGGTGGCGGTCGCGGACTGGGCACAGTCCAGGATCAGCTGCGGGTGAGGGAGGGCAGCGAAGGCCACTTCTTGGGAAGCGCGCCGCTCCGGGTGATCTTGCCGGCCTCACCGGGCCGTTCACGCTCAGGCGCCGTCACCCGTCTCCGAGGGTTCTCACCGAGTGCGCGGAGCTCGTAGACCGCGGCACCGAACGAGATCTACGGATGCAGCGTCGGGCGGGGCATCACGCCGCCCGCGACGGCGCGTTGGCGCGGCGCGGCCGTGCCCGTCCAGCAGGTGCCGCGGCGTGAGAGCAGCCGCCTGAGCCACAGTTCGGTGGAGACGAGGTCGGCGATGCCGTCCAGCGGGATCGGCTCGCCCTCGGCCGCCTTGCGCAGCGCCTTGCGCACCACGCGCGCCTCGATCAGGCCCGCGTCGGCCAGCAGCGGGGCGTCGAAGAGGGCCATCAGGTCGTTGACGGCGGCCCGCAGCCCCGTGCGGGTCGCGGCCACCGACGTCGCGTGCGTCGTGGCGCCCCAGCCCGGCGGCAGGTCGTGGATGCCCGCCCCCGCGAGGACCGCGCGCAGCACGTCGGAGCGGGCGCCGGGCTGGACCCGGAGCGATTCGGGGAGCGCCCGGCAGGCCCGTACGACCTGGTTGTCGAAGAACGGCGCGTGCAGCCGCTGACTCCGGATCTCGGCGGCCTGCTCGAAGATGCGGTGGTCGGCGGCCTGCCGAGCCAGCGCTGCGCGGGCGCGCGCCTCTCCGGGCCGCTGGACCGACGTCGGACGGACCGCCGCCGCCGTAAGACGAACCGATACTTCTGCCAGTGCCTCCCCCGTCAGCCAGCGGGCCGCCGGACCGGGGCGCGACCAGGTGAGCGCGGCGAGGGAGGCACCCAACGGGCCGTGCGCGGCAGGGGCGTTGCGGTCGCGGTGCGCACCGGGGAGCTGGGCCGCCGCCTCTTCGAGACCGGTGCGGTACGGCGTACGGGCGAGGCGGCGGGCAGCCCGGTAGACGGTCAGCGGCACGAACAGCGAGCCCGCCGACGACCCCTGGGCCTTGGCGAGCGCGGTGGTCGGCCGCAGCAGATCGCGGCGGCGCCGGTCGATCAGCAGGTCGGCCAGGCGCGCGGGGTGGGCGTCCAGCACCTCGCGGGCCCCGGCCCCGGTGAAGTGGTCGGCGCTGCCAGCGGCGAGCCGGCGGCGGTGGCGCTCGGCCGTGACGAGGGACGGTCCGGGCTCGTCGGTCAGCGGGCCTTCCAACTCGGCGTACGGCAGGGCCTCTTCGCCCGCCGCGACGACCACGTGGTGCAGCCGGGGGTTGGAGGCCATGGCGCGGGCCCGTTCGAGCTCGGCCTCGCGGCCCCCGGTGACGAGGTCGTTGAAGGTGACGGCGAGGAGCCGTTCGCCGGCGCCGGTGCCATGGCCGAGGACGGTGCCCGGCGCGCCCGGCAGTCCCGCGGCGAGCAGGGCGAGCGTGCCCGACGCGCTGCCGCCCGACAGATCGGCGCCGATGCCGGGGACGGGTCCGCCTCGGGCGGCTCGCCGGTCGGCGGGCCCCATGCCCGGCACGGGCCCGGGGTCGGGCGGGACGGTCTCGGGTGCGTGGCGCGGTGCCAGGAGCCTGGCCCGTACGGCTTCGACGAGCGCGTCCCTGACTCCCTCGACGGCCCGTTCGGGGTCGGTCTGGGGTGCGGCGACGGCGAGGGAGGCGACCTGTTCGTATCCGGTGATCTCGCGCGATCCCTCGCGCAGGACGAGCGCGTGGCCCGGTGGTACGCGTTTGACGCCCGCGTACGGCGTGGAGTCGCGCAGTGCCTCGGGGGTCTCGGGGCAGGCGAGCAGCGCGGCCAGATGCCCGATGTCGAGCTGCGCCTCGATGAGGTCGGCGAGCGGCAGGGCGGCGGTGGCGTACGCGGTGCCGCTCGCCCACGGCGTGTGGAAGACGGGTCTCGCGCCCGCCAGATCGCCGGCGACGGTGATCCGGCGGCCGATCTGGGCGACGGCGGTGTAACTGCCGGGCCAGGCGGTGAGATGGCGCAGGGCGCCGCCGCGGGCCGCGAACAGACCGATCTTCAGCTGCTCGTCGGTGGCTCCGCAGCAGCCGAAGACGGCGAGCCGGGTGAAGGGGTCGACGCTGACGACGCGGACCTCGTCGTCACGCCAGTCGCCGACGGCCCACAGCGGATCGGGGTCGCCCCACAGGAGTTGGGAGCCGACGGGGTGGACCGTACGCCCCTCCGACCGGTCGCCCACGGAGCCCGCCGTGCCGGACGCGCCGAAGCTCGCGGCGATACTGCTCCACCCCACCAACCAGCGCATCGCCGCCTCCACAGCCTGTGGATCAAGAGTCGTGCCTGTCGTCATCGGTCGTTCGTGAACATGCTGCCACGACAACGGCACACAGGAGGGGCCCCGGGGCTGGAGTGCGAAACTCGAATGCGCCCCTGGCAAAGGACAATTGGTGCGGGGAAGGGGTCAGGGCGGAGGGGCAGCATTCAGCCAATCTCCGAGCCCGATCGGCCGACACCACGTCGGCAAACGTACAGTCCGGGAGGCGCCTTCGCCTCCCGGACCGATCCGCCACCCGCGGGGAAATGAGGCGGCGGTGTCCCCCAGCCCACTGGTTCCAGTACGCAGTGGGCCGACCCACGCAGCACTCATGGAAGCGCTCCCGGTCTCTTTTGGCCAAGAGCGCACGGCCGGGCGCACGGCCACACGCCCGGAGCACGTGCCGACCGGGGCGAGTTCCGCGCGTACTCGCGCACGGACAACAATCCCGCCATCCGGATCCTCGCCCCTTAACGGTAGGGATGCGGCGAACTACGCTGGGTTTACGAATGCCACGGGGTCCCTCACAAGAGGGGTCGGCGGGGCGGCCGTCTGTGTGTCGAGGGGTGGCGCATGTCCAGGGAGCTACGCGGGCCGAACGAGAAACTCGGCACCGTTCTCGCCCTCGCGGGAATCAGCAACGCCGGTCTTGCCCGGCGGGTCAACGACCTCGGGTCGCAGCGCGGTCTGACGCTTCGATACGACAAAACCTCGGTGGCGCGGTGGGTTTCGAAGGGGATGGTTCCGCAGGGTGCGGCGCCCCATCTGATCGCCGCGGCCATCGGAGCCAAGCTGGGCCGACCGGTGCCGCTGCACGAAATCGGCCTGGCCGACGCCGATCCCGCGCCTGAGGTGGGTCTCGCCTTCCCGCGCGACGTGGGTGAGGCGGTGCGGTCGGCGACGGATCTGTACCGGCTGGACCTGGCGGGCCGGCGGGCCGGCAGCGGGGGCATCTGGCAGTCGCTGGCCGGTTCCTTCGCGGTCAGCGCGTACGCCACGCCCGCTTCCCGGTGGCTGATATCGCCCGCCGACTCGTCGGTCGCGCGGGACGCGGCGATGGCGGAGGCGGCACGGAGAGCGCACGCGGCGCACGGCGGACCGGGGTTGACCGGGCCACCGGCCCCGTCCACGTCGGCGTCCGCCACCTCGTCCGCGCCCGGGTCGGCGCCGGGTGCGACGGCGGGTGCGACGGGCCCACCGGGCGCGCCAGGAGCCCCGGGTGCCCCAGGTGCCCCGGGACCCGACGGTGGCGAGGTCTCGCCACTGCGCGTGGGGCACAGCGATGTCGCCAAGCTCCGCGAGGCGGCGGCCGACGCGCGCCGCTGGGACTCCAAGTACGGCGGCGGGGATTGGCGTTCGTCGATGGTGCCCGAGTGTCTGCGGGTCGACGCGGCGCCGCTGCTGCTCGCGGCGTACAGCGACGAGGTCGGCCGGGGCCTCTTCGGGGCGACCGCCGAACTCACCCGGCTGGCCGGCTGGATGGCCTTCGACACCGGACAGCAGGAGGCCGCGCAGCGCTACTACATCCAGGCGCTGCGGCTCGCCCGCGCGGCGGCCGACGTGCCGCTCGGCGGTTACGTCCTGGCGTCCATGTCCCTCCAGGCGACCTACCGGGGCTTCGCCGACGAGGGCGTCGACCTGGCCCAGGCGGCAGTGGAGCGCAACAGGGGCCTCGCGACGGCCCGCACGATGAGTTTCTTCCGGCTGGTCGAGGCGCGCGCCCACGCCAAGGCGGGCGACGCGGCGGCGGCCGGAGCCGCGCTGAAGGCGGCGGAGGGCTGGCTGGAGCGCTCGCGGCCGGGCGACGCGGATCCCAGCTGGCTGGGCTTCTACTCGTACGACCGCTTCGCCGCCGACGCGGCCGAGTGCTACCGCGATCTGAAGGCGCCGCGGCAGATGCGGCGCTTCACGGAGCAGGCGCTGTCCCGGCCGACGGAGGAGTTCGCGCGGTCGCACGGACTACGGCTGGTGGTGAGCGCGGTCGCCGAGCTGGAGTCCGGCAATCTGGACGCGGCGTGCGCGGCGGGGACCCGGGCCGTGGAGGTGGCGGGGCGGATCTCGTCGGCGCGCACCACGGAGTACGTACGGGACCTGCTGCATCGCCTTGAGCCGTACGGGGACGAGCCGAGGGTCGCGGAGCTGCGGGAGCGGGCGCGCCCGCTGCTGGTGGCGCCCGCGTAGCGGAGGTGGGCGCGGACGGTACGGCCGAGGGCGGGCCGGGTGCGTCGGAGGGCGGGGCCGGGCGGGCTCCGACCCGGCGCGGTCGCGCCCTCCGCCGGCGTACCACCGGCGCCCAGCTGACTTGAACCCGACGTGCCGCCGGGCCACTGCCCGAATGCTTGGTGAACGATGCGAGACACGCGTGGTACCCCGATGGTTTAAGGGCATTGTCAGTGGGCCAGTGCACTATCGGGTGGGAGGTTGCGCGGGTGAAGAACGACGGCTCGGGTCGCGTCGGCGACCACGGCTACGGCCATGGCTACGACTGCGACGTGCTGGTGATCGGTGGCGGCATCGTCGGCCTGTCGACGGCCTACGCCCTCACCCGGGCGGCGCCCGGCACCCGAGTGACGGTCCTGGAGAAGGAGCCCGGCCCCGCGCGGCACCAGACGGGCCACAACAGCGGAGTCATCCACAGCGGTGTGTACTACCGCCCCGGCTCGCTGAAGGCGCGGTACGCGATCAAGGGCGCCGCCGAGATGGTCAAGTTCTGCGCGGAGTACGGCATCGCACACGAGGTCACCGGCAAGCTCATCGTCGCCACCGGCCGGGACGAGCTGCCCCGGCTGCACGCCCTGGTCCAGCGCGGCAGGGAGAACGGCATTCCCGTTCGGGAACTGGGCCCGGCGCAGATCATGGAGTACGAGCCGGAGGTACGGGGCCTGGCCGCGATCCATGTCGGTACGACGGGGGTGTGCGACTTCGTCGCCGTCACGGCGCGGCTCGCCGAGTCGGCCGAGGCGTCGGGCGCGTCCGTGCGGTACGGCGCGGAGGTCACCGTCGTCGACCGGCGGGCGTGGGGTGTCGCCGTGCGCACGTCCTCGGGAGAGGTGGTCAGGGCGCGGGCCCTCGTCAACTGCGCGGGGCTCCAGTGCGACCAGGTGGCACGGATGACCGGCGACGACCCGGGCATGCGGATCGTCCCCTTCCGGGGCGAGTACTTCGAACTGGCCCGGCCCGGACTTGTCCGCGGTCTGGTCTACCCGGTGCCCGATCCGGCCTTTCCCTTCCTGGGGGTGCATCTGACGCGCGGCATCGACGGCGGCGTCCATGTCGGCCCGAACGCGGTGCCCGCGCTCGCCAGGGAGGGCTACTCCTGGTCCGCCGTGCGCCCCCGTGAGCTGGCGGCCACGCTCGGCTGGCCCGGCTCCTGGCGGATAGCGCGCAGACACTGGCGTTACGGCGCGGGCGAGCTGCGCCGCTCGCTCTCCAGGCGCGCCTTCGCCACCGCCGTACGCCGGCTGCTGCCCGAGGTGACGGACGCGGACCTGCGCCCGGCGGCGGCCGGGGTGCGCGCCCAGGCGGTGCTGCGGGACGGCACGCTGGCCGACGACTTCCTGATCCGGGAGGCGCCGCGCGCGGTGCACGTGCTCAACGCCCCCTCGCCGGCGGCGACGGCGGCGCTCCCGATCGGCCGTGAGGTGGCGAGGCGGGCGCTGACGATGCTGAGGGACGCGGGCAGGGGCTAGGTCCTGCCCCTCAGATCCTGTCGGCCGGTCCTGCCCGGTGGATCCCTTTCGGCGGATCTTCGCGGATCGGACCGGGCCGCCGCCGTGCTCCGGCCTCTGGGCTCCCGGCGCCCGGCCCTGGGCTCCGGGCTCCGGGCTTTTCGGGTCTCCCGGGCGGGTCCGTAGAATCGGAGGTCCTGCCCGATTCCTCGACGTGCCCGAGAAGACGTGTCCGAGACCCAGATGAACGTGAACAGCGACCGCGACGGCGACCGCGTACGCGCCGACGACACCCACCCCTGGTCCCGGATGTTCCCCGGGGGCACGGGACCGGCCGCCGATCCCGCCGGATCGCACTTCGAGCGCCGTATCCGCAGCTTCCAGCCGCGCCGCAGCCGGGTGACGACGGGCCAGGCCGAGGTTCTGCGGCGGCTGTGGCCGTCCTGGGGCCTGGACATCGACGGCCGGCGGGTCCTCGACCTCGACGAGCTGTTCGGCGGGCTGCCGGTCGTCCTGGAGATCGGCTTCGGGATGGGCGAGGCGACCGCCCGGATGGCCGCGGACGACCCCGGCACGGGAATCCTCGCCGCCGACGTCCACACCCCGGGACAGGGCAATCTGCTGCGGCTGGCCGAGCGGACCGGACTGTCCAACATCCGCGTCGCGAACGGCGACGCGATCATCCTGCTGCGGGAGATGCTGGCGCCCGAGTCGCTGGACGGGATACGCGTCTACTTCCCCGACCCGTGGCCCAAGACCCGCCACCACAAACGGCGGCTGATCCAGCCCGAGTTCCTCACCCTGGCCGCGCGCGTGCTGAAGCCCGGTGCCGTACTGCACTGCGCCACGGACTGGGAGCCGTACGCCGAGCAGATGCTCGACGTGCTGACCGCGCACCCCGCGTACGGGAACACCGCCCCGGACGGCGGCTACGCGCCCCGGCCCGCCTCGCGGCCGCTCACGCGGTTCGAGGGCCAGGGCCTTGAGAAGGGGCACGCCGTGAGGGACCTGGTCTTCCGCCGTGTCGCGGAGGCACCGGCGGCCGATGGCGCGCGGACGGGCGACGGGACGGCAGAGGGCGCGAGGGACAGCGGGACCACCGACGGCGGGCTGGGCGACGGGGCCACGGACGGAGCGCTCGCCAAGTAGGGCCGCGGTCGGCCGGGAGGGGCGGGACGCCCTCGCCGTTGTCAGTCCCGGTCGTTAGGGTCAGAAGGTGTCCGAACCGTCCCGACCACCCCCCTACGCCCCTCCCGTCCCCCAGCCGGCGATCCCCGCCGCCGAGCGGCAGGAGCGGCTCGGCGACATGTGGGCCGCCGTACCGGAGCGCTCCCGCTGGCGCTACCGGCCGCATCGCGCGTTCTGGCGGCACCGCGCCGTGCGCGCGGGCGCCCTGATCATCATGCTGGCGCTCTGCGGTCTGCTGCTCATGTCACTCGTACGGGAACAGACCGGCACGCGGGGCTTCCTGGTCGGTCTCGGGCTGGCGATCCTGCCCGTGCCGCTGCTGATGGCGGCCTTCCGCTGGCTGGACCGGGTCGAGCCGGGGCCCTGGCGGAATCTGCTGTTCTCGTTCGCCTGGGGCGCCTGCGCCGCCGCCCTCGTGGCGATCACCGCGAACTCCTTCGCCACCCAGTGGATAGCCACCGCCACCGCCGACCCCGCGGGCGCCGAGTCGCTGGGCGCCACGGTGATCGCGCCGATCGTCGAGGAGAGCGCGAAGGCCGCCGCGATCCTGCTGATCTTCCTCTTCCGCCGGGAGTCCTTCACCGGTCTGGTCGACGGGGTCGTCGTCGCGGGCTTCACCGCGACCGGCTTCGCCTTCACCGAGAACATCCTCTATCTCGGCAGCGCCTTCGGCGAGGACCAGCAGATCGGCAACTCGGGGCTGCCGGCCGTGACCGCCGCGACCTTCTTCGTACGGGTCGTGATGTCGCCGTTCGCGCACCCGCTCTTCACGGTCCTGACCGGCATCGGCTTCGGCATGGCCGCCCTCACCGCCCGCCACCGGCGGGTCCGACGGTGGCTGCTGCCGATCCTCGGCCTCGTGCTCGCCATGGGGACGCACGCGCTGTGGAACGGCGCCTCGTCGCTGTTCGGCCCGTACGGCTTCTACGCGGTGTACGCGGCCTTCATGGTGCCCGCCTTCGTCCTGCTCACCTGGCTGGCGATCTGGAGCCGGCAGCGCGAACTGCGCATGGTCTCCGTCGAGTTGCCCGCCTACGCGGCGGCCGGCTGGCTCGCCGAGACCGAGCCGCTCGCGCTGTCGTCGATGCGGGCGCGTTCGATGGCGCGCGATGTGGCGGGGCGCGCGTACGGGCCGGAGGCGGCCCGTACGGTCGGCGAGTACCAGACGTTCGCGACCGCGCTGGCGTTCCTGCGCCACCGGGCCGGGCGCGGCACCGCGGGCCCCGAGTTCGCGGAGCGCGAGCAGGAGTTGCTGCACCACCTGTGGGAGCGCCGGGACACGGCGTCGGCCCCCCCCCGCCGCGCCGCGCCCGCGGCGGCGGGGGGGGGGGGGTCTACAAAAAAAAAAAAAAAAACCAAAACACCAAAAAAAAAAAATAAAAAAAAATAAATAA
>NZ_JBHXRM010000014.1:12029-136780 GCF_042716895.1 Streptomyces sp. NPDC058653 | reverse complement strand
GCGCTCGCTTACGCGGCGCGGGCGACGGGGCGGGTGTGGTCTCCGCCGCCGTACATCGACTACGGCGGCTACAACCCGTATCGGAGCTAGGTGGTCTGTCCGGCAGATCGAGGTGATCCGAGGTGATCCGAGGTGATCCGAGGTGATCGGACCGGATCAGCCATTGCCTACGGAGTGAGTCCCTTGCTGTTCAGCCAGCTCATCGGGTCGATCCCGCTGCCGCCCGGGGTGTGCACCTCCAGGTGCAGGTGCGGGCCGGTGACGTTGCCGGTGGCTCCGACGCGTCCGATGGTCTCCCCGGTGGTGACCTTCTGGCCGGCGCCGACGGTCATCGAGGACAGGTGGGCGTACCAGATCTCCGTGCCGTCGTCGAGCTCGAGCACCACGCGGTAGCCGTAGGAGCCCGACCACCCGGCCGACTTGACGGTCCCGGAGTGGACGGCCTTGGTGGGCGTGCCCGTCGGGGCGGCGAAGTCCAGGCCGGTGTGCTGGCCGGAGGACCACATGGAGCCGGACTGGCCGTAGGTGGAGGTGAGCGTGTACGAGGAGGTGGGGAGCGAGAAGCTGGCGGCCAGCTTCCTCAGGCGCTCTTCCTCGGCCTTGCGTTCGGCCTCTTCCTTGGCCTTGCGCTTGGCCTCGGCGGCCTTCTTCTCCGCGTCGGTCTGCTGCTTCTGAGCCTCGGCCGCGGCCTTCTCGGCGGCTGCCTTCTCGGCGCTCGCCTTCTGGGCGGCGTCGGCCTCGGCCTGCTGCTGCTCCGCCTGCTGGAGGATGCGGGCGCGCAGTGCCTCGCCGGAGTCGGTGGTGCCCTGCTGGGCGTCCGCGGCGGTGAGGCCCGCCGTGGTGAGCGGGGAGGGTGTCTCGTCGGCTCCCTTGTCCGCGTCGGACATGAAAGACCCGACACCGGGAAGGGACTTGGCGTCGGGAAGGTTGTCCGAGAGCGAGTCGGGAAGTGATATCGACACCGCTGGCTTGTCCTGCGCGGAGGCGATGCCTCCGGCGCCGACAGCGGCGATGACACCTACTCCGAGGACCGTGGAACTACGGGCGAGCGCGTTGCGCTGCTTGGCGACACGGTGCTTGCCGCGTACGGGACGGATGGACTCCGCGGTGGGATTCCACTCCTCCCAGTCCCTGTTCGTCTCGCCGTCTGCGAGATCGGTACCGGCGAGTCGGCTCCCGGGGCCGAAATGGGCCGGGGCTGAGGCTTCGGGAGCAGGCCTGTTGGACGCCACTGGGGCGCTCTCCTTTCCTTCCTTCTCGCCTACCGGGTTAGCTGACGGGTTCGGAGCAGGAAGGTCTCCTACGGGCGCTTCTCGCCGCACGAGGCAGCAAAGGACGCCCGATTCACCCCAATTGGTGGTTCCCCGGTTTCCTTGCGGAATTCGGCGCGTGCGCACGGTGCCGTCTCTTTCGACGGCTGGGACAACCGCGCTGCGTTATCGAACGTTAATAGACGACCGGGGCTTATTCCAAGCTGTTCCCGGTGATTGTTAGCGGGGATGGCATGGACCAACCGGGGCACAACCAGGCGCAATCGGGCGAATTGATCGGCGTTCGGGGCGTGTGCGATCACACACTCGATCTGACGGTGCGTCAAATGTTATGCGGAGTGATGCGCCTCAACTACGCAGCGTGGCAATGGAGATGGCGTCACGGCACGACGGGCATGGTCCGGCGCCGCTCCGGCTGCCGCTCGGTGGGCCGGCTGACCGCGAGCAGCGCCATGTCGTCCGTACTGCCGCCGCCGGTGTGCAGCCGTACGTCCCCGACGATCGCCTCCAGCAGTTCGTCGGGACCGGGGAAGATCCGTCCCGCGAGCCGTTCCCCCGGGTCGTAGAAGACCCCGTCGGCGTTGCGCGCCTCGGAGAGACCGTCCGTGTAGAGCAGCAGCGTCGCCCCGGGAAGGTAGGGGACCTCCTCCGCGCGGTCCGGCCACGTCCCCAGCTCGCCCATCCCGAGCGGGAGGGCGGGGTCGGTGGGGGCCAGCACGGTCAGCGCGCCGTCGGCGCCGAGGAGCAGCGGCTCCGGGTGCCCGCGGTTCAGCACGCGCACCATGCCCTCCGCGTGGGGGACCTCGGCCAGTACGGCGGTGGTGAATCCCTCGAACAGGTCGATCCCGCTGCGCCGCGTGCCCTCGCGCGCCAGCGCGCGCTCCAGCCGCCGCGCGACCCCTTCGAGCGACCTCTCCTGCTCGGCGGCCTCCCGGAAGGCGCCGATGACGACGGCCACGGTCTCGACGGCGCCCATGCCCTTGCCGCGTACGTCGCCGACCACCACCCGTACGCCGTACTCGGTGTCCTGGACGGCGAACAGGTCACCGCCGATGTACGCGCCCTCCTCGGCGGCCTCGTAGCGCGCGGCGATGTGCAGCCCGCCGATCCGGGACTGCGGAGTCGGCAGGACGGCGCGCTGGGCGGCCTCGGCGATGACCCGCGCCGAGGCCAGGCGTTCACCGCTGCGGCGTACGACACCGTTGATGGCCAGCGCGAGGACGGAGACCGTGAAGACCGTCAGCGACTCGGTGATCGTCTCGATCCCGCCCGAGGTGTCGTTCACGTAGCGGAGGCCGAGGACCGCGCCGACGGACAGGATGCCGATGACGAGGGTGCGCATGAACGAGAAGAAGGGGGCGGCGACCAGGGGCGCCGCAGAGAAGAACGGGGAAGCGGTGAACGCGGTCGGGGTCGCCTGGTCGAGGATGATCCCGGCCACGATGATCAGACCGGGCAGCAGTTCGACGACCGGATGGGTCGGCCGGCCGCCGAGCCGGCCGACCCTGCGCCTCGGCGGCCGGGGGTCGTCGGGGCCGAAGCCGGGTGGGTGCTTCTCGACGGGGTGCGTACGGCTCCAGGCGGGGTCGTCCGGGTCGGCGTCCGCCGCGCGGAAACCGTCGTCGGCGCGGCGGAAACCGAGCTGGATCGCCCGCCGGACGGTGCCGCTGAGCCGGCGGATCCTGTTGGCCGAGCGGCGCCGGCGCGCGGCCGTACGGGACGGGGTGTCGGGGGCGGGTCCCTCGGGGGAGGGAGCGCGGGTGGCGCCTGTGGGGGAGGGGGGCGCGTGGGAGGGGTCGGGGACGGCGGGGTGGTCGGGGGCCGGGTGGTCGGAGGCGGGATTGCCGTCGGACGGGTCGGCGGCCGGGTGATCGGCGCCGCCCTCGGGTTCCGGTGAGGGATTGCGGGCGGGCCCCTCGGCGGAGGGGCCGGGGACGGCCCCCTCGGCGGGACGGTGCTCGCTCCCGCCGAGGGGGCCCTTCCCGCTCCCGTCGTCCCCGCTGCCTCTCAGGTGCCCCACCAGTGGCCTCCTGCCCGGTCCGACGACGGCCGCGGACGGTACCGCGTCCCCCCAGGCTGGCCTCTTACGCGCCCGGCGGCTACCCGCTGTCGACCGACTGGGCTACCGGTGGGCCGAGGCGGTGACGGCGGCCGGGCCCCGCCCTCTGGCCCCCCGTACGCCCGTCGTCGCCGGTGGCGGGCGGTCAGTCGGTGAGATGGCGTTCGGCGTACACCTTCATCGCGTCCCGTACGAGGACGGCCGTGCCCTCCCCGTACTTGTCGTAGTTACGGCCGAAGCGGGGATCGTCGACGTACATGGCGGTGACACCGATGACGTACGACTTGGCGGGGCTCGACGTGGTCGACAGCCAGTCGCAGTGCCGGCGCGCGATGTCCTGCGCCTCCTCGCTGTCGGCGGCGAGACCGTCCTTCCTGGCCCGGCCCCAGTCGCGGGCGATGGTCTCGTGCCGGTCCATGAACTCCTTCCGCTCGCGCTCGCTCAGCGACCGCCACCAGCGGTCACCCTTCTCGTAAGCGTCCCGGCCCCACCGCTCGGTGACCTCCTGCTCGTACCTCGTGTGGTCGAAGCCGTCGAGAACTTCCTCGGCCATGAGTTCCTCTCCTCTCAGCGTCTTGTGGAGAGTGGTCCGCACCGACGCGATCAGCCGTCCCACGCGCTCACGTTCCTGTTCGAGCAGCGCGAGATGGGTGCGCAGGGCGGCGGCCGTGTCCTGTTGGCCGTCGAGGATCCGGGCGATCTCGGTCAGGCCCAGCCCGAGCTCACGCAGCAGCAGGATCCGCTGGAGACGGACGAGGGCGTCCTGGTCGTAGTAGCGGTAACCGTTGCTCCCGACCCGGCTCGGGTCGAGCAGCCCCAGCTCGTCGTAGTGCCTGAGCGTGCGGCTCGTCGTGCCGGCCTTCTTCGCGATGTCCTGGATCGACCACTCCATGACCGGAACGCTAAATCTTGACGTTGCGTAAAGGTCAAGGCCGATTCGGCGGGCGGGAGCGGGGCCGGGGCGGGACGGCTCCGGATCGGGAAGGGGCGGGACGGGGCCGGCCCGGCGGTCCGACCGCACGGCGAAGGCCCGGATCCAGTGGATCCGGGCCTTCGTCTTCTGCGAGTAGCGGGGACAGGATTTGAACCTGCGACCTCTGGGTTATGAGCCCAGCGAGCTACCGAGCTGCTCCACCCCGCGCCGTTGAGCGCAACATTACGCCATCCGGACCAAGATCATCTCCATTTACGGCCCGGGGTCCCCGATCAGTCCGGACGGGACCTCGAAGACACGCCCTAGGCCGCCTCCACCACGTCCGCGCGGACGGCCGCGGCCCATTCGACCAGCAGCCTTTGATACTCCTCCTGCTCGGCGGTGGACAGCGCCCGGCCCGCGCGCCCCCACAGGGCACGGATCTCCGCGTTGACGACGGCGGCCGGACGGACGGAAGCAGTGGCATCAGAGGAAGCTGACATGCCGTAAGGCTACGGCCAGCCACTGACAATGGGCAGAGCGTGCACCCCACGACCTCATACAGTCACAATCCGGGGCGCCAAAACCTCTAGGGTTACCCCGGTGATCGAAACCATCGTGTTCGACGTCGGCGAGACTCTCGTCCGCGACGACCGCTACTGGGGCTCCTGGGCCGACTGGCTCGGCATCCCCCGCCACACCATCTCCGCGCTGGTCGGCGCCGTCACCACCCAGGGCAGGGACAACGAGGACGCCCTCCACCTCATCAAGCCGGGCATAGACGTCGGCGAGGCGTACCGGGCGAGGGAGGCCGCGGGCCGGGGCGAGCACCTGGACGAGTCCGACCTCTATCCCGACGTACGGCCCGCCCTCGCCGGTCTGCGCGAGCTCGGCGTACGGATCGTCATCGCCGGCAACCAGACCGTCAGGGCCGGTGAACTGCTGCGGGGCCTCGATCTGCCCGCCGATCTGGTCGTCGTGTCCGGCGACTGGGGCGTCGCCAAACCGTCGGAGGAGTTCTTCACGCGGGTCGTTGAGGCGGCGGACACCGCGCCGGAGCGGATTCTGTACGTCGGTGACCACCCCATGCACGACCTGTTCCCCGCCCAGCGCGCCGGCCTGCGGGCGGCGCATCTGCGGCGTGGCCCCTGGGGCTATCTGACGGCGGACGATCCGGACGTCGTCGCGGCGGCGGACTGGCGGATCGACGCGCTCACACAGCTGATGCCGGTGGTGGCGGAGCAGCGGCAGCCGGCCTGAGCACCTCCGTGGGAGGGCGGTGCTCAGCCAGGGCCGTACTCGTGCGGCGCCCCGCCCTGCCACTCCACCCAGGAGGGGTCGTCGAGCAGTTCCCACGCGTCCGGCAGCCCTGCCAGCCGCAGGAATTCGACCAAATGGTCGTCACTGTGGGCGAGTCCCATGATCCGGCCGCGGACGGTGACTCTCCGGCCGCCCGTCCCGGACGGCCGGTGTACGACGATCGGTGCGTCACTCATACGCTCAAGAGTGCGACTCCCGGGGCTGGAGCGCAGCCTCGGGGGCCGGTCTTTGCCATGGGATCCCTGAGAGATGGGCGGGTTACGGGGTCTTCCGTACGGTATGTCGCCGCCCGGATGCGGGATGCGGCGGGCGCCCCGATGCTGGGAAGGGAGCAACCCCACAAGGGAGGACGCGCCATGTCGATGCTCGACAGACTCAAGGGCATGATGAAGGGCCACGAGGACACCGCGCGAAAAGGCGTCGACAAGGCCGGTGACGCCATCGACAGGAAGACCGGCGGGAAGTACGAGCGCCAGGTCGACACGGCCCAGCAGAAGCTCGACGAGCGGCTGGGCTCCCAGGATCGCCCCACGCCGGGCGACGACCGTCCGCCACAGAGCTGATCCGAGGCGGCGAAGCGCGCGGTTCCACGCCCGCGCGTACGCGTGACGAAGGCTCCGACCGGTCCGCGTTCCGGTCGGAGCCTCGTCGCGCCCGCCCCACGGTCACGAGGCGGAGTCTTCGTCGCGCCCGCCCCACGGTCACGAGGCGGCGGCATCGGCCCCCGCGTACTGGTGCGCGAACTCCTCCGTCGGCTCGACCGGCGTGATCATGTCGATCAGCACCCCACCGGGGTCCGCGACGATGAAGTGACGCTGCCCGAAGTCCTCGGTGCGCAGGTCGAGCACGGGCGTCAGCCCCTCGCCGTCGACGAGCCGCGCCCACTCCGCGTCGACGTCCGCCACCTCGAAGTTGAGGAGCAGTGACCGGACGGGCTCGCCGTAACCCTCGGGAAGGCTGGGGTGGGTGGGGTCGAGGAGCGCGAGCTCGTACGAGACCGGCCCCCGCCGTCGCAGGCTCACGTACCAGTCGGCTTCGAAGGTCGTCTCGAACCCCAGCAGCCTCGTGTAGAAGTCGCGGGACTCCCGGATCCGCTCGGTGGCGATCACGGGATAGAAGCTGGTCAGCTGCATGTCAGATTCCTTTCACATACCATCGGTACGCGAACTACGCTATTCGCATACCGTCGGTATGTCAATCGGAGAGGACCACCGGCCATGCCGCAGGAGGGACTCGGGGCCAGGGCCCAGCAGCGGGAACGGACCAGACGGGCGCTGCTGCGCGAGGGCCGGGGGCTCTTCGCGGAGGTCGGTTACGGCGCCGTGAGCCTCACGGAGATCGTCACCGCCGCCGGCGTGACCAAGGGCGCGCTCTACCACCACTTCGACAGCAAGACCGCGCTCTTCCGCGCCGTACTGCGCGACCTCCAGAAGGAGGTGGGCGACCGCGTCGCGGCGGCGGCCGGGGCGGAGGAGGACTCCTGGGACCAACTGGTCGCGGGCTGCCAGGAGTTCATCACGGCGACGACCGCGCCGGACATCCAGCGGATCATGCTGGTCGACGGGCCCGCCGTACTGGGCTGGACCGAGTGGCGGGAGATGGACGAGGCGTCGTCGGCGCGCCATCTCAAGGAGGCGCTCACCACGCTCGTGGACGAGGGCGTCATCGCCGCTCAGCCGGTGGCACCCCTCGCGCACCTGCTGTCGGGCGCGATGAACGAGGCCGCGCTGTGGCTGGCGACATCGGACGACCCTGCCGACCTGGCCGACACGCGGGCCGCGCTGGGGCGGTTGCTCGGCGCCCTGCGGGCGGGGTGAGCCGGACCCCCGCCGCAGGGCGTGGGGCGGAGGCCGCGGCTCAGGCCGGGGGCCGGGGGCCGTGGCTCAGGGCGGGGGCCGGGGCTCAGCGCGTGACAAGCTCCCGTACGGCCCTGACGACCTCGCCGGGGGCCTCCTCGGCCATGAAGTGGCCGCAGTCGACGGTCGCGTGCTTCAGGTCGGGTGCCCAGGCGCGCCAGCGCGCGGCGGCGTCGAAGCCCAGCGCCGCACCCCAGTCCTGCTGGAGCACGGAGACCGGCATCCGCAGCTGGTTACCGGCGTCGCGGTCGGCCTGGTCGTGGGCGACGTCGACCCCGGCGGAGGCGCGGTAGTCGGCGACGATGGAGGGGACTGCCGCACGGGAGGCGGCCAGGTACTCGGCCCGGATCCCGGCCGGAATCGCCTGCGGGTCGCGCGTCCAGATGTCGAGGAAGTGGCCGAAGAAGGCGTCGGCGCTCGCTTCGATCATCCGCTCGGGCAGACCGGGCGGCTGGGCCATCAGATAGAGGTGGAAGCCGACGGCCGCGCCGGTGCCGTGCATGACGTCCCAGGTGTCCAGCGTGGGCAGGACGTCGAGCGAGGCCAGATGGGTGATCACCTCCGGGTGGTCCAGAGCCGCGCGGACCGCTACGAGGGCGCCCCGGTCGTGGCCGGCCAGCGCGAAACGGTCGTGGCCGAGGGCGCGCGCGAGCGCGACGGTGTCGGCGCCCATGGTGCGCTTGGAGTATGTGACGCCCTCGACCTCGGCGGGCTTGTCGCTGGCGCCGTAACCGCGCAGGTCGGGGCAGATGACGGTGTGGTGGGCGGCGAGCTCTGTGGCGACATGCCGCCACATGAGGTGGGTCTGCGGGAAACCGTGGAGGAGCATGACCGGGCTGCCGGAGCCTCCGACGGCGACGTTGAGGGTGACATCGTCGGCGACCGGGACGCGCCGGTAGCTGAAGCCGGGGATGGTGGGGTGCATGGTGCGCTCTTTCGTAGGCTGAGGTGTGTTGCCCTTGGGGGTCCTGTGGCCCGCGTGGCGTGGATGGCCCGCGTGTGTCCAAGCCTGCGGGCGGCGAATCAGCAGTCGATCAGCGTGCGCGGCGGGTCGGGCGTGTCGCCCGCGCGTGGACTGGGCGGGAGGGGGCCGGAGAGAGTTCGGAGTGGGGTCGGATGGAGCGCGCGGGGCAGCGGGAGCCGCGGGGTGACCAGGTCCTCTTCGGCGTGCTCGGTCCCGTGACGGCCGACGACCGGCACGGGCCGATCGCTCTCAAGGGGCCGCGCCACCGTGCCGTACTGGCGCGCCTGATCGTCGCCCGCCGGCGTGTCGTCCCCGTCGCCCGGCTGGTCTCCGACCTGTGGCCGGACTCTCCGCCTGACGGTGCGGTCGGTTCCGTACAGACCTTCGTCGGGGCCCTCCGCCGCGCCCTGGAACCGGACCGTCCGCCTCGTACCCCCGCCACACTGCTCGTCACCGACGGCCCCGGCTACGCGCTGCGTGCCGCGCCGGACGCCGTCGACGGCTGGCGTTTCGAGACGGCGGTCGGCGAGGCGGCGAAACTGCCGCCCGCGCGGGCGCTGCGGCGGCTCGACGACGCGCTGGATCTGTGGCGGGGGCCGGCGTACGCGGACTTCGCGCGGGAGGAGTGGGTACGGGGCGAACGCGCCCGCCTTGCCGAACTGCGGCTCCAGTCGGTCGAGCGCAGGGCCGACGCGCTGCTGGCCCTGGGCCTCGCCGCCGAGGCTGTCCCCGACCTGGACGCGCATCTGGCCGACCACCCCTGGCGGGAGGACGCGTGGCGGCTGCTGGCGCTCGCGCTGTACCGGACGGGGCGGCAGGGGGACGCGCTCGCCGTCCTACGGAGGGCGCGGTCGATGCTGGTGGAACAGCTCGGGCTGGACCCGGGGCCGGGGCTGCGGAGACTGGAGGCGGACATCCTGTCGCAGGACGCGTCGCTCGACGCGGGGCGGGGCCTGGGGAGTTGGGAATCCGCTGCCGGAACGGGCAAGGCGGCAGGGCCAGTTGCGCCTGCCGGGGCGGGAGAGGCCACGGAGCCGGGCCGCCGGGGCGGTACCGGTGGTCGCGGTGGGCCCGGTGGTCCTGCTGGTCCTGGTGGTCGCGGTGGTCCTGCTCGTCCCGACAGTCGCGACGATCCTGGTGGTCCTGGTGGTCCTGGTGGTCCCGGTGGGCCTGCTGCTCCCGGTAGTCACGGCGGTCCTGGTGGTCGCGGTGGTCCCGGTGGTCGCGGTGGTCCTGCTGGTCCCGGACGTCCCGGACGTCCCGGTGATCCTGCCGGTCCCGACAGTCCCGGCAGTCGCGGCGGCCCTGCTGGTCCCGGCGGTATCGGTGATCCTGCTGGTCCCGGACGTCCCGGTGGTCCCGACAGTCGCGGCGGTCCTGGTGGTCGCGGTGGCCCTGCCGGTCCCGGCGGTCCCGGACGTCCCGGTGGGCCTGCTAGTCCCGACAGTCCCGGCGGTCCCGGCGGTCCCGGTGGTCCCGGTGGTCCCGGTGATCCTGCCGGTCCCGGCGACCCCAGCCGTCCCTCCGGCCTCACCCCTCCCGCCGGTCCCGGCGAAACGGCCGCGCTCCTGTGGAGCCGGGCCGCCGCCGCGTACGACCGCACGGTCGCGGCCGGCGCCCGCGCCCGGCTGGAGACCACGGTGGGTCTGCTGCGCGACCTCGCGGTCACCGGCGGCGGCGGTCTGACGGCCGCCCGCGAACACCGGATGGCGGCCATCACCGCCGCCGAGGAGTTCGGCGACCCGCGGCTCACCGGCCGGGTGATCGGCGCCTTCGACGTCCCGGCGATCTGGACGCGCGGCGACGACCCGGAACTGGCCCGGCGGATCGTCGCCGCCGCCGAACGCACCCTCGCCGCACTGCCACCCCCCGACGAGGACGGCGGGCACGGCCGGAACGACGAGCAGGGCGGCTACGACGCGGTGCGCTGCCGACTGCTCGCCACCGTCGCCGTCGAGATGCGCGGCTCGCACTCGGCGCGCGGCCCTCAAGCCGCGGCCCAGGCGGAGGCGATCGCCCGCCGGCTCGACGATCCGGCGCTGCTGGCGTTCGCGCTGAACGGCACCTTCATGCAGTCCTTCACCCGCGCGGGCCTCGCACCGCGCCGCGCGGAGATCGGCGCGGAACTGGTCACGCTGGGCGCCCGGCACGGCCTGGTCACCTTCGAGGTGCTCGGTCGGCTGATCCTCCTTCAGGCGCGGAGCGCGCTCGGCGACTTCGCGGCGGCCGAGACCGAGGCCGCCGCCGCGGACCAGCTGTCCGCCCTCCACGAACTCCCTCTGGTGGGGGTCTTCACCCGGTGGTACGGCGCGCTGCGCCTGTCCGCGTCCGGCGACACCACCGGAGCGAGGTCGGCGTACGAGAGCGCCGCCACCGAACTCCCGGACTCCGGCATGCCGGGCCTGACGCACGGACTCCTTCCGCTCGCGCTGCTGTCCCTCCACTTCTCCGCCGAGGGCCCCCGGCTCCCCCCGCCCGACGCGATCGACCCCGAGGCGGACTGGGGACCGTACCGTCCCTGGATCGCCCCGCTCGCCTCCCTGGCCTCGGGCGACCGCCCCGCCGCCCGCGCCGCCCTGCGCGCACTGCCGGAACCGCCCCACGACCTGCTGTACGAAGCGTGCTGCTGCCTGGAGGCGACGGCGGCGCTGGCGCTCGACGACCGGGCTGTACTCACCCGCGTACGCGAGCGCCTGGAACCCGCGTACGCCGAACTCGCGGGCGCGGGAAGCGGCTTGCTCACGCTCGGTCCGGTGAGCGGCTACCTCGTGGCGATCGACGTGGCGCTACGGCGCTGAGGGGCACCGAACCCCGCTCGTGGGGGACGTGGGAGGGGTCTGTCCCCCGTGCGAGCTACGTGCAGGTGCGCTCTGAGTGGTGACGATTCCGGGCCGGGAGATCCGTAGCGTTTTGGGCATACCGCAGGCGCTACGGCCGCGGTCCTGATCGAGGAGTCGTCGTGAACATCGCCCGTCATCGCCGGACGTCCGCTCTGATCGCGCTGTGCTGCGCCGTCGCCGGTGCGGGGCTTGTCGGCTGCGAGGAATCCTCGGAGTCCGACGCGAAGCCGAAGGCGAGCGCCACGTCCGCCTCCGCGACCACCACCTCCTCCCCCACCACCACGGAACAGGCGGACAACGCGGGCGCGTTCACCGGGACCAAGAAGATCGACTTCAGCGGCCTGTCGGTCAATGTGTCGTGCTCGGGCACGGCGGCCGAAGGAAAGCCGGTCGTCGTCCTTCTCCACGGCGGAGGCGATTCGGTGGAGAAGCTGGCCGAATTCCAGAAGAGCCTGAGCCGACAGGACCGCGTCTGTTCGTACGACCGGCTCGGCGCGGGCGCCAGCGACAAGCCCGACGGGCCGCAGACCGTCGAAAGCACCGGGAAGGTCCTGACCTCGGTGATCGACGAGGTCGCCGGTGACGCCCCGGTCGTCCTGGCCGGGCATTCGCTGGGCGGACTGATCGCCGCGCGGTACGCACCGGACCACCAGGACAGGGTCAAGGGGCTGGTCCTGATGGACGCCACCTCACCGACCCAGACCGCGGATCTCACCGAAGGAATCCCCGAGTCCGCCACCGGCATGGCGGTCGACCTGCGGGAGCAGACCCTGGCGGTCCTGAAGGGGAAGAGCCCGGAGATGCTCGTGACCCCTGACGCCGAGGTCCGTCCCGCCGGGGACATACCGGTCGAGGTGATCCAGCACGGGAAGCGGTATCTGGCGGCCGTTCCGGAGTACGGGCCGGCGTTGGAGAAGGCGTGGACCGAGGGCCAGAGGAAGTGGCTCGGGGTGTCGAGCAACAGCAGGCTGAGCACGGCGAAGAAGAGCGAGCACTACATCTATGTCGACGAGCCCGAGGTCGCCGCCGAGGCGATACGGAGCGTCGTCTCACGCGCCGGGGACGACTCGGGGGCCGCGAACTGAAGCCCGCCGATCGCCGCCCGTGCGGCGGCTCAGGTCACCAGACCGTGGCGGTAGGCGTAGACGACGGCCTGGACACGGTCGCGGAGCTGGAGTTTGGTGAGAATGCGCGACACGAAGGTCTTCACGGTCTCGGGACTGATCAACAGGGTCGCGGCGATCTCGCTGTTGGAGAGACCGTCCGCGAGGAGGCGAAGGACCTCCAGCTCGCGCGGGGTCACGGGGATGTCCCGGTGGGTGTCGTCGGCGGGCCGTATCCGGGCGGCGTACCGGCCCACGACCTGGCGCGTCACCTCGGGGTCGAGCAGCGCCGCGCCGCTGGCCACGGTCCGGATGCCGTGCAGCAGTTGGGCCGGAGGCGCGTCCTTGAGAAGGAACCCGCTCGCGCCCGCGCGTAGCGCCTTGTACACGTACTCGTCCAGGTTGAACGTGGTCACCACGAGCACCTTCACGGGCTTCGGTACGCCGGCGCCGGCGAGCAGGCCGGTGGCCGCGATGCCGTCGAGCACCGGCATACGTACGTCCATGACCACGACGTCCGGGTGCAGCCGCCCCGCGAGGTCGACCGCGGTCCGTCCGTCCCCGCACTCACCGACCACCTCGAGGTCGGGCTGGGCGTCGATGATCGTCACGAGCCCGGTGCGGATCAGCAACTGGTCGTCACAGACGAGGACCCGGATCGGCTCGGTCACGACGGGCTCCCCGCGGGTATCCGTGCCCGCACGACGAAGCGGCCACCGGTGTTGCGGCCCGCGCTGAAGTCGCCGCCCAGGACGTCGACCCGTTGGCGCAGACCGGCCAGGCCCTTCCCACTCCCGCCGGGGGACGCGGAGCGCGAGCCGGAACCGTCCGTGCTGACCTCCACGGTGATCTCCCTCTCCAGATGCCGCACCTGAACGGAAGTGCTTCTGCCATGGGCGTACTTGAGCGCGTTCGTCAGCGCCTCCTGCACCACCCGGTAGGCCACGAGTCCGGCGCTGCCGACCGCCTCCGCCGGCGTGCCCTCCTCGGTGAACTCCACCGGCTGCCCGGCCCGGCGTGTCTGCTCCACCAGCGTGAGAAGCCTGCCGAGGTGCGGTGTCCCGGGCTCGGCACCATGGTCGGGGTTGAGCAGGTCGAGCAGCTGCCGCAGATCGGCGATGGCTCGTCGTCCGGTGTCGGTGACGTCGGTCAGCGTCCGGTCGAGCCGCTCGGGCGCCGCGGTCAGATACCGCGCGGCCTCGGCCTGCACGACCATGGCCGTCACATGGTGGGTCACCACGTCGTGCAACTCGCGGGCGATACGCGTGCGTTCGGCGGCCAGGGTCTCCTCGGCGCGGCGCCGGAGTCGCTCGGCTTCGGCGGCCCTGCCGGTGCGCAGCCACACCCCGATGCCCCATGCGAAGGCCAGCGCGAGGTAGAAGGTCAGGAACTCACCGGGCGACTCCCCGGAACCGAGCCGGGACAGTGCGAGCGCCAGCGATACGTACGCCGCGGAAAGGACGACCACGGTGGTACGCCGACGCTGATCCAGTCGGGATCCCAGGGTCAGCAGAGCGATCGGAAGCGCGGTGCCCGCCAGCGAGTGGTAGCCCCGCAGTTGGTCGAGAGCGAAGCCCGCCGCCACCAGAGCGAAACAGACGACCGGCCACCGCGACCGCACAGCGAGCGGAAGGCACTGGAGCCCGACGGCGACGACGGCCAAGGCGTCGTAGGGCCGGTCCGGCACCCCGCCGAGCACCGTTCCATGGCTCTGGAAGGCCGGCACGAACGAAGCGACGAGGAGTACCAGCGCGAGGGGTACGTACCAGACCGTGGACCGAATACGGTGCCACGGCTCCCGGGCTCGTCGAAGAGCGATCACCGGGGCAGTCTAACGACGGGAAATCCGCGCCCACATGTGGCGAACGCCGTTGCCCGCGTCGGGCCGACCCAGGGGCGGACGGCCCGGAGAGGAGCTTGCTCAGAGGAAGGGGGTGACGACGTCGGAGGAGTTGGCGTGCCAGTTGGTGATGAGGGGCCGGTCGACATTGACGGACTCGACCTTGAGCTCACCGGCGTCGCCGGCGTCGTCCGAGACGGAGACGATGAGCGTCTCGAACATCTTGCCCTCGTCGCTGTCGGTGCTCTTCGGGTTGACCCCGAAGTACGCGGCGGTGGAGTCCTTGAGCTTGATGGTGTCGCCGGAGCCCTGCTCGGCGTTGGACGCCACGGTGTCGGGGTCGGAGCCGAACATGACCTGCTCGGGCGCGCCTTCCAGGGTGCAGACGACGCCGGGCTTGGCCTTGGCGGTGACGAGGTAGTAACCGCCGGCCTGGGACTGAAGCTTGAGCGTGAAGTTCAGGTCGACGTTCTCGCAGGGCTTGGCGTAGTGGTCCTGCTTGGCACCGTCGACGTCGTTGTCGGCCGAGCCCTTGTCCTCGTCGTAGTACGCGTCCTTGGCACCGTCGACGTCATTGTCCTTACCGGCCGAGCCCTTGTCCTCGTCGTAGTAGTCGTCCTTCGCGCCGTCGACGTCGTTGTCCTTGGCGGATCCGGCGTCCGCCCGCTTGCCGGCGTCGGCCGAGGCGCTGCCCGAGGTGTCCCCGCCGGAGTCGCAGGCGGTGAGAGTGGCGGAGAGGGCCACCATGGCGACGGCGGCCAGGGCGCGGCGGGCGGACCGAGCGGACCGGGTGGCGAGGCGCGAACTCATGCTGGTCTCCGTCGAGTTGGTGTTTCCTGTGCTGTCCTGCTGACGTCGCCAACAGTAGGGCGGAGATCATCGTCAAACGATCCCGTGAATGTCCGGGTTCCGTCCCACCGCCTTCTCCCCACGCGGCGAAGGGCCCACCTGCGACGGGCGGTCACGAGGCGGTCACCCGCACGAGCGGCACCGCCCCCGCGCGCCTCGGACGGCGCCGTCGACGGCGGTAGCCTCCCCCCATGAGCCCGTCACCGAGCGACTACACCCCGGAGATCACGGAAGCGGAGTGCCGACGGTGCGGCACGCTGATCGCCGGCCTCGACGGGCGGTACGCGTGCGGAGTCTGCGGCTGGTCCAACCACTGGAGCGAGGGCCACACGGACCTCCCCGGCGCAGACGACGACCCGGACGCCGACGCCACGAACCACCTCGCCTGACCGAGCCCCGCACTCCCCTCGCCCCGGGGTCGGCAACAGGCCCCGTTCAGAACCTTCCTGACTACTCCTCACCTGGGCGAGTACGGATCACGCTGTGCGGAAGCCGGTCAGTGGACCGGATCGAGGAGTGAGTCGAAGGCGGCCGGCAGGTTCTTCCACGCCTCGCGCCCGGCCTCGTACTCGCCGTCCGTGAGCAGGCACGACTCCAGCAGCGCGATCAGCGCCTCGCGGTCGAGGCCGGGCGAGACGAAGACCAGATGCTGGCAGCGGTCGCCGTGCTCGGGATGCCAGTCCAGTGCGGCCGCCGCCCGGCGGACCGGGGGCACCATCTCCCAGGCGGCTTCCGGCAGGGACGCGAGCCAGGGACCGGTGCTCTCGACGCAGAGCGCCCCACCGGCCGCGTCCCAGGACAGAAGCGTGTCCGGCCGGTCGGCGAGCCAGAAACGGCCACGGCTGCGGGCCGCCGAGCAGGTCAGCCCTTCCAGGGCGTCGTACAGCCGTTGAGGGTGGAACGGCCGGTGCCTGCGCCACACCATTGTGCTGACGCCGCTCCTCTCCGCCTCTTGGGGCAGCAGCGCGGAGGCCGGATGCTGCCCGGCTCCGGCGGCCTCCACGTCGAAACCCGCGACAGCCAGCCGCGTCAGCTCGCCCGACCCGGTCGCCACTCGTCGGGCCGTCGGGTGCAACTGCTCGATCAGCGCGAGGTCCTCGCCCCGCGCCCCGCCGCTCTCGATCAGCGCGATGACGGAGGCGTACTCCAACTGTCTGGCCCAGGTGTCCCCGACGGTCCGCCGGTCGGAGGCCGCTGCGGCGAGTCCGACTTCGGAGAGGTCGTCGCCGTTGACGAGGTACGGCAGGACGAGCGCGGGATCCACCGCCGTGATCACGCCGGTCACCTCGGCCAGGTCGGCGCCGTGCGCGGCGATGACCTCCGCCATCGCCCGGGGCTCGACGGAATCCCATAGTTCGAGGACCGCCATCCGCGTCGTCCCGTCGGCCGACAGGCGTTCCAGTTCGGGGATCAGGTCCTCGCGCAGGGCGCAGCAGGCGCAGTCGTTGACCAGGGGCGCCTCGCCGCTGGAGATCTCCCCCGAGGCGTTCCGTACGGTCCGGTGCACCGTTCCCCGGCCCGCGGTCGACAGGTCGTGATGCAGCACGACGCTCTGGGGTGTCGCGTTGAGCAGTTCCTCCACGACCTCGCGGCGGGCGTCGGAGTGCAGCCCGCTGACGATGACGACGGGCAACAGCCGCTTGTCGTCCATCACTTGGCCTCGCGGCGGCCGTACCGCCGCTCGAAGCGCTCGACGCGGCCCGCGGTGTCCAGAACGCGGGCGGTGCCGGTGTAGAAGGGGTGGCTCGCGGAGGAGGTCTCGACGTCGACGACCGGGTAGGTGTTGCCGTCCTCCCACTCGACGGTCCGGTCGCTTGTGAGGGTGGAGCGGGTCAGGAAGGCGAAGTCGGCGGCCGTGTCACGAAAGACGACGAGGCCGTACGCGGGGTGGATTCCGGGCTTCATGGAGTGTCCTCGGGATCGGGACCGGGAGTGGCCGGTCGGGCGTGGTTCGTTACGAGCCATGGCGGTACTATATGGCAATGATTTCCATGTTCAAGAGTGGAATCGCTCGATGAGAGGCAGGTAACTCCGTGTCCGCCCACTGCCAACTGACCGGCGCACAGCCAGGCTTCGGCAACAACATCAGCCACTCGCACCGCCGTACGTCACGCCGGTTCGACCCGAATGTCCAGCGCAAGCGGTACTGGCTGCCGAGTGAGGGGCGTCATGTGCGTCTGATCCTCAGCGCCAGGGCGATCAAGACGATCGACACCATCGGTATCGAGGCGGCGGTGGCCCGCATCCGGGCGCGAGGAGTCACGATCTGATGGCCAAGAAGAGCAAGATCGCGCAGAACGAGAAGCGCAAAGCGACGGTCGCGCGGTACGCGCGACGACGTGCGGAGCTGAAGGAGATCATCCGCCACCCCGGCACACCGGAATCCGAACGGGCGGCCGCGGTCGAGGAGTTGCACGGCCAGCCCCGCGACGCGAGCGCGACCCGGGTGCGCAACCGCGACAGCGTGGACGGCCGCCCCCGCGGCCACCTCCGAAGGTTCGGCCTCTCCCGCATCCGCGTGCGCGAACAGGCACACGCCGGCTTTCTCCCAGGAGTGACCAAGTCCTCCTGGTGAAACGGCGACAAGCCCCGGTCCGAACCTTCCTGACCGGGGCTTGCACGCTAGGCCTGTAGGACTCGAACCCACACCCAACGGATCGCCGATGGTGCCCTTCACGGACGGCCGACGGAGCGGGTCCAGCGCGGACTCATCACCGCGTAGGTGCTGGAGTTGCCGACCCCGGCCAAAACGGTCGGGGCCTTCGTTGTGGCAAAGCTACTCGTCGGCCCGTCGAGCGTTCTCGGCCTCGTCCGCCACTTCCTGCCTGTAGCGGCGAACATCCCGATCAAAACGACTCATCTTGGGAATAGTTGCAGGGCTCAACCACCTCGGCTTCAAGAGCATGGGGTACATGGCCAGGGCAGGCGACAAGCAGATCCAGACAAAGCCGAAGACCACAGCCGCGAAGCAGTGTTCCGCAAGGCGCGGATCCGGACCCGCCTTGGGCGTGCCGAGCCAGTGAAGCGCGCTCACCTCCGCGTAGACGAGCGCCGCGCAAGCGAGCATCGCGGAGACGACATACACAAGGATTGAGAGGTCTCTCCACGAGAGCACCGAGTACTCAGGCAGTGCGTCATCAGCGGCGAGGACCTGCTCCCGAGTCGGTTGAGCGCCGGCGGCGTACAGGGACGCGGCTGCGGCCATCCTGCGCTCTAAGCCTTCGTACACTCGGCCGACGTGCTTCCGGTGGTTGTTGATCTCCACAACCGCGACGAGAAGGATCACCGGCGCCACCGCCGCGACGGTGGCCGCGAACGCGTCGTTCATCTCTAACCTGGACATCCCGCCAGTCTGGGCGCCTTGGCGGGGCCGTACCGGCCGAACGACAGAATGGGCGAAACCCCGCCCCGGCCGCCCCCGCTGAGCTCGACAACGCCACCGAAACCGCGCACTCGATGCGCGCTCCTCTCGGTCCGTGTGGAGGTCGGCGCCGACCGCATGGACCGGGGTGGCCGCGCACTGTCGGAGGTCCCGGAGGTTGATCGGCGGGAGGCCGGCCGTCTCGTATAGGCGCCGGAACTCCTTGGTCACGACGTCGGGGTACAGCCACTCGCCCAGCTCGGTCGTGAACACCTTGTCCCTCTCGACCCACTTCTCCCGGCCGCCTCCCGCTCCGCGTCCTGGCGGGCCTTGTGCTCGCGCAGTGCCTGAACCGTGGCCCGGTCCAGACCGATGGTGGCCGCGCTGCCGTCCGTCTTGGGCACGTCCTCGACCGGGGTCCACCCGTCGACCACGATCTCCTTCGCGACCGTCAGCTCCTGCGCGTCCAGGTCGACGTTCACCCAGTCCTGCCCGACGCCTTCGCCGCGGCGAAAGCCCCGGAACGCGATCAGATGGAAGTAGGCGTACAGCCGGTGCCCGTCAGCGGCGCCCAGGAACGCACCGATCTGCCCCTCATCCTCTCCCCCACCAGGAGACCACCCCCTCTCCGGATGGAGGCGCAGGTCAGGAAGCCGGACAGCAGCCGGAGAGGGCCCCGGAGAACGGTGGAGAGCAGCGCGGAGAGGAGGCGAAAGCCGCGTGATCCGCCAACTCATTGCCGCCCTGCTCGCCTTCGAACGGCCCACCCTCAACTACCGTCCGCAGCAAGGCGGCTGGTACCCGCCGTCCCACTTCCCCTGTCGCTGACTCGCTGCCCGCTCTGTTCGTACGGGCAGAGTCGAGGGGAGCCGGGACAGCCTCGGACAAAGGAGGGGACCTCGCGATGAACATCAAGCATGTACTGAGCGTCGTCGGAGCAGCTGTCTTGTTCGCAGCGACCAAGTCATCAGAGGGCGGCGGCCGCTACAAGGTGCAACGTCACGGCGACGGCAAGAGTCACTACGTCACCATCGGCCAGGGCGGCGCCATCGTCACAGGGCTCGCCTACGACGCCGCACGTCGTATCGCCCGCGAGCGCAATCAGGCTGCCCGCAACCAGCTCTGACCAACACACCTGGGGATCTTCACTGCGACCGTGAAACCGGCCCCACCGCGCACCCACCGGGCGGCGGGGCCGCGGTACGAGAGGATCCGACCGTGACCGCGAACTCCCGCGAGCCCAACCTCGCCACCGCGCTCCTATGGCTTGTCCTTGCCGCCGCCGCAGTCCTCCTGCTCCTCGGAGGCATTAACTTCCTCACCAACATCGGGGAGGAGGACACCGCACCCCCCACACCAGCAGAGACCGTCACAACGTACGAGACGCGCCCTACGCCAGGCCCGAGCCGCGCACCCATCCTCGACGAAGATGTCTTCACGTCCCCGCTCCCCGGCATCTGCGCGACAGCCGACGTGTCCCGAACACGCTGGTCCCCATGCGGGCAACTCCTCGGCTACTTCGATGACGAGACGCCCAACCTCTGAGCCACAATGAGGCCATGGACGACAAACCAACCCCTGGCGCACTCGCTCCCAACCGCGCGTCCACACTTGAAGACGCCCTCGAACTCTTCGAAGCAGATCTCAACTCGGACGACCCGGTCCACCGCCAGGCTGCCCAACTCGCCAACCTGTGCGTTCAGACGTTCCGCGAGTACGCGGCGCTCATGACCGAAGCGGACAAGCACCTGGCCCCGGTTGATCGCGACCGCATTATCCCGACGCATCAGAAGCGGAGCCTCGAAGGGCTCTCGCGTCTCACGGAGATCCTGGGCCTTGACGACACTCAGCGATGACCCCCCGATCGAGCCGCTCATCGTTGACGTCTACGCCGCCAAGACCGCCACCGGCATCAAGCCCGGCACCATCCACGTATGGATCCCCCGCGGCCATATCACCCGCCACGGATACGAGCGCGCAGGCGCGTCCTCATCGACCTCCACGAACTCGAAGCACCCATCGCCCCGCAGCCTGCTTGACCAGCCAGATCAACGGGTGCAGTGGTTCAAGGGCGTTCGGCGTGCCCACAGACTGTCGAGGCAAGGCCTGAACCAGGGAACTGGATTCCTCCACCCACGGTGGCAGCGGCCCCCGGAACACACGAAGACCTCAACCAACACGGTCGGGGTCCTCGCCGTTCGCGCGACTACTCCTCCGCCGACTGGGACTGTCCGGCCTCGCGCCTCTCGCGCGCTTCCTGTTCCCGATACCGGCGCACATCCGCTGTGAATCTGGAGAGGTACGTACCGCTTCCATCCAGCATTTTCAGTGCGTCCACGGCCATGAATTGGACGCCAACTACCCACGCGAAGCCAATCACCAATGCGATCATGCACGCTCTCGCAGCGAATGGCTCGGGCTCAGGGTCGGGCGTGGAGAGCCAGGAAAGTGCGACGAACTCAGCCACCAAGAGCGCGTTGCACACCAGCATGCCGGAGAGTATGTACCACCAGTTGACCTTGTACTGCGGACTCACCTGAGGGCGATCCCCCAGTGAGTCATCCGCTGCAAGCACTTGCTCTCGGGACGGTTCGGCACCACCCTCATACAGGTACCGGGCGACAGCACTCTCACGTTCATAGAGCTTGTTCATCTCACGAATGCGCGAGCCCCGATTATTGATCTCTACCATAACCACCAGAAGGATCACCGGGGCAACCGCCGCGACCGTGGCCGCGAACGCCTCATTCATCTCCACGTTGCTCATTCCGACAGTCTCGATGCCGTCGTCAGCCGTCGCAGACGAACGACAGAATGGGCGAAACCCCGCCCCGTGACACCGACATGACGCACCATGTCCCCCTCATCACGCAACGTCCTTCATACGTCCTCCGGTCGGTCCCAGTGCCGGAACGGGCCACAGCTGAGGTGCGCGTCAGTGCCGCAGGCCCGCAGAGAGGGTGGCGTAAGCCACGTCCGGCCTGCGCACGGGATGACCATGAACCACGGCACCCCGCTCTACACCACGCCCGAAGCCGCCGCCCTCGCCACCCGATGGCGTCAGCTCCTGTCGTCCCGAGCTGCCGCCGTCCGCCCCTCTGCGATCGCGACTGACCGAACCTGACCAACCATCACGGAATCATCACAAGCTTCGCCATAAGGCCATCAAGGACGCCGTGAGGCCCCAGGGTGAGCGGATGAAAACCAGACATGCCACAGCAGCCGCAGCCGCCACGGCAGTCCTGTTACTCGCCCTGACCGCCTGCGGCGGCACCGAGACCGACCCGGACAAGGCCACGGAGACCGCGGCCGCCCCCGAGGCCGCACCCGAGCCCGTCGACGACACGGTCGACGTCGAAGAGGCCGTGGAAGACACCGCCCCCGCCGAGACCGCGCAGCTTCCCGACCTGACCGGCGAAACCCTCCAGGCCGCACAGGACACAGCCCAGGCTTCCGGCTTCTACGGCCTCACCTCTTCCGACGCGACCGGCGCCGACCGCATGCAGATCCTCGACCGCGGCTGGCAGGTCTGCTCACAGACCCCGGCCCCCGGAGAGCACCCGACAGACACGATCATCGACTTCAGCACCGTGAAAACCGAAGAGACCTGCCCGTAGAAGCCCGCGGATCGGCCCCACCGCGCGTGCGCGCGGCGGGGCCGACGGACGAGCGCGAGAAGCGCCGTGCGCGTTACGGTTCCGCCCGCCCGCGCGATGATCCACCCCGCCCCTCACCGCGTTGACGGCACGCCTTCCGCCTCTCGATCCCCGTGGTTGAACGAACCACCGTTCTCAGCAGCCGAGATCAGGCTCTCAGCGACCTGCGCAATTCATTTCGAAGCGCCACTAGCCGCGCTGCCCTCTGCCACTCGTCTCGTATGCCCCGGAACATAGGCACCGTGGTGATGACCGCGAATCCAGCGACCAAGATGATCAGCAAGGTCCAAGCCAGGGCGGTGTTTGCTCCTGTCTCCGCACCAGGGCCCCCGTCTTCCGCCAGCCAAAGGAGCGGAGCGACAGTCGCCGTGATGAGCGACATTGCGAGGAAGATCCACAAATACAGGCCCGCCAATGGAAGGCGCTGACTAGCCGGCGGTCTCTCAATATCCCGCAGCACCTCTGCCGCCAGGGCAGGATCGGACTAGGCCCCTATTGTCCGGAGACCATCAGCAAGCCGAGCTTCCTCGTCTAACTGCAGCTGGATAAACCGCTTGATGGCCTGGTGATACTCAACTGCCCCGACAAGCCAGATGACGAGGGCAACAGCTGCAACCGTCGTGGCAAAAGGCTCTGACATCTGCATAACCCTCAGTCTGCCTACGCACACCCGCTAGCACAGCGGGATGAAGGTTTCGCGCGAGCGAGAGGGCCGTATGCGACATAGAGCCCGTCAGGTCTGCCCGACGCCCGGGTGCCCGACGCTGACCGCATCGGGCCGGTGCCCCGACTGCTCCGCGAAGGCTGACCATGAACGAGATCAACCACATCGACGGCCTGGGCCCCAATGGGCCCCGCGGGCACGACTGGGCCAACCTCCAGTCCATGACCAAGTCCCACCACTCGCGTCACACCGCGCGCGAGCAGCCAGGCGGATGGAACGACAGAGAGGCTGAGGCATGGCACGCAGGTACGACGTGGAGATCACCTCCGACATCACCACGGTCAGCTCCTAGAAGACGGAGCTTCTGATCCCTGAGCCGACAGTGGAAGCGCTGATCACGCTGGGATGAACGCCCCCTGGGCCGTCAGAGGCCTCACCGAACGTCACCTAGGTCTCTGAGGGCAAACCCGCAGGGCAGAAGCTTGTGAGCGGAGAAGTTCCAGGTCACAGAGGGTGAGGGGTGATCCCCTCGGAGCTGGGGCGCCGGAACGCCGGGGAGAGCTCGGGAATGCCGGTCGGGTTCAAAGGATCACCGCCGTCACTGCCAGTAACCGCCTAACCGTCGCCGTCACGCAGGGGGAGATGCGCGGTGCGGACTGCGTGATGTGCGAGACGCGCCTCAGCAACGCCACGGCGGTGAGCCTGGGGATTCGGACCGTTGAAGCTCACGGCACGGCGACGTCGTGGTACCCGCGCACCTGCTCGGGGTGTGCGCCGTGACTCGATTGGAATGGCAGTGGCGGGAGCGTGGCAGCGGCGGCGTGCCACGGGCAAGGCCTTCCCCTCCGGCCGGCACCTGTCCCCCGGGTGTGAGCTGGCCGAAGCGGGGAGCACGAAGCCCCGCCCACCGGATGCGGGATGCGCTCGGTGGGCGGGGCTTCGCCGTGTCGTGATCGTTTGCACTTCGATGGAGCATCGCTGGAGCAAGTGCCCGAAATGGGCTCGAACATGAAGCGACCCCAGCTCGGGAAGGGGCCCTGAGCTGGGGTCAAGCGGTAGGCCGTGTGGGACTCGAACCCACAACCAACGGATTAAAAGTCCGCTGCTCTGCCAATTGAGCTAACGGCCCCTGACGAGTCATCCACGAGCATAGCCCGCCCCGGGCGCCCCGCCGATCGGGTATCCCCCGGTGGGGGGGGTGGGGCACCGGGGCGGGGCCCGTGCCGCAGCCGGGGTCGGTGCGGTACGGGCCCCGTCGGGTCCGGCTCAGGGGATGGGGTCAGCCGTTGCGCTTCCAGCGCGGCTTGTCGTCGCGGCGGCCGAACGAGCCCGTGCTCGTGCCGGTGCCGGTCGTGCCGCCACGGTGGTCGTCGCGGCGGCCCGACGGGCGGTCGTGGCCGCCCGAGCGGAAGCTGCCCGAGGGACGGTCGTCGCGGCGGTCGCGGTTGAACGGGCGGTCACCGGTGGGACGGTGCTCGCGGCGCTCCAGGGGGCGGGCGCCGTCGCGGCGGTCGCCGCCCGAGGGGCGGTCGTCGCGGCGGTCGTCACGACGGCCGTAGTTGCCACGGTCCTCACGACGCTGGAAACCACCACCGGCCGGCCTGTCGTCACGGCGCTGGAAACCGCCGCCCGCGGGCCTGTCGTCACGGCGCTGGAAGCCACCGCTCGCCGGACGGTCGTCGCGGCGCTGGAAGCCGCCACGGTCGTCGCGGCGGTCGTCACGACGGCCGTAGCTGCCGCGCTCCTCACGACGCTGGAAACCACCACGGTCGCCGCTGCCGCCGTCGCGCGGCGTGTACCCCTTCGCGCCGCCCCGGCCGCTGCGCTCACCGCGGTCGTCGCGGCGGGCGTAGTTGCCACGGTCGTCGCGGGGAGCCTGCGCCGGCACCGACGCGGCCGCCGTCGCGGCCTCGATGGCCGCCACGGCCTCGGCGGCGACCTCCGCCACCGCCGCCTCCGGGTCGTCCCCACGCTCGCGCGCGGCGCGGGCGACGAGGCGGTCGGCCTCCTCGCGCAGTTCGCCGGCCCGTCGCTGGAGGCGCTCCAGCTCCTTGGTGAGGTCGGCGACCTCGCGCTCGGCCTGCTTGGCGGAGTTGTTCGCGGAGTCGGCCTGGACCTCGGTCAGCGAACGGGCGCCGGTGATCTCGGCGACCTCCGGCTCGAACGCGCCGGCTCCGGCGACCATGTGACGCGCGGCGTCGACGCCCGCGTCCTCCATGAGCCGGAAGATCTGGCGGCGCTGGTGCGGCAGGGCCAGTGAGACGACGACGCCGGACTTGCCGGCCCGAGCCGTACGGCCCGAGCGGTGCAGATAGTCCTTGTGGTCACCGGCCGGGTCCACGTTCAGGACCAGGTCGATGCCGTCGACGTGGATACCGCGGGCGGCCACGTCGGTCGCGACGAGCGCGTTGACGTGACCCTCCTTGAAGTCCGCCAGCGTCCGGGTGCGCGCGCCCTGCGTCATACCGCCGTGCAGCGCGTCGGCCTTCACACCCGAGTCGCGGAGCTGCTCGGCGATACGGTCGGCGCCCAGCTGCGTACGGACGAAGATGATCGTGCGGCCCTTGCGCGCCGCGATCGCCGCCGTGACCGGCGCCTTGTCCTTGGGCTTCACGACGAGCACGTGGTGGCTCATGGTCGTGACGTTGCCCTGCGCGCTGTCGACCTCGTGGTGCACGGGGTTCTTCAGGTAGCGCTTGACCAGCGTGCTGATCTCGTTCTCCATCGTGGCGGAGAAGAGCATCCGCTGGCCGCCGCTCGGCACCAGGTCGAGCAGCTCGGTGACCTCGGGCAGGAAGCCCAGGTCGGACATCTGGTCGGCCTCGTCGAGGATCGCGATCTGTACGTTCTCCAGGGAGCACGCGCCGCGGTTGATGATGTCGCGCAGCCGGCCCGGGGTGGCGACGAGGACGTCGACACCGCGCTCCAGCGCGTAGATCTGGTTGCCCATGGACGTACCGCCGCAGACGACCTTCATCTTCAGGCCGAGCACGTCGCCGTACGGCTGGAGGGCGTCGGCGACCTGCATCGCCAGCTCGCGGGTCGGGGTCAGGATGACGCCGCGGGGCTTCTTCTTCTCGGTGTGGCCCTCGGCGAGGGTGGCCAGCAGCGGCAGACCGAACGCGAGGGTCTTGCCGGAGCCGGTACGGCCGCGGCCCAGGATGTCCTTGCCGGCCAGGGCGTCCGGGATGGTCGCGGCCTGGATCGGGAAGGGGGCGATGACGCCGTTCTGGGTGAGCTTGCGGACGATGCCTTCGGGCAACCCCAGGTCGCCGAAGGTGATTTCGGGGGTCTTCGGGGTCGTGGGGGCCTCGGCGCGCTCGGCGGCCTCGGTCGTCTCCACGGCGTCCGCCGCGCTGCTCACGAGCGAACCGTCGGAGTGGTTCTCGTTGGATTCGTTCTCGGGCATGACGGCGTGGTCAGTACTGGAAATGGACATGCGAAATGCGAAACCTTCCGGAGTCTCGGCACGCGCCCAAACTCCGTGATTCGCAATTCGACCGCCTCAATGCGGTCAGCCACGGCAAGGGAGAGTACGCGCCACGCGGCGCTCTTCTGTGTCGGCGCCAGGCAATGATCAAACGATCTACTACCATACGCACCGCTCCCCCTCCCTGGCAAACCGCTTCCCCGCGATCCGCCTCACACCGGCCCCAACTGCGGCGACGCCACGGGCTCCTTCCGCATCCCCGTCCCGTCCCCCGGCCGCCAACCGTTCGTCCGTACGTCCGCCGCCGGCGACGCCGTGGGCACGTCCGGCGGGCCGGTCGGCTCGGGCTCGGGCTGCGGCTCCGCAGGGGGGTTCGGCTCGGGCGGCTCGGAGGGCGGCAGCGGGGTCCAGGTCGGCTGTTCCACGGGCGGTACGTCGCCGCCGGGCGGCCTCGGCGCCGGGGGCACCGGCTTGCCGTCCGGGCCCTTGGACGGCTTCGCCGACGGGTCGCGGGAGGATTTCGGGTCGCCCGGCCTCCTCTTCTCGCCGTTCTTGCCGCTCTTCCCGGCGTCTTTCGGCACCGCGCCGCTCAGGCCGCCCGCCGGCAGGCCCACGCCGGCGTCGGCCGCCGTACCGCCGTCCTCCTCGGCCGCGGCCCCGGCCGGCTCGGCCGATCGTGAGGGGGCCGGCTTCCCTCCGTCGTCACCGACGCTCATGCAGCCCGTGGAGGTCGCGACGGCCAGCGAGGTGACGATCCAGACGGCGAAACGGCCGGGGGCGGACAACTGGCGCACGCGGGGCACCTCCGGGGCGGGAAACGGCTCGCCCGCCGAGGGGAGCCCGAGGGAAGCCCGACGGCAGGGAAGGAATGCCCTGTCCAACTCCCTTTTCCCCACAAGGGACACGCCCGCCACGCCCCGAAGCCCGACCGGCCGTCCCGCGCCGGCCGCCCTCGGAGCACCCTCAGAGCGCCCCCAGCTCCCACCCCGCCCACACCGCGCCGAGCCCGACCAGCACCGACGCCGTCACATACGCGCCGGCCACCAGCCCCCGCCCGCGCTCGGCCAGCCGCAACGTCTCGTACGAGAACGTCGAGTACGTCGTGAGCGCCCCGCACAGCCCCGTACCCACGAGCGCGTACGTCGCGGAGGACACGGCCGCCCCGGCCAGCACACCCAGCACCAGACTCCCCGCCACGTTCACCGCGAACGTCCCCCAGGGGAACAGGGTCTGGTGCCGCGCCTGCACCGTACGGTCCGTCAGATACCGCAGCGGCGCCCCGACCGCGCCGCCCACGACCACCAGCAGCCAGTTCACGGCGCCGCCACCCGTCCCACCGCCCGCCGGGTGAGCGTCGCCGTCAGCCAGACCGCCGCCGTCGCGCCCACGAGCGTCACGGCCGCGTATCCGATCGCCGCGGGCGCCTCGCCGTGGCGCACCAGCCGCAGGAAGTCCAGCGTGTACGTCGAGAACGTCGTGAAGCCGCCCAGCACCCCCACCCCGAGGAACGGCCGCACCAGCGGATGGGCCGGCCTGTCGTCCTCGGCGACCAGCACCATCAGCACGCCGATCAGCCCGCAGCCCAGCACGTTCACCGCGAACGTCGTCCACGGGAACGCGCCGCCCGCCGTGGGCCACAGCCGCTCGGCGCCGTACCGGGCCGTGGCGCCCGCCGCGCCGCCGGCCGAGATGACGGCCAGCACCTGCCACAGCCGGTGCCCCGCCGTCTCGGCCCGCTGACCGGGCACCCGCAGATCGACATCGGGGTCGACGGGCTCCCCGGACGCGCGGGCCGGGAAGTCCTCCGGGCCCGGCGCACTCACCCGTACCCCAGCTCGTGCAGCCGCTCGTCGTCGATCCCGAAGTGGTGCGCGATCTCGTGCACCACCGTGATCTCCGTCTCGGCCACCACGTCCTCGCGCGTCTCGCACATCCGCAGCGTCGGCCCCCGGTAGATCGTGATCCGGTCCGGCAGCACCCCCGCGTACCACTCGCCGCGATCGGTCAGCGGCGTCCCCTCGTAGAGCCCGAGCAGATCCGGATCGAACTCCTCCCCCGACTCCTTCGCGGCGGCGGGATCGGGCTCGTCCTCCACGAACACCGCGACGTTGTCCATCAGCCGCATGAGCTCCGGCGGGATCCGGTCGAGCGCCTCGGCCACCAGTTCCTCGAACTCCTCGCGCGTCATCTCCAGCACCCCGCCATTGTCACGCAGGTGGACAAGATCAGGGCACGGCGGCGCCCAGGCATGATCGGGGGCACCCCTGGGCATACGCGCCCAATGGCTCGTGACGTACGACGTGTCCCGTTCCGTACCGCGCTCACGGCGATCAGCCGGATCCGGCGGCACTACCGGTCCCGAGGCTCCGTACCGACCAGCGCCCTCGTGAGCTCCCCGCACCCCTGGACGCGCGCGCTCGGCCTCGTCGCCGTCGTCGTGCTCGGCGCCTGGCTCGGGCTGCTGATCGTGGGCAGTGTGCGTACGCCGGTGGGCCCCATGGACACCAGGATGACCCTGCGTCCCTCCCTCACCGGGGGCACGAAGATCAACGTCTCACCGCTGGGCGCGCTGGAGCTGGACTCGCACACGGCGCCGATCCGGCTCGACGTCGACGTCGACCAGCTCGACCCGGTCCGCTCACAGGCTCTCGTCGAGCACCCCGAACGCCTCTCCGGTCTCCAGGAGGAGGTCGCGAGCGACGTCTCGGCCGGGACGACCGAGCTGGCCGTACGGTCCTGTGTCGCCGTCGTCTCGGGCGCCACCGCCCTCGGTCTGGCCGTCTACCGCCGCCCCCGCCGCGCGCTGGCCGCCGGCGGCCTCGCGCTCGTGCTGCTGAGTGCGTCCGGCATCACCGCGTTCGCGACCTGGAACCCGAAGTCCGTGCTGGAGCCGCGCTTCTCCGGGCTGCTCTCCTCGGCCCCGCAGGTCGTCGGCAGCGCGCGCTCGATCGTCACCGAATTCGACGTCTACCAGAAGGAGTTGGCGCGGCTGGTCACCAATGTGACCAAGCTGTACGACGCGACGTCGACCCTGCCCTCGTACCAGCCGGACCCGGGCACCCTGCGGGTCCTCCAGGTGTCCGACATCCATCTCAACCCGGCGGCCTGGCACATCATCGGCTCGCTGGTCGAGCAGTACCGGATCGACCTGATCATCGACTCCGGCGACACCATGGACCACGGCTCGGCCGCCGAGAACAGCTTCCTGGACCCGATCCCCGACCTCGGCGCGCCGTACGTCTGGGTGCGCGGCAACCACGACTCGGCCGACACCCAGAAGTACCTGGAGGGTCTGAAGAACGTCCATGTCCTCGACCACGGCCGCGCCGTCACCGTCGCGGGGATCCGGGTCGCGGGCACGGGCGACCCGCAGTTCACCCCCGACCGCTCGCTGGTCAACGCCGGTGATCCGGCGGAGGAGATGGCGGGCATCCGGCTGGCGTCGGCGATCCGCGACCAGGAGCGGGCGGGCACGCCGGTGGACATCGCCGTCGCGCACAACCCGATCGCGGCCAGGGAGACGGACGGCACGGTGCCGCTGGTGCTGGCCGGCCATGTGCACCGCCGGGACACCGAGATCATGCCGCTCGGTACGCGGCTGAAGATCGAGGGCTCGGCGGGCGGCGGCGGACTGCGCGCGGTCCAGAACGACCAGCCGGAGAAGGTCCGGGCCTCGCTGCTCTATCTGGACAGCACGACGAAACGGCTCCAGGCGTGGGACGAGATCACGCTGGGCGGGCTGGGGCTGACGACGGCCGAGGTCAGCCGCCATCTGCCGGAGGAGGCGGGCGTACCGGGGACGGACCCGTCGCCGTCGCCGACCACCGCACCGTCCGGACAAGGCTCGCGCCAACCCTCCGGATCGCCCTCGGGTTCACCCTCCGTCCGGCCGCCCGGCACCCGCTCACCCGTCGCCCCCGCGGGCCCGTCCCCCGCCCGGTAAACCGTTTTGGCGATAGCTCCCCGCATCCCATATGCTTCTCACGTCCCCGACGCGCTACCAAGCGCCCAGGCGGGCCCTTAGCCCTCATCGTCTAGTGGCCCAGGACGCCGCCCTTTCAAGGCGGTAGCACGGGTTCGAATCCCGTTGGGGGCACGCAACACCGTGTGCGAGACTCGTCTCGCACATTGCTTGGTCCTGTGGAGCAGTTTGGAGTGCTCGCCACCCTGTCAAGGTGGAGGCCGCGGGTTCAAATCCCGTCAGGACCGCTGTGGCTCGCGAGAGCCGCGTGGCTGGGTAGCTCAGTTGGTACGAGCGATCGCCTGAAAAGCGATAGGTCGCCGGTTCGATCCCGGCCCCAGCCACTTCTCTTCTTCGGTACGGACCTTCTTCAGTACGGGCCGTCGGTACCGGTCATTCAGTACAGACGCCCCTGCCGAGAGCTTCGGTGGGGGCTTCCCTGTGCCCGCCCCGCGAAATGGGTTCGCCACTCGCCCGGCCCGGGTGAGATCCTGGGCTCGGTATGTCTACTTCCCTCGCCGACCTTCAGTCCCTGCTGGCCGAGGTGTCGCTGCGCGACTCGCAGCGCCTCGGCCGCCGTCTCGAAGGCGTCCGGCGCATCCGCAAGCCCGAAGCCCGGCAGGCCGTCCTCGACGAGATCGCGGTCGAGGCCGGCAGGTCCGCCGAGCGTGTACGGGCCCGGGCCGCCCGGATGCCGGCGATCACGTACCCGGAGCAACTGCCGGTCAGCCAGAAGAAGGACGTGATCCTGGACGCGATACGCGACCACCAGGTCGTGATCGTCGCCGGTGAGACCGGATCGGGCAAGACCACCCAGATCCCCAAGATGTGCATGGAGCTGGGCCGGGGTGTCCGGGGCATGATCGGCCACACCCAGCCCCGCCGGATCGCCGCCCGTACGGTCGCCGAGCGTGTCGCGGACGAGCTGCGGACCCCGCTCGGCGAGGCCGTGGGGTGGAAGGTCCGCTTCACCGACCAGGTGAACCAGGACTCGGCGTTCGTCAAGATCATGACGGACGGCATCCTGCTCGCCGAGATCCAGTCGGACCGCGACCTGCGGGCGTACGACACGATCATCATCGACGAGGCCCACGAGCGCAGTCTCAACATCGACTTCCTGCTCGGCTACCTCGCCCAGCTCCTCCCGAGGCGCCCGGACCTGAAGCTCGTCATCACCTCGGCGACCATCGACCCCGAGCGCTTCTCCCGGCACTTCGGCGACGCGCCGATCGTGGAGGTCTCGGGCCGTACGTTCCCGGTGGAGGTCCGTTACCGCCCGCTCCTCGAAGAGGACGGCGACGAGGGCGACCGCGACCAGATCACGGCGATCTGCGACGCCGTCGACGAACTCCAGTCGGAGGGCCCGGGCGACATCCTGGTCTTCCTCTCCGGCGAGCGCGAGATCCGTGACACGGCGGACGCCCTCGACAAGCGCAAGCTCCGGCACACCGAGGTACTGCCCCTGTACGCGCGCCTCTCGCACGCCGAGCAGCACCGCGTCTTCCAGAGACCCGGCGGCGGCGCGACCCGCAGGATCGTCCTGGCGACGAACGTGGCGGAGACCTCGCTGACCGTGCCGGGCATCAAGTACGTGATCGATCCCGGCACCGCCCGTATCTCCCGCTACTCCCACCGCACCAAGGTCCAGCGCCTGCCGATCGAGCGGATCTCGCAGGCCAGCGCCAACCAGCGCAAGGGCCGCTGCGGCCGTACGTCCGACGGCATCTGCATCCGGCTGTTCTCCGAGGACGACTTCGAGGCGCGGCCCGAGTTCACGGACGCCGAAATCCTCCGTACGAATCTGGCCTCGGTCATCCTCCAGATGACGGCGGCCGGCCTGGGCGACATCGAGAAGTTCCCCTTCATCGACCCGCCGGACCACCGCAACATCCGCGACGGCGTCCAGCTCCTCCAGGAACTCGGCGCGTTCGACGCCGCGCAGAAGGACCCGCGCAAGCAGCTCACCCAGCTCGGCCGCAAGCTCTCGCAGCTGCCCGTCGACCCGCGTCTCGCGCGGATGGTCATCGAGGCCGAGCGCAACGGCTGCGTACGCGAGGTCATGGTGATCGCCGCCGCGCTCTCCATCCAGGACCCGCGCGAGCGCCCGTCGGAGAAGCAGACCCAGGCCGACCAGCAGCACGCCCGCTTCCGCGACGAGACCTCCGACTTCCTGGCCTTCCTCAATCTCTGGCGCTACGTCCGCGAGCAGCAGAAGGCCCGCGGCTCCTCGGCCTTCCGCCGGATGTGCAAGGCGGAGTATCTGAACTTCCTGCGGATCCGCGAGTGGCAGGACATCTACTCCCAACTGCGCACGGTCGCGAAGCAGATGGGCATAAAGGTCGACGAGGTCGCCGAGAGCGACGACAGCGCCCCCGCGCCCGACCAGTCCGTGCACATCTCGCTCCTGGCCGGGCTGCTGTCGCACATCGGGCTCAAGGACGTGAAGGACGGCGCGAAGAACGAGTACGTGGGCGCCCGCAACGCGAAGTTCGCGATCTTCCCCGGCTCGGCCCTCTTCAAGAAGCCGCCGCGCGTCATCATGTCCGCGGAGCTGGTCGAGACCTCGCGGCTCTGGGCCCGGGTCAACGCGAAGATCGATCCCGACTGGATCGAGCCGCTGGCCCAGCATCTGACCAAGCGCACCTACAGCGAGCCGCACTGGGAGAAGGACCAGTCGGCCGTGATGGCGTACGAGAAGGTGACGCTGTACGGCGTACCGATCGTCGAGCGGCGCAAGGTGAACTTCGGCCGGATCGACCCGGAGGCCTCACGCGACCTGTTCATCCGCAACGCGCTCGTCGAGGGCGACTGGCGGACGCACCATCAGTTTTTCCATGACAATCGCAAACTTCTGGGCGAGGTCGAGGAGTTGGAGCACCGCGCCCGGCGGCGCGACATCCTCGTGGACGACGAGACGCTCTTCGACTTCTACGACGAGCGGGTGCCCGACCATGTGGTCTCCGGAGCCCATTTCGACTCGTGGTGGAAGCACAGGCGCAAGGAGGAGCCCGAACTCCTCGACTTCGAGCGCTCGATGCTCATCAACGAGGCGGCGGGCGCCGTCACGAAGGACGACTATCCGGACTCCTGGCGGCAGGGCAGGCTCAAGTTCCGGGTGACGTACCAGTTCGAGCCGGGGGCCGACGCGGACGGTGTGACCGTGCACGTACCGCTCCACGTGCTCAACCAGGTCACCTCCGAGGGCTTCGACTGGCAGATCCCCGGTCTGCGCGAGGAGGTGGTGGTGGAGCTGATCCGCTCGCTGCCGAAGCCGATCCGCCGCCACTACGTCCCGGCGCCGAACTACGCGAAGAAGTTCCTCGAACGCGCGGTGCCTCTTCAGGAAGCGCTTCCTGTGACGCTGGCGCGCGAGCTCCAGCGGATGGTCGGTGTGCCGGTCACGGCCGACGACTTCGACCCGGGCCGGGTCCCCGACCACCTCAAGATCACCTTCCGGATCGTCGACGAGCGGCGCCGCAAGATCGCCGAGGACAAGGACCTGGAGGCCCTGCGGATCGCCCTCGGGCCGAAGGCCCGCAAGGCCATCTCGCAGGCCGCGGCGGCGGTGGCGGGGCCCACGGGCGAGTCCGTGGAGCGCTCGGGCCTCACCGACTGGACGATCGGCACCCTCTCGCGCACCTTCGAGACCCGTCCCCTCGGTGTTCGCCCGGGAAAGACCCCACTGGCCGGACAGCCGGTCAAGGCGTATCCGGCGCTGGTCGACCAGGGCGCGACCGTGGCCGTACGGCTCTACGACACCGAGGCCGAGCAGCAGCGGGCCATGTGGCAGGGGACGCGCCGGCTGATCATGCTCAACATCCCGGTCAGCCCGGCCAAGTTCGCGTCGGACACCCTCACGAACAAGCAGAAGCTCGCCCTGTCCCGCAACCCGCACGGCTCGATCCAGGCGCTGTTCGAGGACTGCGCCACCGCGGCGGCCGACCGGCTGATCGCGGAGCACGGCGGGCCGGCGTGGGACGAGGAGTCGTACCGGAAGCTGTACGACAGGGTCCGCGCCGACCTGGTCGACCTGACCGTGCGCACCATCGGCCAGGTCGAGCAGATCCTGGCCGCCTGGCAGGCGTGCGAGCGGCGGCTGAAGTCCACGAACAGCCTGGTCCTGATCAACAACGTCCAGGACGTGAAGGACCAGCTGGCGGAGCTGATGCCGGCGGGCTTCGTGACCCGCACGGGGCTGCGCAGGCTGCCGGACCTGATGCGCTACCTGGTCGCGGCGGACCGCCGCCTCCAGCAGATGCCGACGAACGTGCAGCGCGACACGACGCGTATGGAGAAGGTCCACGAGATGCGGGACGAGTACGCCTGGCTGCTCGAACAGCTCCCGCGCGGACGGCCGGTGCCGCAGCAGGTCCTGGACATCCGCTGGATGATCGAGGAGTTGCGGGTGAGCTACTTCGCCCATGCCCTGGGCACGGCGCAGCCGGTGTCGGACAAGCGGATCGTGAAGGCGATCGACGCGGCGGTGCCGTAACGGCCGGAGGCCGGCGGATCCGGTTCGACCGCACCGTCCGCGCTGCTGTACAGTCTCATTTCGCAGCCGCCGGTAGGAACAGCGCACCGGAGCTGCGAATTCTGGTCCTGTGGAGCAGTTTGGAGTGCTCGCCACCCTGTCAAGGTGGAGGCCGCGGGTTCAAATCCCGTCAGGACCGCGCTGAACGACACGGAGCCCGTATCCCACCGGATACGGGCTCCACTGCTGTCCGCCCGCCCGGACAGCCGCCCCGAGGCCGCGCCCGCGGCGGAGCCGCCATCGGGCACAGCAAATCCCGTCAGGACCGCGCTGAACGACACGGAGCCCGTATCCCACCGGATACGGGCTCCACTGCTGCGCGCCCGACCGGATAACCGCCCCCGAGGCCGCGCCCGCGGCGGAGCCGCCATCGGACACAGCAAAACCCGTCAGGACCGCCCCGACCAACACGAAACCCGCGCCCCTGCCGGACACGGGCCCCACCGCTGTCCGCCCGACCGGACAGCCGCTCCGGCGGTGCCGCTTGGGTTGACGGGTCTGCCCGGGGTCGGTAAGTCATCTGGAGGGGCCTTTCCACGGCAGCCCGGGGGCCCTTCATCCGGGGGGTGGCGCGCATGGCGGCATCGGCGGTCAGACACGAGACTCGCGCGCTCCTGCGCGCCCATCTGGCGGCCGCGACCGGCTACCGGCATGTCACGCGCCACTGCGCGGTCTGTCATCGCCTCCAGCGGCTCGCCATGGATCCGGCCGCGACCCCTCCGACCGTCGCGCCGTCCGAGGACGACGGAACATCGAACAGCTCCGCTCCGAACCGCACACCAGAAGCGGACAGCGACCCCCATTAGGGTCTTGGCCCGGAGTTGGCAAGAGGTTCGTACTGTGACGGGTGTCACCGATCACGTTTGCGGAACGGCTCCGCTTACCCCCCACCCACAAACCGCGAATTTGATATGTGCAATTGCACGCTCCCGCAAGCGCTTCCCGTCACCCCCCAACTCAAGCCCCACCGCACAAAAAAGATCGCGCTGGACCCGGCGGAGTCCAGCGCGATCAAAGTGACTTACCCCGTGTTGCGGGGGCGTGGGCCCTGTTGGGGCAGGTGCCCGTCGTGTGGAGCGTTGCGAAGCTATGTGGAGCTATGGAGCGGGACGACCGGATTGGGGACCCGGGTGTCCGGTTGGGGTTGGTTGGTTGTCAGCTGTGCCCTGACGAGACGTTCAGGCCTCGCTGCGCTGCTGCGGAATACCCGCAAGCAGTGCGCGGACCTCTGCCTCGCGATACCGGCGATGCCCACCGAGCGTGCGGATGGACGTGAGCTTGCCGGCCTTTGCCCAGCGTGTGACCGTCTTCGGGTCCACGCGGAACATCGTGGCAACCTCAGCCGGGGTCAGCAGCGGCTCGGCATCAGGGGTGCGAGCGGTCATGAGCGGCCTCCTCGGGAGAACCGAACCATCTCGGTTCTTTCCTCTAAATTCTGCACCTTGACCCACGTTGCCCGAAATGGCGGACGCGGGCCGAGTCGGTTATAGGACGAACGGCTTGTCCTCGGCACTACAACTACACCATCTGTCCAGCCTCGTCGGCCAAACCGATGGAATTGCCCTCTCAGGTGTTCATCAACGACGGAAGCCGATGGACCATGCCATAGCGGACAGTTACGTCGCAGTGACGATCAGTCACAGGAGCAATCTGGAGTCACGAGACCCCCGATAGAGCGCAATGCAGAGCATTCCGCCCTTACTTGGACGGAAGGAGCCCTCCCCGGACTCCTTGTCCTATTTTGACACGAGGGTGGGTGATGGGCGCAAGAGCCCCGTTAGTGCGGTCCGTCACGCTTGAGGGCAAAGAAACCGGATCGGGGCCTAAGTCCCCCGGGGGCGGGACCTGGGGCCGGCACACCCGCCACGACCCGCCGGGGGACGCCCCTCCGCGCCGGCCGGCCCCCGCCTCAACGCGCCGGCCGGCCCCCGCCTCAATTGGCGAACTGTCGGTCCCTGACCGCCCGCCAGCGCTCCGCCAGCCGTTCGTACGCCTCGCCCGCCGCCTCGCCGTCCCCGGCCCGCAGCGCCGCGATCCCCGCCGCCACGTCCGCCGCCGACCGGTCGTCTTCGAGCTGCGGTCCGGTCAGGGCGTGCACGAGCCCCCCGTAGTCGAGCTCGACCAGCGAGCGGGGGTGGAATTCCTCCAGCCACCGTCCCACATCTATGAGGCCCTCGATCAGCGGTCCCTCGTCGACCGACTCCCGCAGCGCCTTCAGCGCGCGGGCCAGCCTCCGCCGCGCCTGCACCATCGGGGTCCGGTAGCGCAGGGCGGGCGCCGTGGGGCCGGACTCCTCGTACGCCCGGTACTCGCGCTCGTCGTCGGCGAAGAGCGTGAACCAGCGCACCGGCACCTGCCAGACCGCCGTCCTGATCCACGGCCGGGCGTCCGGGTTGCGCTCGCGCCACTGCTCGAAGTCGGCGGCGGCCTGCTCGCGCACCACGGACGGCAGTACGGCCTCCAGCAGGGGCTTCGGCAGCATGTCGCCCAGCGACTCCAGCGCCAGCCAGCCGCGCAGCCGGGTCCGCCAGGGGCACACGCACACCACGCCGTCCACCTCCGTCACGAACGCGTCGGCGCTCTCGTGCACGGGCACCGCGACGGGCGGGGTGGGCAGCAAGTCCGCCAGGGAACGCCGGAGTTCGTCCTGTGCGGTGGGCGTACGCTCCCGGGCGGCGTAACGCGCCCAGTGGCTTCTCTCCGGTTCCGGGAATGCGGCCAGGGGCTCGTACACGCGCAGGTAGGAGGCGTAAGGGACGAGGAGTGAAGACACCGCTGGCATGGGCCGAATCGTCCCACGCCCGTACCCCCCGAGAGGGTGATCCTCGGCACTGCGTCGGATCTACGTCGCGGTAGGACTTACCCTCATGCCCAAACAAGTCCCTCCCCACCCCCAGGAGGGCTCTCACCGCTTCGTACTTGGGAGTCACCACCGTGACCGATGTGACCGGAGCCCCTGTCGCAACTGTCGACGCACTGCACACTCTGTTCCACTCCGAGCAAGGTGGCCATGAACAGGTCGTGCTCTGTCAGGACCGTGCCAGCGGGCTCAAGGCAGTCATCGCTCTGCACTCCACCGCCCTGGGCCCCGCCCTGGGCGGCACTCGTTTCTACCCGTACGCCTCCGAGCAGGACGCCGTCGCCGACGCGCTGAACCTGTCGCGGGGGATGTCGTACAAGAACGCCATGGCCGGCCTGGACCACGGCGGCGGCAAGGCCGTGATCATCGGAGACCCCGAGCTGATCAAGACCGAAGAGCTGCTGCTGGCGTACGGCAGGTTCGTGGCCTCGCTCGGCGGCCGTTACGTCACCGCCTGCGACGTCGGCACGTATGTCGCCGACATGGACGTCGTCGCGCGCGAGTGCCGCTGGACGACCGGCCGCTCGCCCGAGAACGGCGGCGCCGGCGACTCCTCCGTACTGACCGCTTTCGGCGTCTTCCAGGGAATGCGCGCCAGCGCCCAGCATCTGTGGGGCGACCCCTCACTGCGGGGCCGGAAGGTGGGCATCGCGGGAGTCGGCAAGGTCGGGCACCTCCTGGTCGAGCATCTGCTCCAGGACGGCGCCTCCGTCGTGATCACGGACGTACGGGACGAGTCCGTCCTCCGCATCACCGACCGCCACCCCGAGGTCACCGTCGCCGCCGACACCGACGCGCTGATCCGCGCCGAGGGCCTGGACATCTACGCGCCGTGCGCGCTCGGGGGCGCGCTCAACGACGACTCCGTGCCCGCGCTGACCGCGCGGGTGGTGTGCGGAGCGGCCAACAACCAGCTCGCGCACCCCGGTGTCGAGAAGGATCTCGCCGAACGCGGCATCCTCTACGCGCCCGACTACGTGGTCAACGCCGGAGGCGTGATCCAGGTCGCCGACGAGCTGCACGGATTCGACTTCGAGCGGTCGAAGGCGAAGGCATCGAAGATCTTCGACACCACGCTTTCAATATTCGCACGTGCGAAGGACGACGGGATTCCGCCGGCCGCCGCCGCCGACCGGATCGCCGAGCAGCGCATCTCGGAGGCACGCCGCCGCTGAGGTCCGCGGAGGGCGATCGGCCGGCGTGGAGCCGTCGCGCGGCTCCGGGGGAGACGAGACTCACCCCGGTCGGCGGGTCGCCCCTCGAGAAGAGGTTAAAATCGCAGCTGACCAGCGAGGACATCTGTTCTCGCCGGTCCCGCGCCGAGGCGCGTCATGCGGGCGGCGTACCGTATGGCCGCGGAAGCAGGTACCGTTGAAGTCCTAAGGACGGGTCTCTCTGCGGAGAGCTCGTTCTGAAACATGAACGCGTGTCAAGACTCTGGGGCCGTGGAGCCCCGTCACCGAGGGGGTCGAGCCATGGGGCGCGGCCGGGCCAAGGCCAAGCAGACAAAGGTCGCCCGCCAGCTGAAGTACAACAGCGGCGGGACAGACCTGTCGCGTCTGGCCAATGAGCTGGGCGCATCGCCTTCGAGTCAACCGCCGAACGCTGAGCCGTTCGAGGATGACGACGAGGAAGATGACCCGTACGCACAGTACGCGGAGCTGTACAACGACGACGAAGAGGACGAGGAGTCCGGCCCGTCGTCACAGCGCCGCGGCGCTTGACGTACGTACACCTCACAAAGAAATCACCCATGTGACCCGGTCCGGGCTCCCCGGACCGGGTTTCACCATGAGACCGGCGCCCTCTCGGCGCGCTCCCCTGCCTAGGCATAGTCCCCGGTCAGCGCCGCGCCCGTGGCGGCGCCGGTGCTCTGCCGGTCCACGACGGCGCCGGCCACCCAGGCGCCCACACCCCGGTCGGCGAGCGTCGTGAGGGCCGTGTCCACCGACTCCTCGGGGACGACGGCGACCATGCCGACGCCCATGTTGAGCGTCTTCTCCAGCTCCGTGCGCTCCACCTGACCCGCCGAGCCGATCAGCTCGAAGACGGGGCCGGGCGTCCAGGTCGAGCGGTCGACCGTCGCGTGCAGATGGTCCGGTACGACCCGCGCCAGGTTGTTGGCAAGGCCGCCTCCGGTGATGTGGCTGAAAGCGTGCACCTCGGTGGTCCTGGTCAGGGCCAGGCAGTCCAGCGAGTAGATCCTGGTGGGCTCCAGCAGCTCGGCCCCGAGCGTCCGGCCGAACTCCTCGACCTCGCGCTCCAGCGACCAGCCGAGCCGGTCGAACACCACGTGCCGCACAAGTGAGTACCCGTTGGAGTGAAGTCCGGAGGACTCCATGGCGATCACGACGTCACCCGTACGGATACGATCCGCGCCCAGCAGCCGGTCCGCCTCGACCACGCCCGTACCGGCGCCGGCGACGTCGAAGTCGTCCTCGCCGAGGAGTCCGGGGTGCTCGGCGGTCTCGCCGCCGACGAGGGCGCAGCCCGCCAGCACACAGCCCTCGGCGATGCCCTTGACGATGGCGGCGACCCGCTCGGGGAACACCTTGCCGACGCAGATGTAGTCGGTCATGAACAGCGGCTCGGCGCCGCACACCACCAGGTCGTCCACGACCATGCCCACGAGGTCGTGGCCGATCGTGTCGTAGACGCCCATCCTGCGGGCCAGATCGACCTTGGTGCCCACGCCGTCGGTGGCCGAGGCGAGCAGCGGACGCTCGTAGCGCTTGAGCGCGGAGGCGTCGAAGAGGCCGGCGAAGCCGCCGAGGCCCCCGACGGTCTCGGGGCGCTGGGTCTTCTTCACCCACTCCTTCATCAGCTGGACGGCACGGTCGCCGGCCTCGATGTCGACGCCCGAGGCGGCGTAGGAGGCACCGGGGGATTCAGCTGGCATGGCGGGGAGCTTTCGTGTCATTGCTGCGGAGATTCGGTTCGGGTCCGTGGTCGGGTCCGTGGGTTCGGGACGTGCCTGCGGGCCGCCGCGGCCGGAAAGGAGGTCGCGGCGGGCCGTACGGGCACGTTCACGGGCGCTCACGGCCGTTGTTACGGCCGCCGGAGCGCGTCGGCGGCGTCGGCACCGCCCGCCAGCTCGGTCTCCAGCAGCTGCTTGCCGAGGAGTTCGGGGTCGGGCAGGTCCATCGGGTACTCGCCGTCGAAGCAGGCGCGGCAGAGGTTCGGCTTGGCGATGGTGGTCGCCTCGATCATGCCGTCGATGGAGATGTACGAGAGGGAGTCGGCCCCCAGTGACGTGCCGATCTCCTCGACGGACATGCCGTTGGCGATCAGCTCCGCGCGCGTGGCGAAGTCGATGCCGAAGAAGCAGGGCCACTTCACCGGCGGGGACGAGATCCGGATGTGGACCTCGGCGGCGCCCGCCTCGCGGAGCATCTTGACCAGGGCGCGCTGGGTGTTGCCGCGGACGATCGAGTCGTCGACGACCACCAGGCGCTTGCCCCTGATGACCTCTTTGAGAGGGTTGAGCTTGAGCCGGATGCCGAGCTGGCGGATGGTCTGTGAGGGCTGGATGAAGGTCCGGCCCACATACGCGTTCTTCACGAGTCCCGAGCCGTACGGGATGCCGCTCGCCTCCGCGTAACCGATCGCGGCGGGGGTGCCGGACTCGGGCGTCGCTATGACGAGGTCGGCGTCGGCCGGTGCTTCCTTGGCGAGTTTCCGTCCCATCTCCACCCGGGAGAGGTAGACGTTCCGGCCGGCGATGTCGGTGTCGGGGCGGGCCAGATACACATACTCGAAGACACAGCCCTTGGGCTTCGCTTCAGCGAATCGGGAGCTGCGCAGGCCGTTCTCGTCGATGGCGATCAGCTCGCCGGGCTCGATCTCCCGGACGTAGGAGGCGCCGCAGATGTCGAGGGCGGCGCTCTCGGAGGCCACGACCCAGCCGCGTTCGAGCCGGCCGAGGACCAGCGGGCGGATGCCCTGGGGGTCGCGGGCCGCGTAGAGGGTGCTCTCGTCCATGAAGACGAGCGAGAAGGCGCCCTTGGTGTGCCGCAGGACCTGCGGCGCGGCCTCTTCGACGGTGAGGGGCTTGCCCTCGTCGTCCGTCTGCCCGGCGAGGAGCGCCGTGATCAGATCGGTGTCGTTGGTGGCGGCCACCCGGGTGGTGCGGCCGTTCTCCTTGGGCAGGTCGGCGACCAGTCCGGCGAGCTCCGCCGTGTTGACCAGATTGCCGTTGTGACCGAGAGCGATCGAACCGTGGGCGGTGGCCCGGAAGGTCGGCTGCGCGTTCTCCCACACCGAGGCTCCGGTGGTGGAGTAGCGGGCGTGACCCACGGCGATATGCCCTTGGAGGGAGCCGAGGGAAGTTTCGTCGAAGACCTGTGAGACAAGGCCCATGTCCTTGAACACAAGGATCTGGGAGCCGTTGCTCACTGCGATGCCCGCGGACTCCTGTCCACGGTGTTGCAGTGCATACAGTCCGAAGTAGGTGAGCTTGGCGACCTCTTCACCGGGGGCCCAGACTCCGAAGACGCCGCAAGCGTCCTGAGGGCCCTTCTCGCCGGGGAGCAGGTCGTGGCTGAGTCGTCCATCACCACGAGGCACGCCACCGAGTGTAGGCGAGATCGACCGCTGGTCCGAATGCGGTACGGAAGTGGGCCATGAGGTGGACCCGGCGGAGGGCCGGCGGCGTGTCGCCACCGGCCCGCCCGGGGAGGTCCTCCTTCACCAGCGAGAACCGTGCCCGCACTACTTCGCCGGGGCCCCCGCGCCGGCGTTGAATCCCTCGCCGCCGGCCGTCCTGAGGGTCAGCTCACGGTGGTGCACCTCATACGTGACCTTGCCCTTGAGCACCTTCATCAGCTCCCGCTCCACGGACATTCCCGGCTCGGGGCAGAGCTTCCGGGTCGCCCTGAGGGGCCCGAAGGTGATCGTGGAGCCCGCGACCTTCGCGGGCGCCGAGAACCCGTTGCAGCCGAGGTTGCCGCTCACGGTCCCGTCCTTGGCGAAGGTGAGGGTCGCCTTCGGCGTCTCCCCCTTCTTGCCCTTGGGCAGCGAGCGGGCGGTCCCGTCGGAGACGAGACTGTCGACGGCCCATCCGGTGCCGACGAGCGGGGCCGGCTTCTCGGCGGACATGGCGATGGAGTCGCCTCCGGCCCCGGTGAGGGTGAGCTTCTTGTCCTCGACCTTGGCCTTCAGCTTGCCCGAGAAGGCGCCGCCGAGAGCCTCCTCGAAGGTGCCGAGCATCCCCGGGCAGCCCTTCAGCGTCGTCGGCAGCCTCTCACCGACGGTGATCGTGTCGCCGTCGACGGTGACCTTCGCTGCGACACCGTTGCAGCCGGTCCGCGCGCTGGCCGTGCCCTTGGAGTCGATCTCGAAGGTGGCCCCGGCGGGTACCGCGATCTTCTTGCCGTCGACGTTGAGGCTCTCGATGGTCCAGCGCACATCGGTCAGGGACGGATCGGTCCGCACCTCCCCGGCGCCCTCTCTGCCGGAGTCCGTGCCGCAGCCGGCGAGGGCGATGAGCGCCAGGGTCGTGAGGGCGGTGACGTTGGTCAGTGGCTGTTTCCGCATACCGCTGGGACGGAGCAGGCCCGGGTCCGGTTCCGTGCGATCGCCGCGCCGGACCGGCCGGACCCGGTCGGCTCAGCTCATGACCGGGAGCAGTCCGCCGAGATCCGCGCGCTCGCCGCTGGCGCTGACCTGCGCCGATGCCAGGGCCTCGGCCCATGTCGTACGTCCCGTCGCGAGCCGCAGCCAGGTGACCGGGTCCGTCTCGACGACGTTCGGCGGGGTGCCGCGGGTGTGCCGGGGTCCCTCCACGCACTGCACGACGGCGTACGGCGGGATGCGCACCTCCGTGGAGGCCCCCGGCGCCTTCTCCGCGAGCGCGTCGGCGAGCAGCCGTGTGCACGCGGCGAGCGCCTGCCGGTCGAGGGGGATGTCGAGCCCGGCGGCCCGGTTCAGGTCGTCGGTGTGGACGACGAGCTCCACGGCGCGCGTGACCAGGAAGTCGCCGAGGGTCATCGCGCCGACCCGGACGCCGATCAGCCGGCCGGGCGGCGTGTCCCCCAGCAGCTCGGCGATCCGGTCGGCCGTGCGCTCGAACAGCTCGGCCGGCTCGGCGGAGGCCGCGTACGCCTTGACGTCGTCCGAGATCGGGACGGCCACCGCGGCGGTCGCGAAGGCCCACTCGGGCAGTCCCACCTCCGCGACGGGCGGCGCGGGCTGTTCCAGCGCGCGGCCGACGCTCTCGACGCCCATGCACAGATGCGCGGTCAGCTCGCGTACGGTCCAGTCGCCGAGACCGGCGGGGAGGGCGAGCTGCCCGGGGGTGAGGGCGGCGACGGCTTCGCGCACGTGCGCGAACTGGGTGAGGACCGCGGTACGGGTCTTGTCGGAGTCGTAACCGCGTTTCTTGCGCTTCTTGGCCGGGGGCATGACCGGGAGGCTAATCGAGCCGGCCGCGCGGCGAGCCCTCCGGCCGGGCCCGGACGCCGAGGGCGTACGTCCGGGGGCATGAGGAGGCCCCCGCCCGGTTCAGTGTGCGAACCGGACAGGGGCCGAGGCGGGACGCGGGGCCCGGGGTCAGGCCAGCAGCGCCTCGATCGTGCCCTCGTGGGCGGAGCGCAGTTCGCTCAGCGGGATGCTGAACTCGCCCTGGACCTCGACGTCCTCGCCGTCGACCACACCGATCCGTGTCGCGGGCAGCCCGCGCGCCCCGCACATGTCGGTGAAGCGCGTCTCCTCGCTGCGCGGCACGGCGACGACCGCGCGCCCCGCCGACTCGCTGAACAGGAACGTGAAGGCGTCGCCGGTGGTGGACCCGCTGACCGACGACGAGTCCGGCACGACCAGCCGCGCGCCCTTGCCGCCCCGCAGGCACGACTCGGTGACGGCCTGGATCAGACCGCCGTCGCTCAGGTCGTGCGCCGCGTCGATCATGCCGTCGCGCGAAGCCGAGATCAGGATCTCGCCGAGCAGCTTCTCCCGGTCCAGGTCGACCGTGGGCGGCAGTCCGCCCAGATGGTCGTGGATCACCTGCGACCACGCCGACCCGCCGAACTCCTCGCGGGTCTCGCCCAGCAGATAGAGGAGCTGGCCCTCTTCCGCGAAGGCGATCGGCGTACGGCGCGTGACGTCGTCGATCACGCCGAGCACGGCCACCACCGGTGTCGGGTGGATCGCGGTCTCGCCGGTCTGGTTGTAGAGCGAGACGTTGCCGCCGGTGACCGGGGTGCCCAACTGGAGGCAGCCGTCGGCCAGTCCGCGGGTGGCCTCGGCGAACTGCCACATGACCGCCGGATCCTCGGGCGAACCGAAGTTCAGGCAGTCCGAGATGGCGAGCGGCGTGGCACCGGAGGCGGCGACGTTGCGGTACGCCTCCGCCAGCGCGAGCTGCGCGCCCGCGTACGGGTCGAGCTTGGCGAAGCGGCCGTTGCCGTCCGTCGCCATCGCCACGCCGAGGTTCGACTCCTCGTCGATCCGGACCATGCCCGCGTCCTCGGGCTGCGCGAGCACGGTGTTGCCCTGGACGAAGCGGTCGTACTGGTCGGTGATCCACGCCTTCGACGCCTGGTTCGGCGAGGAGACGAGCCGCAGCACCTGTTCGCGCAGCGTGGCCGGGTTCGCGGGCCGGGCAAGCTTGTTGGCGTCGTCGGCCTGGAGCGCGTCCTGCCAGTCGGGACGGGCGTACGGCCGGTGGTAGACCGGGCCGTCGTGCGCGACCGAGCGCGGCGGCACGTCCACGATCTGCTCGCCGTGCCAGAAGATCTCCAGCCGGGTGCCCTCGGTGACCTCACCGATGACGGTGGCGATGACGTCCCACTTCTCGCAGATCTCCATGAACCGGTCGACCTTGTCGGGCTCGACGACCGCGCACATGCGCTCCTGCGACTCGCTCATGAGGATCTCCTCGGGCGAGAGGGAGGAGTCGCGCAGCGGCACGGTGTCCAACTCGACCCGCATACCGCCGGATCCGGCGGACGCCAGCTCGCTCGTCGCACAGGAGAGGCCCGCGCCGCCGAGGTCCTGGATACCGGCGACCAGCTTCTCCGCGAAGATCTCCAGGGTGCACTCGATGAGGAGCTTCTCCTGGAACGGGTCGCCCACCTGGACAGCCGGGCGCTTGGCCGGTCCGGTCGACTCGAAGGTCTCGGAGGCCAGCACCGAGACGCCGCCGATGCCGTCGCCGCCGGTGCGGGCGCCGTAGAGGATCACCTTGTTGCCGGGGCCCGACGCCTGCGCGAGGTGGATGTCCTCGTGCCTCATCACGCCGATGCAGCCGGCGTTGACCAGCGGGTTTCCCTGGTAGCAGGGGTCGAAGACGACCTCGCCGCCGATGTTCGGCAGGCCCAGGCAGTTGCCGTAACCGCCGATGCCCGCGACGACACCGGGCAGCACCCGCCGGGTGTCGGGGTGGTCGGCCGCGCCGAAGCGCAGCGGGTCCACGACGGCGACCGGGCGGGCGCCCATGGCGAGGATGTCGCGGACGATGCCGCCGACACCGGTGGCCGCGCCCTGGTAGGGCTCGATGTACGAGGGGTGGTTGTGCGACTCGACCTTGAAGGTGACCGCGTACCCCTGGCCGACGTCCACGACGCCCGCGTTCTCGCCGATGCCCACGAGCATCGCGTCGCTGGCCGGGGCCTTGTCGCCGAACTGCTTGAGGTGGACCTTGCTGCTCTTGTACGAGCAGTGCTCCGACCACATCACCGAGTACATGGCCAGCTCGGCGCCGGTCGGCCGGCGCCCGAGGATCTCCCGGATCCGGGTGTACTCGTCCTCCTTGAGGCCGAGTTCCTTCCAGGGCTGGTCGACGTCGGGCGTCCCCGCCGCGTTCTTGACGGTGTCGAGGTTCTTGATCGTCATCAGGCGCTTACCAGCTTCTTCAGGATCGAGGTGAAGAACCCGAGCCCGTCGGTACGGCCCGTACCGATCAGCGGTTCCACGGCGTGCTCGGGGTGCGGCATCAGGCCGACGACGTTGCCCGCCGCGTTCGTGATGCCCGCGATGTCGCGGAGCGAGCCGTTCGGATTGCCGTCCAGATAGCGGAAGGCGACCCGGCCCTCGGCCTCCAGCTCGTCCAGGACGCTCTCGGCGGCCACGTACCGGCCGTCGATGTTCTTCAGCGGTACGGAGATCTCCTGGCCGGCCGTGTAGTCGGCGGTCCACGCGCTCTCCGCGTTCTCCACCCGCAGCCTCTGGTCGCGGCAGATGAAGTGCAGATGGTTGTTGCGCAGCATCGCGCCCGGCAGCAGATGCGTTTCGGTCAGGATCTGGAAGCCGTTGCAGATCCCGAGGACCGGCATGCCGCCCTTCGCCTGCTCGATGATCGTCTCCATCACCGGCGAGAAACGGGAAATGGCGCCGGCCCGCAGATAGTCGCCATAGCTGAATCCGCCCGCCAGGACGACGGCGTCGACCTGCTTGATGTCCTTGTCGCGGTGCCAGAGCGAGACGGGCTCGGCTCCGGCGATCCCGACTGCGCGAAGACTGTCGCGGTCGTCGAGTGTGCCGGGGAAAGTGACGACTCCGATACGAGTGGTCACGACTCCACCTTTACGACGAAGTCCTCGATGACGGTGTTGGCGAGGAACGTCTCGGCCATCTCATGGATGCGGGCGAGGGCGGCCTCGTCGACCGGGCCCTCCACCTCCAGCTCGAAACGCTTTCCCTGGCGGACGTCCGCGATCCCGTCGAAACCCAGCCGGGGCAGTGCTCGCTGCACTGCTTGTCCTTGCGGGTCGAGGATCTCCGGCTTGAGCATGACGTCGACTACGACGCGTGCCACTGGCACTCCCGGTGGTGTGGTGCGGCTGTGTGCAGCTGTCTGCGGCTGTGGTTCTGACCGGGGAATCCCCCGACCCCCCGAGTCCCATCAGCGTACCCGTACACAAAATCTACGCGGGTAGATATGCGGGTGCCGCCGGACTCCCCGACGATCTCCGTCGATATCGCACCGCGAGACCGCACGGAAAAATCCCGGAAAAAACTCGCCTCCGCCATTGCCGTCGGACACGCTGATGCAATTGGCTGGGCTTCACAATGCGACGCGGTTCGCTGTACAAAGGAATAGAGCAGAAAGTCGCATTGCTCCTAAACAGCCGGAAGGCCGGTATCGCCGCACGTCAGCCATGTTTCAGAAGCACGGGCCGACGGAGCGGGTGCCGCACGAAAGGACCGATATCCGTGGCGCAACGCGTAGTGGTCATGCTCTCCGACGACATCGACGGCGGAGAAGCGGCGGAAACGGTCTCGTTCGGCCTCGACGGGAAGTCGTACGAGATCGACCTCAATCCCGCCAATGCCAAGAAACTGCGCAAGGCCCTGGCCCCGTACCTCGCGGCGGGCCGGCGACAGACCCACGCCGGCCGGAACCGCAAGCCGTACCGGCACACGGCGCTCGCGCCCGACCCGGCGGCCGTACGCGCCTGGGCGCTCTCGCACCGGATGGAGGTGCCGGCCCGGGGCCGTATCCCCAAGCGCGTCTACGAGGCGTTCCGCGAGGCGAGTTGAGACACCGGCCGCCGGGGCGGCCGGACGGGCACGCCGGGAACGGAGTTGCACTGCACCCCCGGCGATCGGCTAGAGTCTGGAGCACGCCGAAGGGCAAGGCCGAAAAGCCGAACCCGACGCAGCGTGCGGGTGTAGTTCAGTAGTAGAACGCCCCCTTTCCAAGGGGGAGGCGCAGTGTGCGATTCCTGTCACCCGCTCTGCATCACATCGAGGCTGTTTCTCGGTGGGCGATGCACTGCGGACGTAGCTCAGTTGGTAGAGCGCAACCTTGCCAAGGTTGAGGTCGCCAGTTCGAACCTGGTCGTCCGCTCCGAATCGAAGGCCCCGGTCACTTCTGACCGGGGCCTTCGTCGCGTGTGGACATCGGACGCGGAGGCCTCACGTCCCCGGCGTGGTCCGCGCACCGATGACATTTGTCATGAGCACTGATGACAGCGCGCACTGCTCCCGGGCCCGATCCGGCGGAAACCTTGAGGCATGACACGGACTCGGGGAACCCACAGGACGAGCACGGCAGACGGCAACGTCATCGAGGTGGAGCGGCTCCGGCGCACGTACGCCGGAGGATTCCAGGCGGTGAACGAGATCTCCTTCAGCGTCGGGGAGGGCGAGCTGTTCGCGCTGCTCGGCACCAACGGCGCGGGCAAGACCTCCACCGTCGAGATGCTGGAGGGCCTCACCCGCCCCAGCGGCGGCACGGTGCGCGTCTTCGGACGCGACCCGTACACGGACAGGGCCGAGGTACGGCCACGCACAGGCGTGATGCTCCAGGAAGGCGGCTTCCCCAGCGATCTGACGGTCAAGGAGACCGTACGGATGTGGGCGGGCTGCACCAGCGGGGCACGGCCCGCCGACGAGGCGCTCGACCTCGTGGGGCTGAGCAAGCGCGCCGGGGTGCGGGTCAAGCAGCTCTCCGGCGGTGAGAAGCGGCGCCTGGACCTGGCGCTCGCGCTGCTCGGACGGCCGGAGGTGCTGTTCCTTGACGAGCCGACGACCGGTCTGGACGCCGAGGGGCGCCGGGACACCTGGGAGCTGGTGCGGGAGCTGCGCGACGCCGGCACCACCGTGCTGCTGACCACCCACTACCTGGAGGAGGCCGAGGGCCTCGCGGACCGGCTGGCGATCATGCACGCGGGCCGGATCGTGGTCTCCGGGACACCGGCGGAGGTGACCGCGACCAGGCCCGCCCGGATCCGGTTCATGCTGCCCGTGGGGGTCGAGCCGGGGCATCTGCCGCTCACGCTGCGCGCGGCGGCGGACGGCCGGCAGATCGACATCCGTACCCAGGAACTCCAGCGGGATCTCGGTGAACTGCTGCGCTGGGCGGACGAGTTCGGCGTACAGCTCGAAGCGATCGACGCCCGGTCGGCCTCGCTCGAAGAGGCGTTCCTGGAGATCGCGGCACAGCGCACCGGGGCAGACGCCGCCGGCGCGTCCCTGGGCGAGACCGGAGAGGCGGTAGCAGCATGAGCACGGCAGTCGCACAGAACCGGGAGACGGCCGCCGAGGGCGGGACGACGACCGCCACGGGGCGTCTGAGCGCGCTGGGGCGCGCCGAGCTGGCCCTCTTCGTACGCAACAGGACCATGCTCTTCATGGCCCTCTTCATGCCGATCATGCTGATCTTCTCGACCAAGGCCTCGCTGCAGAACGTCGATCTGGGCGGGACCGGGCTGAGCATCACCGAGGTCGCGCTGACGGGCGGCATCGGCATGGTGCTGCTCATGGTCGTGTACATGAACCTCACCTCGGCCTACACCGCGCGGCGCGAGGAGCTGGTGCTCAAGCGGCTCCGTACGGGCGAGGTCGCCGACCGGGAGATCCTGACCGGGACCGCGCTGCCGTCGGGCGCGCTGGCGCTCGTGCAGTGCGTCCTGCTGGTCGTCGTCGGGGTCGCGGTCCTGGACGTGAGCTCTCCGAAGCGGCCCGAGCTGCTGGTCCTGGGTGTGCTGGTGGGCATCGGGCTCATGGCGGCGCTGGCGGCGGCCTCGGCCGGGTTCACCCGTACCGTGGAGAGCGCGCAGATCAGCACCCTGCCGATGCTGCTGATCTCGGCGATGGGGTCGGGGCTGTTCGTGCCGCTGGAGGCGCTGCCCGACAAGGTCGCCTCGGTCTGCGAGGTGCTGCCGATGACCGGGGTCGTGACCCTGGTGCGGGCCGGCTGGCTGGGCGGCGCCTCCGGCGGCGATCTGCTGACGGCGGGACTGAATACCCTGGTCTGGACGGCGCTGGCGGTGTTCGCGGTCAAGCAGTGGTTCCGCTGGGAGCCGCGGCGCTGATCGCGGGGCGGGGGACGGGGCGGGACGCGGGGTGGCGCGGGCAGGACACGCGGTGGCCGGGGCGGGACACGCGGTGGCCGGGGCGGCGCCGGGGCAGGGTTACGGACGAGGACAGGGACACGAGCCCGGGAGGGTCGACATGGTGAGGATGCGGGCGCCGGGCTCATGGGCCGGGAGGAGCAAGCCGGCCAAGGTCGAGATCTACACCCGCTGGTCCTTCCACTCCTTCGCCCTGATCGAGGTGGGGCTCGTCGGCCTGCCGACCCTCTCGCGCGCCGGGTCCCCCGTGGGCGGGTGGTGGCTGCTGCTCGTCTCCGCCCACGCCGTCGTGAGCGCCGTCGCCAGTTCGTACGCCCTGTCCTGGGCGCTCGGCAGGCGGGCCCGGCCGGTCCGGCTCATGGTCGCGACGGGCGTGGTCACCGCCGTCGGCATGGTGGCCTCCATGAGCGTGTTCCCCAGGGAACCGAACGTCAACGACGCGCAGTCCGTGGCCTATCTGCTGGTCACCTTCGCCGGTTTCGGGGTCGGGGCGCTGGCTGTCGCGGTGCGCCGGGTGCGGAGCATGCTGCTGTGCGTGCTCGCCGCGCTGGGGATCGTGGTGGCGTCGGGACTGGTGTTCCGGCTGCCGGTCGGCGCCATCCTGGCCAGCCTCATCGGGGTGCTGGCGGCGACGCTCGCCCTGGTCTTCGCCTGCGGCTTCTCCGTCTGGCTGGTCAAGTCCGTGTGGGACCTGGACGCCGCCCGGGAGCTCCAGGCCCGGCTCGCCGTCGCCGAGGAGCGGCTGCGCTTCGGGCGGGACATGCACGACGTGATGGGCCGCAATCTGGCGGTGATCGCGCTCAAGAGCGAACTCGCCGAGCAGTTGGTACGGCGCGGCGGCACGGAGAAGGCCGCCGAGCAGATGGCCGAGGTGCAGCGGATAGCGCGGGAGTCGCAGCGCGAGGTACGGGCGGTGGTGCGGGGCTACCGGGAGGTGGATCTGCACACCGAACTGGAAGGCGCGCGGGGCGTGTTGGAGGCCGCGGGGATCGGGTTCCAGCTGGCTCTGGAGGGCGCGGGGGCGGCCTCCGGGGCGACCGGCGGAACCGTCCCAAGCGGCGGCGAAGAGCCTTCGGAAGGGCTGGCCGGCGGGGCGGGTGACCGGTCGGGTGACCGGGCGGCCGGCGGGGCGAGTGGCGGGCTGTCCGGCGCGGCGGGTGGCGCGGCTTTCGACGGGCTCGCCGGGAAGCTGACTCCCCCGGTGCAGTCGGCCCTCGGATGGGTGGTGCGGGAGGCCGCGACGAACGTGCTGCGGCACGGGGACGCGCGGCACTGCACCGTACGGTTGTCAGTACGGGAAGGCGGTGAGGCGGTGCTGGTCGTGGAGAACGACGGGCTGCCCGAGCAGGGCGTTCTGGTCCGGGCAGGTTCCGGTGGCACGCCGAGGACGGCCGGGGCCGGGCTCGCCGGGCTGCGCGAGCGGCTGGCCACGCTGGGCGGCACGCTCGACGCGGGCCCGGTGGCCGGCGCGCGTTTCCGGCTCACGGCGCGGGTGCCGCTGCCGGCATCGACGCCGACACCGACACCGACACCGACGTCGTCCACGTCCACGTCCGCGTCAGGAGAAGCCGTGCCGGCCGTCCACGCGAGCGCCGCCGAGCCGGTGGCGCCGAGGCCCGTCTCGGACGAGGTGATCGCGTGAGCGGCACCGGACAGGCACGCGACGCCTCGTCGGCCGCTCCCGTACGCGTCCTCCTCGCCGACGACGAACATCTGATCCGCGGCGCCTTCGCCGCGCTCCTCGGGCTGGAGGACGATCTGACCGTCGTCGCCGAGGCCGCGTCCGGGCCCGAGGCGCTGGCGATGGCGCTGGCGCACCGCCCGGACGTCGCCGTACTCGATCTCCAGATGCCGGGCGCCGACGGTGTGAAGGTCGCCACATCGCTCCGTGTCGAACTGCCCAGCTGCCGCACGATGATCGTCACCAGCCACGGCAGGCCGGGCCATCTCAAAAGGGCCCTGGCCGCCGGGGTGCGCGGCTTCGTGCCGAAGACCGTCAGTGCCCTCCAGCTCGCCGAGATCATCCGTACCGTGCACGCCGGAAACCGGCACGTGGACCCGGAGTTGGCCGCCGACGCGATCGCCGCCGGGGACTCGCCGCTGACCGTCCGCGAGGCCGAGGTGCTGGAGCTGGCCGCCGACGGCGCGCCCATCGCCGACATCGCGGCGTGGGCCTCGCTGTCGCAGGGCACCGTACGGAACTATCTGTCCTCCGCCGCGTCCAAACTGGGGGCTTCGAGTCGGCATACGGCGGTGCGTCTCGCCCGCGAGCGGGGTTGGGTATAGTGGATGTCGCGCCACGGCGCATGCGGACGTAGCTCAGTTGGTAGAGCGCAACCTTGCCAAGGTTGAGGTCGCCAGTTCGAACCTGGTCGTCCGCTCAGCACAGGAACCCCCGGCCGGATCACCGGCCGGGGGTTCTTCGTCGTTCGCGTGGCCGGCTACCAGCGGGTGCCGGTGAGGAGTTCGTACGCCTCCAGGTACTTGGCGCGCGTCGCGTCCACGATCTCGTCCGGCAGCTCCGGCGGCGGCTGCTCGCTCGCCCGGTCCCAGCCGGACGCGGACGAGGTCAGCCAGTCGCGTACGAACTGCTTGTCGTACGACGGCTGCGCGTGCCCCGGCTCCCAGCCCGCCGCCGGCCAGAAGCGCGAGGAGTCGGGGGTCAGCACCTCGTCGGCGAGCACCAGCCGGTCCTCCGCGTCGAAGCCGAACTCGAACTTGGTGTCGGCGAGGATGATGCCCCGGTCGCGGGCGATGTCGCGGGCGCGGCCGTAGATGTCGAGGGTCGTACGGCGCAGCAGCGCGGCGGTCTCCGCGCCCACCTGGCGGGCGACCTCCTCGTACGACACGTTCTCGTCGTGCTCGCCGACCGCGGCCTTCGTGGCGGGCGTGAAGATCGGCGCCGGGAGTTCGGAGCCGTCGACCAGGCCCTCGGGGAGGGCGAGTCCGCAGACGGTGCGGGTCTGCTCGTACTCGGCGAGGCCCGAACCGGTGAGATAGCCGCGGGCGACGCACTCGACCGGGGTCATCCGCAGCGACCGGCAGATCAGCGCCCGGCCCTCCCAGTCGGCGGGGGCGCCGTCCGGGAGGTCGGCGGAGATGACGTGGTTGGGCGCGAGATCGCTGAGCCGGTCGAACCACCAGAGCGAGAGCTGGGTCAACACCCGCCCCTTGTCGGGGATTTCGGTCGGCAGGACCCAGTCGTACGCGGAAATGCGGTCGCTGGCGACCATCACGAGATCGCCCGCCTCGTTCCGGTACAGGTCGCGCACCTTGCCGGTGTGCAGATGCACCAGACCCGGGACCTGTGGCGGCTCGGGCTTCTCTACGAATCCGGACACGGTTCCTCGTTCCTCGCCGTGGGTGTTTCCGATTCCGATTCTCCCGTATGCCCGGAGTCGGGCGTGCGCGGGGGCGAGGGGGCTTCGCGGGCGCCGGGTCCGCTTCCCGCTCAGTCGCGCTTGCAGATGCGGTCGAGGAGGTTCGCCGTCGCCCGCTGGACGCGCGCGTCGACATGGCCGGGGCGGTCCAGCGCGGGCGACCACGCGAAGGTCCCGGAGGCGAAGACGAGGGCGCCGGAGGGGGCGCGGTAGAGCGAAGTCTCCTGGTGGCGAAGGGTGTTCTCGCCGTCCCGGTACGGCGAGTGGGCCAGCAGCATCCGCTCGTCGTGCTCCGGCAGGGCCGTACGCGGGAAGTAGCGGTCCGCCTCGCCGGCGACGAGGCCGGGGATCTCGTCGCCCTCGGAGGCGCCGGTGGCGTCCCAGAACCAGTGCTCCGCGTTCCGTACGACCATCGGGTGCGGTTCGGGGACCCGGCCCACGTACTGGATGCCCAGCAATCCCTGCTCGGGCCTGTCCACCTCCCGCCAGAGGGCGGGGCGGCCGGGGCCGCGGCGCTTGCGGCAGGTGAGGAGACGCCCGGGGACGCCGGAGGGCGACGGGCCCAGCTCGATCTGCCAGTACAGGGTGTTGGCGGAGAGGAAGACCAGGGAGGTGCCGTGCTCGCGCGCCCGCTCGACGGTTCGGCGCATGGGGATCGACCAGTACTCGTCGTGGCCCGGGAAGACCAGCCCCCGGTAGCGGGTCGGGTCGATCAGGCCGGCGTGCAGATCGCGGGCGTCCGCGTACGCGATGTCGTAGCCGTACCGCTCGGCCCAGCGGATGAAGTCGTAGGCGTGGCCGACATGGATGGGCAGGCCCGCGCCCGCGTACGGACGGTCGAAGGAGACGGTGCTCGCCGCGTCCTCCTCACCGAGGAGCCGCCCCTGCTCGTCCCAGGCGTGGTAGAGGCTGGCGCCGAGATGGCCGTCCTCCGGGTAGAGGTTGTACGCCTGCCACGTGATGTCGGGGAGCAGGAGGAGCAGATCGGCGGGGTGGCTGTCGCGGACCGTGAAGGGGATGTGGGAGCGGTAGCCGTCGGTGGTGGTCAGGACGGCGACGTACGCGCCCAGCGACCAGTACGAGGGGATCTGCAATCGCCAGGAGAGCCACCAGTGGTGGCAGGAGACCGTGCGCTCGGCGGCGAGCGGGGCCGGCTGGACGATCCCGGAGAGCCGGGGGCTGGTGGTGATCTTGCGGGCGCCCTCGCCGCCGTAATGCCCGATCCGGTAGACGTCCACGGAGAACGGCTGGGGTGGATCGACGGTGATGTGGAAGTCGATCGACTCGCCGGGCGCGGCGGCGCCGGTGGAGGAGAAGCCCTTGATCTGGCAGTGCACGTCGTCGGCGGTGCGGGGGCCGCCCCGGTCGCGCCCGAGCGCCGGGTCCGCGTACCAGGGGACGACCTGGCCGGTGTCGTCGAAGTAGGTCTCGCTGCCGCGCAGCCAGGGCACCGGTCCCTGGCCGAAGGGGTCGGAGACGGCGTGGGCGAGCGCGCCGGACTCCCAACGTCGGATGTGATCGGCGCACATTGGCGCGCCCCTCCCTGGATGCCCCGTGCAGGTGCTGTTGGTCGATCGACTGCCGCCGGGCGGGCCGCCGTTGGGCGGACCGGGCCGGCGTCGGTCTCCAGCACATCACATAACGCACGCGCTCCGTCACCGTTCGTCGTGAATGGAAGTGACAGGAAGGGGACGGAAGGTACGAGAAGCCTCCGGAACAACCGCCTCCGGATGGCGGGTTGGGGCGGGCCGACGGCTCAGGACGGAGCCGGGGCGGGGCCGGGACAGGGGCGGGGCGGCAGCGTGACGGGGCTGTTGACGGCCACGTTCGGCCTTGTCGGCGGCCGTGTCGGGGCGTGTCGATGGCGGGTCGACGGGTGGGGTCGGCCGCGGTCGGGCGGGCTCGGGCCACGTCGGTGGTCGTGGCCGACACGCGCGCGACCACGGGGAACGGTGGGGGACGGCCGTTCGACGGGGCTGCGGAAGGCTCGGGCGTGTCTACAGCCGGTCGACGGGAGCGGTCGGCCGGGCACGGGCCAGGTCGGTGGTCGCGGGCGACTCCCGCGTGCCCACGTGGGACGGTGCGAGAGGGCCGTTCGACGGGCCTCCAGAAGACTCGGGCGTGTCCGCAGCCTGTCGACGGCCACGGCCGGGCGCGCACGAGCCACCTCGGCGGCTGCGGCCGACACGCGCGTAACCACGTGGGTCCGAGCGGGACAGCCGTTCGACAGGCCTCAGGAAGGCTCGGCATGTCCACGGCCGACTGACGGCCACGATCGATCGCGGACGGGCCACGTAGGTGGTCGCGGCCGAATACGCGCGCGACCACGTGGGGCCGAGCGGGACAGCCGTTCGACAGGCCTCCGGAAAACTCGGGCATGTCCACAGCCGGTCGACGGCCACCGTCGGCCGCGCACGAGCCACGTCGGCGGCCGTGTCGGGGCAGTTGACGACCGCGGTTGGCCGCGCTCAAGCCACGTCGATGGCTGCGGCCACTACGCGCACGACCACGTGGGACGGAGCAGGACGGCCATGCGACGGGTCCCCGGAAAACTCGGGCGTGTCCACGGCCGGCTAACGGGTACGGTCGGCCGCGCACGGGCCACGTCGGCGGCCGTGTCGGGGCAGTTGACGGCCGCAGTCGGGCCAGGTCGGTGGTCGTGGTCGATACGCGCGCGACCACGTGGGGCGGAGCGGGACGGCCGTTCGACGGGTCCCCGGAAAACTCGGGCGTGTCCACGGCCGGAGCCCTTCGCGGGGGCGCGGGCGGCCGGCCCCCGTCGGGCCCTGTCGCGCGTTCGCGCGCCGGAGTGGGCGGCGGGCGGGCCGCCGGCTTTCACGCGGCTGTTTCGCGGGGCGCGTGGTGACCGACCTCACACCAGACGGACCGGTTTCTCCGGCCGTACGCCCGTCGCGGCCAGCCACTGGCGCAGCGGCTCACCGTCACCGTCCTCCACCAGGCTCAGCACTCCGCCCGCCAGATCCGTGCGGCGCTTGCCGTCCATCAGGAGCGCCGGGCCGTCGAGCCAGTCGAGGCCCGGGGCGGCGCCCGCCGTGTCGACCGCCGCGCAGCAGACCATCGCGGTGACATGGTCGGCGAGCAGCTCACGCCCCGTACGCGGCGGCATCAGCGGGAGCAGCGGCAGCGGGTCCGTCCCACGGAGCGCGAGAGCGTCTCCAGCGGCCTCGGCGGCCTGAGGAGCCGCCGGGGCGGGCGGCACCGCCTCGGCCTCCTCGCGGGCCACCTCGGCGCTGATCCCGGCCGCCAGGATCTCGCCCGCGTCCTCGCCCTGTCCGGCGAGATGGTCCATGACCCGGTCGAGCGTGGGCCCGGGCAGGGCGGCGTCGGCCGTGGGGTCGCCCGGCCGCGCGGGGCCGCGCACCCCCATGCCGTCCAGGACCCGGTGCAGCCTGGCCGCTTCCGTACGCCACTTACGGTCCACGACCTCCTCCGGATACTGCTGCCAGTCGACCGGGGACCAGTCGGGGCCCGAGGCGGCCGGGCCGCCGTGGAAGAGACGCGCGGCCAGCAGGGACGCGGCCTCGTCGACCAGGCCCGGCTCTTCGAGCAGATCGCAGGCGGGGCGCTCGCCGAGCCGGGTGGCGAAGCCCTCGGCCAGCCGGTCGCGGCGCGAGAGCTCGGTCAGCGCCGATACGACTCCGACGTCGAGCCGGGACGGCCAGCGGCCCATCCGCCAGGCGGGCAGGGCGACGCGGGTCAGCAGCCGGTCCCAGCCCGCGTAGGCGAGGCCGACCTGCTCCTGGGCGACGATCCGCAGGCCGTAGTCCACACTCTGCGCGCGCTCGGACGCGGCGGAGGCGACTCCGCGCTCCATCAGGGCGGCGTGCTCGGCGCAAGCGCGCAGCATCAGGCGGGCGATCCGGCCGACGACGGCGAACGCGGCGCGGCGTATCAGTCCCAGGTCCTTGCGGCCCGCGAGGGCCACGGCGGCGTCCAGGCCCCGTACGAAACGGCGGGCGGCGGCTATGTCGGGCTGCGACGCCGGTCCCGTACCGGCCACGACCGGCGCCAGCACGGCGCGCAGCTCGGCGACGCGCATCCACCACAGGAAGGGGGAGCCGATCACCAGGACGGGCGCGACGGGGACGGCGCGGCGCCCGGTGGCGGGGGTGCGGGAGGTGCCGGGGGTGCCCGGGACGCCTGGCGTGCCCGCTGGGGCGCCGGGGGCGCGTGAGGCGGGGGTGGTGCGTGAGGCGCGTGAGGTCCGGGGGTCGTGCGGGCCGGTCCCGGAGCCCGCGCCGTCTCCGTCCCCGTCTCCGGGTGGGTTGGTCGAGGCGTCGGCGAGGGCGTGCGCGGGGTGCGTACGGTCCTCCAGCCAGCTGTCGCAGTCCGGCGTCAGCGCTATGGACGAGGGCGCCGGCACGTCGAGCCGCTCGGCCAGCTCCCGTACCAGGCGGTACAGATCCGGGGCGGACCGCTCGTCGATCTCCACGGTGGGGCTGAGGGCGGGTCTGGCCCGGGCGATCACGGCCGCGACGGCGGCCGCGCACACCAGCACGACGATCGCGACAGCGCTGACGATCCAGCGCGCCGCGTCCCAACTCCCCCCGGTCAGACGGCCCGTGGCACCGCCCGCGAGCAGGATGACCGCCGCCGCGGCGGGCAGCAGAGCGACGGCCGCCGCCCTGCCGCGCACGCGCAGCACAGCGAGAGCCCGGGACCTGGCGCCCTGGGCGCCGATCTCCTCACCGACACCGGAACCGGACACGTCCGGATCTCACCCCCTCTGCCAGCACTGCGGCGGATTTGTTCACTCCCCCACTGTGGCACCCACCACTGACATCGCAATGCCGGTGGGCCAAGTGCCCGAACGCTTGCGCCGCACCATAGTTGGGGCCCCGACGGGGGTCATTCGGATGGGTCAACCGTCACCCGATGGAATGGCTTTGGTCAAAGGTGCTGACGTTGCCGATGTTTTTTGGTGGGGCGTCCGGGACGTGGCGGGGATGCCGTCGCGCGGCACAGACGCGGCATGCACGCGGCGCGGAAAGGTCCCCCGTCCGACCGGGCCGGAGGGGGACCTTGAGGAGGACGGCGAGGGGGACAGGGCCGCGTTTGTGCCCTCGCCGCCTCGCCGACGTGGGGGTTCAGGCTTCGGCGGCCTCGCGGGCGATGTCGGTACGGTGCTGCGAACCGTCCAGCCGGATCCGGTCGACGGCCGCGTACGCCCGATTCCGGGCCTGCGCGAGATTCTTGCCGGTCGCTGTGACGGACAGCACACGGCCGCCCGCGCTGAGGACCGTGCTGCCGTCGTCGGCCAGCCGGGTCCCGGCGTGCAGGACGTACGCGTCGGGCCCGTCCTGCGCGACGACGTCGGCCAGACCCTCGACGGGATCGCCGGTACGCGGCGTACCGGGATAGTTGTGCGAGGCCACGACGACCGTGACCGCCGCGTCGTCACGCCAGGCCAGGGCCGGCAGATCGGCGAGCCGGCCCTCGGCTGCGGCCAGCAGGACACCGGCGAGCGGGGTCCTCAGCCGGGCCAGTACGACCTGCGTCTCGGGGTCGCCGAAGCGGGCGTTGAACTCGATGACCCGCACACCGCGGCCGGTGATCGCCAGCCCCGCGTACAGGAGCCCGGAGAAGGGCGTGCCACGGCGGCGCAGTTCGTCGACGGTGGGCTGGAGGACGGTCTCCAGGACCTCGTCGACCAGTTTGGGGTCGGCCCACGGGAGGGGTGAATAGGCGCCCATGCCACCGGTGTTGGGGCCCTCGTCGCCGTCGAGCGCGCGCTTGAAGTCCTGGGCGGGGCGCAGCGGGAGCACCGTACGGCCGTCGGTGATCGCGAAGAGCGAGACCTCGGGGCCGTCCAGGAACTCCTCGATGACGACGCGTCCGCAGGCGAGCGCGTGCTCGCGGGCGGTGGCGAGGTCGTCGGTCACGACGACACCCTTGCCGGCGGCGAGACCGTCGTCCTTGACGACGAAGGGCGCGCCGAAGGCGTCGAGGGCCTTGTCGATCTCCTCGGGGGTGGTGCAGACGTAGCTACGGGCGGTGGGAACGCTCGCCGCCGCCATCACGGCCTTGGCGAAAGCCTTGGAACCCTCCAACCGCGCGGCCTCCGCGGACGGGCCGAAGCAGGCGATGCCCGCGTCCCGTACGGCGTCGGCGACCCCGGCCACGAGCGGCGCCTCGGGCCCGACGACGACGAGCCGGGCCTCCAGCTCCCCGGCGAGGCGGGCGACGGCGGCACCGTCCATGACGTCGACCGCGTGCAGCTCGGCGACTTCGGCGATACCGGCGTTGCCGGGCGCGCAGTGCAGAGCGGTGACGTCGGGATCGAGGGACAGAGAGCGGCACAGGGCGTGTTCGCGGGCACCGCCGCCGATGACAAGGACCTTCACGGGGGGCAGCCTAGCGGGGACGGGGGTGGGGGTCGGACGTGGTGGCTGGTGGGGGGGGGTGCCGGGGGGACCTGGCGGGGGGGCTTCTGCGCAGGACTGCCCAGGGGCGCCTAGTCGTTCGGGTATTCCTCGACGACGGTGGCTCCCAGTTCGCGGACGATCAGGTCGTGGCCCGAGAGCGCCGAGTCGACGAGGTCCGCGTCGTCCTCTTCAGGGATGTCGTCCTCGGGAGCGACGTGGTGAGGGGGCGGTGCGGCGGGAGCGTCCGACGGGCGGCGCTGTTCCGGCGGCGTACGGCCCGGGGCGGTGGCGGCGGGCGCGGGCGCGGCGGGGGCGTAGGCACCGGCCACCGCCGAACCGGAACCGGGTCCCGGGGAGGACTGCGTGGGCGGCTCGGGCCGCTGGGAGGGGGCCGGGGCGGGGGGTCTGGTGCCGCCGCCTCCGTCCCCGCCGCCGTAACCACCGGGAGCACCGCCACCGCCACCGTAGCCGCCGCCTCCGCCGCCGTAACTTCCGCCTCCGCCAGGGCTGTTGCCGCCACCGGGGGCGGGCGGCTGCGGGGTGCCGCCCGAGGGGTCGATGATCGCCTCGATCTTCCACTGCACATGGAACTGCTCGGAGAGCGCCTGCTTGAGCACCTCCTCGCTGCCGCTGCTCGCGAAGTTGTCGCGGGCGCCCGCGTTCAGGAAGCCGAGTTGGAGGGTCGTGCCGTCGAAGCCCGCGACCTGCGCGTTCTGACTCAGCAGGATCCAGGTGAAGCGGCGGCGGTTCTTGACGGCCTCCAGGATGTCCGGCCACATGTTCCGCACCTGGCCGGCGCCTTGAGCCATGGCGGGACCGCCGCCGTGGGCGGCCGGACCGGGGGGCTCCGGCGCCGCCGGGGCGGGAGCGGGGGCCGGTTCCGCGGCGGCGGGGCCGCGGCCGGGGGCCGAGGCGGTGGGCCAGCCGCCGGGCTTGCGGGGGGCCTCCGAGGCAGGAGCGGGGGCAGGGGCAGCCGCGCCGGGCCAGGCGCCCGGGCGGTTGCCGTTCGGGGGCCCGGGATCGGGGGCCGGGGCCGGCGTGGGTGGCTCGGCGGCAGGCGGCGGTGTGGGCGCCGGGCCCGGCGCGGCACCGCCCTGTGCGGCAGGCCGCGGCGCCGCCGGACCGTTGCCGGGGCCCGCCGCGTGGGCCTCGGGCCCGGGGACGTACCCCATCGCGGGCGCGGGCCCCCCGGTCGAGAACGCCGCAGCGGACACCCCCCGCTCCAGCCGGTCGAGCCGCGTCTGTACGGACCGCTCGTCGTCGAAGGCGGCGGGCAGCAGCACGCGCGCGCAGATCAGCTCCAGCTGAAGCCTGGGCGAGGTGGCGCCCCGCATCTCGGTCAGCCCGGTGTTGACGAGGTCGGCGGCCCGGCTCAGCTCGGCGGCCCCGAAGACCGACGCCTGGTCCTGCATCCGCTGGAGCACGTCGTCGGGTGCGTCGATGAGCCCCTTCGTACCGGCGTCCGGAACGGCGGCCAGGATGACCAGGTCCCTCAGCCGCTCCAGCAGGTCGGCGACGAACCGCCTCGGGTCGTTGCCGCCCTCGATCACCCGGTCCACGACCTCGAAGGCCGCAGCCCCGTCGCCCGCCGCGAAGGCGTCGATCGTCGAGTCGAGCAGCGAACTGTCCGTATATCCGAGCAGGGCCGTCGCCATGGCGTACGTCACACCGTCCTCGGCGGCACCCGCGAGGAGCTGGTCCATCACGGACATCGAGTCCCGCACGGACCCGGCACCCGCGCGCACGACGAGCGGCAGCACGCCGTCGGCCACCGGGATCTGCTCCTTGGCACAGACCTCGCCGAGATAGTCACGCAGCGTCCCGGGCGGCACCAGCCGGAACGGATAGTGGTGCGTCCGCGACCGGATCGTGCCGATGACCTTCTCCGGCTCGGTGGTCGCGAAGATGAACTTGAGATGCTCGGGCGGCTCCTCGACGACCTTCAGCAGGGCGTTGAACCCCGCCGGGGTGACCATGTGCGCCTCGTCGATGATGTAGATCTTGTAACGACTGCCGGCCGGCCCGAAGAACGCTTTCTCCCGCAGATCACGCGCGTCGTCCACACCACCGTGCGAAGCGGCGTCGATCTCGATCACATCGATCGACCCCGGCCCGGTCCTGGCCAGGTCCTGACAGGACTGGCAGACCCCGCAGGGCGTCGGTGTGGGGCCCTGCTCGCAGTTCAGACAGCGCGCGAGGATGCGCGCGCTGGTCGTCTTCCCACAGCCCCGGGGCCCGCTGAACAGGTACGCGTGATTGACCCGGTTGTTCCGCAGGGCCTGCTGCAGCGGGTCGGTGACATGCTCCTGCCCGATGACCTCGGCGAACGACTCGGGGCGGTAACGGCGGTACAGCGCTAGGGACGACACACCTACGACGATATCGGCCCGCTCCGACATCCCGCCCCCGCCAACGCGAACGCCCCTCACGCACCCGCCAGAGCCAACCTACCCTTGCTGCCTTCCGGCCCTGGGGGAGTTCAGTCAGATAGCGCCACGTGAGGGGCTGCGCCCACAGTACCCGATGCCCACCCCCGGCAACGAGTTCGCGAGCACCGCTCCACGTCTTGTATGGTTCGTCGCGGAGGATTCGCCTAGTGGCCTAGGGCGCACGCTTGGAAAGCGTGTTGGGGGCAACCCCTCACGAGTTCGAATCTCGTATCCTCCGCCATTGCTCTCACCGGGCAATAGTCGAAGGCCCGCCGTTGCTAGCGATGGCGGGCCTTCGACGTGTCCGTCTCAGTTTCCGTCTCATTCGTTCTGCGGCGGCTCCCAGAGCATGTCGCCAACCTGCTGCGCGACCTTCCGGAGCATGGGCCCGGTGATGTGCATGTACCGGGCGCGCATCCGGGCCGCTCCCCCAGGCTCCCAGCCCATGATCGAGTCGACCACGACGTCAGGGACTCCCAGTAGAAGCAGGACGATCGCGAAGCCATATATCTACCAAACGGACCCACCGTTCGCACGCGAAGCACCGCAGCCAGCAGGCAGATTGACACGCCAGCACCGATGCAGCCGCGTGCCCTCTCGGCTTCTGATCTTCTGGCAACCCAGAGGCGGCCAGCGGACGCCCAGGAACTCCGTCTAAGCAGGCGTCGACGTTCTCAATCTGACCAGCGCGCGGACCTCTTGATCACGAGCTGCGGTAATCACTCGGTCACCCAGAGGTCGGTACAGGAGCGAAGTACAGCAACCTCAGCAATCAACACCGCCCCGCAACGCGCTCAAGCGGCCTTGGTGCGACCAGAACGAACGACACTGACCGATCCCGCTAGAGCTACGGATCAGAAGGTTGCCGCCGTAGGTGTCGAAACGCGTCTCCATTTACAACAAGTGCCCGCGCACGGCGCGGGCTGACCCCTGGCCCCGGCCCTTTGCGCCTTCGGCGCCAGGCCGGGTCCCTGGGCCGCAGCGAGGTACGGCCCTGAGTCGAGAACCAAGCCCGCGGCTTCAAGACATGCCTCCGGCGGGGGCGCAGACTCCGGGATGGCCGGGGCGCCGTTCGCGAGTGCCGGCCGGAGCGTGGCGAGCGTCGTGGGGCTCCCATCCCGACCACCTTTGACCAGGCAGAGCCGAGCAGTCGCGGCCCAGGGCGTCAAGGTCGTTCGTACAGTGGCGCGCTCCACCTTGACGCCCTGGATCACGCCCGCTCCACGGTGTGTGGGTCGAAGGCGGACGGGATGGGAACTGGGTGAGTGGTGGGATGAGGCGGGTGGTTAAAGCAAGGGTCGCAGGGGCGAAAGAGCCTGCTGGGCATGAGACTTCAGTTCGACCGCATTGCGCGTCTGTTTTGCAACTGTCGAAGCGCGCTGTTCAGGGCTATCGCTGGGGCTTGTCACAGAACCAAGCACAAGCCCGACTTCCGCACTTACTATCGTGATCATCGCACCCATGTGCTCGTCGACGACTAGGTGATTTAGCTCGCTCAAGCGCTCTTTGGCATTCTGCAGACCGAGTCGTTGAGCCAACTCGCGTCCCTGTATGTGTAAGCGACCGTGCCGGATATGTCGATGACCTTGGCTAGTAGGCCAACGAGCTCCGCAGGCGGACCGCTCCTCCTCCACCTGTTGGCTTGGTGCTGGTTCCAAGCAGCCCACAGCCCCGCTGGCCCTCCGATAGCACCCACGACGCCACCCGTCGCCGCCAACCAATCCGTTACGCCCGACACGGGAGCCTCCCCACCCCGTGCCCCTGTCGAAGCTGATCCATGAAGGAATCGCCAGGGCCACGGCAACTTGGAAGATCATACGTAGAGCCCGGGAGCAACGCCTTGCTGTACAACAACGAAGTACAGCAACCAGCCCAACCGCAGCCGACCGCCCTCAGTCGACTGAAGCCGCACAGCCGTGTCAACAACCCCCAGCGACCACCCCGCCCGTAGTTCGCATCGAGGGGCAAGGTTCACAGGAGCGCGCCGGGCAGAGGCCCGTTTCCTGACCGTGGGGCGGGCCTCTCTTCGCGCGTGCCGTCGTCGTTGTAGTTGCCTCAACCCTTAAGACTCCACCGGCCTTGAGTTCGCCGAAAACTCGTGCACACTCCAAACCGTCAGGCAAGATTGGGTCGACGGCAAACAAGCCCAGGGGAGGGCGTGTGAGGGCAAAGAAGAACGAGTGGTTGACGCATGAATACTTTCGCACGTACCGGATTGCCAATGCAGTGGACACCATCATGCGTGACCCGTTCTCGCATTTGCGCCACCTGGAAGGGTTGACGGTAGACAACGGAATTTTCGACTTTCTTCCGCATTGGCAGAAGGATTCCGCCCTTCATAAATTCATCCGCTTCGTGGCTGATGAGATCCTGATGAATGATACTGACGGTCCAACGCGAGTTCCGTTCGGTCCTGACCATGTTTATCCCAATTGGATTCTTCCTGTTGATGCCGCGATGTTGCAGTATGGGATAATCGAGGAGCCGTTGTTCTTCGTCCCTGACGAGCCTGCCCCTCGGAGAACCCCCAGCAGTGAAGGTGACGCACCGGAACCCGGTGATCCGTACCACGTTGTCAATGCATGCTACGACTACCTCTTAAATCTGCGGTGGACTCAGGTTTACGAGGACCTCATGTCCCGCATAACCGACGAAGTCTTTTATGTGATGTTTCTGAACCGGCGAGCCTTGGCTAATTTGAACCAATTTCTTTCCGGGTATGTCGAGGAGGTTGCTAGCGACCATTTTAATGCGGACGAAGCGTCACTGGCAGAGCTCTTGGTGCGTGACGGAGAACTGAAGCGAGTTCGCCCCCCGATGTGGGCGCGTAGGGCCGTATTCTACCGCGATCGCGGCCGATGTACGTCTTGCGAAACGGACTTGTCGGGGCTCATTGATACCTTGAGCGTTGGCAATTATGACCATATGATGCCGCTTGCCCGAGGCGGACTGAATGACGTCACCAATCTCCAGTTGCTCTGCGAGAACTGCAACTCCAAGAAATCCGACAAAGTTGAGGACCCTAGTAATAGGTATCGTCGCTGGTATTGAGCCAGATCGTCAGGTTGGTGTCGACGACACTCACGGCAAAGCGCCGGGCCCGGGCAGTCCCTGGGCCGTCCGAGGCTGACGGGAGGCACCCACAGGTGACCACCCCCACCCCGCTCTAGCCTGGGCACCCCAAGTCGATCTGCGGCACTGGTACGACCATGCCTGTACCCGGAGAACTGAGCTGACGTGCGCTGATCGCGCTGAGGGCCGCGCCGGTGTGTGTCTAACTGCGTGACAACGCCGACGAACAACGGCGGTCGAGCACGGACGCTGGCGGTCCATCGGCGCAGGTGGGCGGCACGCCTTCCCAGGGCAGCATCCGTATCGAAGTTGGTTCGGGACGAAGCGGTCGTCGCCCAACCTCGTGCCCGATCCATGCCCGAAGGTGCGGTAAACCAACAGTCAACAGCGGGGGCCGGACCGAGCTCTACGGTTCGCATCAGCGTCCGTTGACGCTGGTCAGAGGGTTGCCCGTGCCCCTCGGGATCGGTGATTCCCAAGCTCAGAGCCGAGGGGTGGCGGCCGGCGGGACTGTCGTGTCGTGCACTCTGTCGTGATGACGACGATTGAACCGCACGTGAAGATCGGCTTTCGCCTTGAGGTCGATGAAGACGGCTGGCCCCCGGTCGGGGTGGAGAACGTGTGGGCCGTCGACCTGGGTGATGCGACAGCACGTCTGGCCAACACCCCGTGGTTCGTCCGTGGAATCGCAAACGGCGATGTGGTTCGCACTCACACCGACACCGAAGGGCGGCTCTGGGCCGGAGACGTGGTCCGGAACTCTGAGAACTGCACGATCCGATTGATCGTGCTCCGGGACGGCGGCTCCGCGGCAGCTCGGCAGAGCGTGCTCAACACCTTCTGGGAACTCCGTGTAGGTGGTGAGGGAGTGGATCAGTTCAGGATGATCGCTCTGGATGTACCCCCGGAGGCTGATCTCCTCAAGGTCCAACAGCTCTTGGACCATGGCGAGAGCAAGGGCTGGTGGCACGTCGAGGAGGGATGCGTAACCCCCGCGTGGACGACGACAAGAGAGTCGGCCTGACATCCAAAGCTGACATCAACGACGGCGGACAACAGCGGCACCGAACGGCCGTCGGCAACGTCATCTTCCATGGAGTGAAGGGGCGCGGTGGCTGCCGGGGCGAACTCCTAAAGCGGGTGTCGAGGACCGAGGTTATTTCTCTCGGTGCCGAGCGAACACCTGCTGCTGCTCGTCCCGCCAGGTCCAGTTAGCCGGTCGGGAAAAGGGCAGGCTTCGAGCAAGGCCGGAGAACTGGTCGGATGGCTCCCGGCTCGCCTTATTCACCACGATCGACGAGAGCATCGGTGCTCGTCCGTCCTCGTTACGGTAAAGGCAAACATCCTTGAGCAGGTAGGTCATGACTCCGCGGTGAGGCGGGATGGCGTCAAAGCCCCGCGCCGCCAGCTCGGCGCTCAACTCCCCGTACGTGATGGTCTGTCCCCGACAGGCCCACTCCCGCAGGATTTCCACAGCCGCTTCGACCGCTGCCGGGTATTCCGGGTCCTTAATCCTCATTGCCCCTCCCCATGGCGTGGCCACTGCCCAGCCTGCATACCGGCCAGACACCGGCTCGTTACTGCTACGGCGAACAAAGAGATCGTGCCAGAACCGTGCCAGATCGTGCAGGAGGATCCGTGAAGTGTTCCTGACGCCTGGTGCGTACGAGATCCGCCACCAGTTGGCCATCGTCCCACCACCGGAGATCGTGGAAGCCGCACGATCAGCGTTCGTGGTCCTGAGGGATACCCGAGACCTGCTCGTGGCAGGTGCCTCGGTCGACGACGCGGCCTATGTGGAGTTGGAGGAGAGGTTTGATGCTGCCGTGGCCGAGCTCCGCACCGGCATGCGCCGTAATCTTGGGGCGGCAAAGTCGATCACGGCACGATGACACGCAGCCCGGCGGGCAGTAGCCCGTAGCCGCAGAAGGCTCGCACCAGATGCGCACCGGTTGGTACGGCGAACCACGGTCAAGGGCGGCTGCCGAAACAGTGCACCCTTCCAACCCAACGGCTACATAGCTGCTGGTCAGATGGTGTGCTGGCACGGCATTTCCTGCGATTCCCAAGCTCAGGGCTTCGGCCACCGGATACGCGGTGGCCACCTGACGCGTGGTTCTGTAGCTTGCCCACGTGACCCACAACCGAAGGGGCAATGCCGCGTAAGCGCCCGTCAGCCCTGCGGGGCGACGTCCCTATCCGCCCGCGGAGGCAGCGACGGTACCCGTTCATTGATCGCCTTTCAGGATCTTGCACAGCTGACCTGCGCCGGCTGGAGCGGGCCCGCTTCTGGCCCGAAGCCACAGAAGAAGCGTTCTGGCACTGGCAGGTTTATGCCCATGGCCCCCTCAGACAACTTGTAGACCACTCGCAGGTCCCGATTGCGGCATCCCGGAGTGCGGGTGTTACGGCGCTGATTTCCGCGAGCACCTCGAAGCCGTGCTTCACTCACTGCCCAGGAAGAGCGCGCGTGAGTTGCGCGCCCTCGTGTGGGCCCTCGACCGGAAGATTCTTGCAAGGGCCAAGGTCATCCCGGCTGACAGCCTGGACGTGCCATGGTGGCGAGGTCAGCTCTAAAACCATGGGTAGCCCTCTCAGTTTCCGTCTCATTCAGCCCTGTTCACGGCCGTTCAGGCGAGACCCTCAGCCGTCCCCGCGTCGACAGCCAGCCGCCCATGAACCCAGGTGAACGCCCTCGCACACAACCCGCTGGCACACCAAGACAGTTGGAAAGCGTCTTGGGGGCAACCCCTCACGAGTTCGAATCTCGTATCCTCCGCCATTGCTCTCACCGGGCAATAGTCGAAGGCCCGCCGTTGCTAGCAATGGCGGGCCTTCGACGTTCGGCTGCACTGGCGACGGCGCCTCCGGCAGACGCCGCCTGGACGAGCTCGTTCGGCGGCCCAACCGTCCTCACCGCGGCTCCTCCGTGGACCGTCAGGCGTCGCTCACAGTGGATGACTTCGAGCAGCGTGGGCCCGTGCCGTAGCGAGCTGTGGAGGGTCGGGGCCTTACCTCAGGTGTCGGGTGAAGAACTGGGCCGCCGAGTCCCCCGCGGACTGCGGGACGCCCGTGTGTCCGCCCATGTTGGCGTGCAGCGACTTCTCCTTGGAGCCGAAGGCGTCGAAGAGGTCCAGGGCCGCCTGCCGGTCGTTCCCCTCGTCGTCCCACTGCAGCAGGACATGCAGCGGGACAGTGACCCGCCGGGCCTCCTCGTACATCGCGCGCGGCACGAGACTTCCGGCGAACAGACCCGCCGCCGCGATTCGGGGCTCGACCACCGCCAGCCGGATGCCGATCGAGATCACTCCGCCCGAGTACCCGACCGGGCCGCCGATCTCGGGCAGCGAAAGGAGGGCGTCCAGGGCGGTCTGCCATTCCGGGACCGCCTTTTCGACCAACGGGAGGATGAGGGCGTCGATAATCTCGTCGCTGACCGGCTCGCCGGCCTCCATCGCCCGGCGCAGATCGGAGCGCGCCCGGTCGGCTGCGGGCCAACGGGGCCGGTCGCCGCTTCCGGGGAGTTCGATGGTGGCCGTGGCGAAGCCCTCCGCCGCGGAGTGCAGCGCTCGGGCCACCAGTCGGGGGTACATCCTGCGCAGCCCGAGGGGAGGGTGGCCGAGCAGGATCAGCGGCACCGGTGCGGACGGGGATGCGGATCCGGGGGTCCAGAGATAGCCCGGGATCTCACCGAGGGTGAATTCGCGTTCGAGGACACCGTCGTCGAGACGCCGCTCGGAAATGACGTGCATGGTCGTGCCTTTCGGGAGTGCTCAGAACGGCGCTCCCGGACGACCTATCGCCCGACCATGACTCCGGAGGGGAGCACCCATGTCGATACTGCGTTCACGGGTACCACCTCCTCGATCTCTCGCACGGCCTCCGGAAAAGTAGCAGTGGTCGTCCTCGTCCGCCCAACGAGTTTTACGGTGCCGCTTGGCCCGCTCGCTCGAAGCGTCAGCGCAGTGCCGCCTCCCCCGTGCGGACCGCGTGCATCGCGCGTTCGGTCGTTTCCCGGTTCTCGCCCACCGGAGCCACGTAGTCCAGCACTCCCCGCGCGGCCTCCTCCCCGAGCGTCCGCGTCATCACCCACGTGGCGAGATACTGCGACGCCAGGCAGCCGCCCGCCGTGGCGATGTTTCCCTCGGCGTGGAACGGCGCGTCCAGCACGGTGACCCCCGCGGCCTCCACGAAAGGCCGGCTCGTCATGTCCGTACAGGCGGGCATTCCGTTCAGGAGCCCCAGCCGGGCCAGTACCAGCGCGCCGGAGCACTGCGCGCCGATCAACTGCCGTGCGGGGTCGAGCGCGAGCCTGGAGAGCAGGGTGTCGTCGGCGACCACTTCTCGCGCCTTCACCCCGCTGCCGATCAGTACGACGTCGGCTTCGCCCACGAACTCCATCGGGCGCCGGCCGGCCACCCCGACGCCGTTCATGGAGGTGCCCGGGGGCAGAGGCTGGCCCGGCGAATGGAGTTCCTCGGGCGACCGTACCCACGTCGCGGGCCATGACCCGTCGATCCGCGCGAGATGCCGATCAGTGGCCGAGGCTCTCCGAAAGGGCCCGGTTACGAGTACTCCGCCAAGTCCGCCGTACGGACCGCGCCCGCCGGCCCCGCGACTCGGGCGGGGCCGGCGGGCGGGTTTACGTCGGACGAGTCATCACCCGGGACGGACGATTACCTCAGAGCAGGCCCAGGCGCGTGATCTCCCGTCCCGCCGAGCGGTCCATCACCATCTGGACGCCGGCCGCCAGGGTCCGCTCGTACGCGGCCTCGTCTATCACGTCCAGCTGGAACCAGACCGCCTTGGCCCCCAGCGTCACCGCCTGGTCGGCGATGGGGCCCGCGAGGTCGGAGTTGACGAATACGTTCACCACATCGATCGCGAAGGGGATGTCCGCCAGGGAGGCGTAGCCCTGTTCGCCTTCCACCGCCTCCGCCTTGGGGTGCACGGGCACCACCTTCTTGCCGATGCGGCGCAGTTTGTCGGCCACGCGGTAGGCGGCCCTTTCGGGGTTGTTGGACAGGCCGACCACTGCCCAGGTGTCTCCGGTGTTGGTCAGGATGTTGCTTGCCGTCGCGTCATCGCCATAGACCGTCATGACGGTCCAACGTCGGCGACGGCCTGGCAGTGCCCGGATGGACGGGGACAGGGGACAGTGGACGAGGGACGCGGGAAGGCGGCAGGGACCGGGATAGGGACGGCGGGAATGGTCGCGGTGACCGCCCCCGTACGTGAGGATGTCCGGAACCGGCGCCCGCCCGGAGCGGAGGGGAGCAACGATTCGTCGTGCTGTTGCGGCAACTGGAGTACCTCGTCGCGCTCGCCCGTGAGCGGCACTTCGCGCGGGCCGCCGACGCCTGCTTCGTCTCGCAGCCCTCGCTCTCCGCCGCGATACGCAAGCTGGAGCACGAACTGGGCGTCCCCATCGTGCGTCGCGGCCGGCGCTTCGAGGGGCTCACGCCGGAGGGCGAGCGGATACTGCTCTGGGCACACCGGATCCTCGCCGAACGCGACGCGCTGCTCCACGAGTTGTCGGTCATGCGCGGCGGCCTCACCGGCACACTGCGGCTGGGCGCCATCCCCACCGCGCTGACGGCCGCGTCCCTGCTCACCACCCCCTTCTGTGAGCAGCACCCGCTCGTCCGCGTCTCGTTGGAGTCGCTGTCGTCGCGCGACATCACCCGGCGGCTGACCTCGTTCGAGCTGGACATCGCCCTGACGTATCTGGACGACGAGAGCCTGCGCCAGGTACGGAGAACGCCCCTGTACGAGGAGCGGTATCTGCTTCTGACACCCCACGACAGCGCGCTCGCAGAGCAACGGTCGGTGCGCTGGGCCGAGGTCGCCGGGCTGCCGCTGTGCCTGCTGTCGCAGCAGATGCGCAACCGCCGCATCATGGACGAGTACTTCGCCGCCGAGGGCGCGAGCGTCACCCCTGCTATCGAGACCGACACCGTCGCCGGCCTCTACACGCACATGGCGGCGGGCCGCTGGTCGAGCGTGATCTCGCACGCCTGGCTGCATATGTTCGGCGTCCCCGACACGATGCGCGTGGTCCCGCTGGTGCATCCCGCGCACGGCCCGCGCGTGGGCCTGGTCATCGCCGACCGCAGCCCCGAACCGGTCCTCGCCAAGGCCCTGTTGGAGACCGCGCGACGGGTGAGCCTGCGCGAGGTGCTGGACGGCCTGCTCGGTACGTATCTGGACCCGGCCCGGGCGCCGCAGGAGAGGCCCGAGCGATAGGCGTTGTCTATCCACGGATAGAAACAACCGCTTTGACCTGGGCCGATGCCAGGGCCGACCGTAAGAGGCACCTTCCGAAGCACTCCGCAGCAACGGACGAGGAGCCGCAACGTCATGGCCAAGATCCTGTGTGTGCTGTACGACGACCCGACCGACGGACAGCCCACCACCTACGCCCGCGACGACCTCCCGGTCATCGACCACTACCCCGGCGGCCAGACCACCCCGACCCCCGAGGGCACCGACTTCACCCCCGGCCATCTGCTGGGCAGCGTCTCCGGTGAACTCGGCCTCCGCTCCTTCCTGGAGAGCCGCGGCCACACACTCGTGGTCACTTCCGACAAGGAAGGCACGGGATCGGTCTTCGACCGCGAGCTGGCGGACGCCGACATCGTGATCTCCCAGCCGTTCTGGCCGGCGTATCTGACGGCCGAGCGCATCGCCGGAGCCAAGAACCTGAAGCTCGCCGTCACCGCCGGCATCGGTTCGGACCACGTCGACCTGGACGCCGCCATCGCGCACGGCGTCACCGTCGCCGAAGTCACCTACTGCAACAGCATCAGCGTCGCCGAGCACGTCGTGATGACGGTCCTCGGCCTCGTACGCAACTTCATCCCGTCCCACCAGATCGTCCTCGACGGCGGCTGGAACATCGCGGACGCCGTCAAGCGCTCGTACGACCTGGAGGGCATGCAGGTCGGCACCGTCGCTGCCGGCCGTATCGGCCTCGCCGTCCTGCGCCGCCTGGCCCCCTTCGACGTCGGCCTCCACTACACCGACCGCCACCGTCTCCCGGAGGCCGTGGAGCAGGAGCTCAACCTCACCTGGCACGAATCGACCGCCGCCATGGTGCCGCACTGCGACGTCGTCACCATCAACGCGCCCCTGCACCCGGAGACCGAGGGCCTGTTCGACGACACCCTCATCGGCACCATGAAGCGCGGCGCCTACCTCATCAACACCGCCCGCGCCAAGATCGTGGACCGCGACGCCGTCGACCGCGCCCTGCGCTCCGGCCAGCTCGCCGGTTACGGCGGCGACGTCTGGTTCCCCCAGCCCGCCCCGGCCGACCACCCCTGGCGCACGATGCCGCACCACGCGATGACCCCGCACATCTCGGGCTCGTCCCTCTCGGCGCAGGCCCGTTACGCGGCCGGCACCCGCGAGATCCTGGAGTCCTACTTCGCCGGCAACCCCATCCGCGACGAGTACCTCATCGTCGAGGGCGGCGCGCTCGCCGGCACCGGAGCGCACTCCTACTCCACCAAGGAGGGCTGAGCGGGCTCCGAGGGAAGCTGACCGGGCCGGCCGCGCCCCCGGCCGGTACCGGGATCCCCGCGATGTGCCGTTGTGTCCGCCATGACGGTGCTCCGGGAACACATGCGACGGGCGGGCGGGCGGGTGAGCGGGCAGCCGGAGGCACTTCCGGCGCCGCTCAGAACGCGTAGGCCGTCGCGCCGCGCGCCTTCAACTCGGCCGCCACCCGGGCACCATCGGGAACGTGCCGGGTGACGTAGTCGCTCAGAAGGAGGTGCGTGAGCCCCTTGATCTCCAGCAGTGGGGCGAACGAGGCCAACTTGTGGGTCGAGGAGAGGCTGAAGTCCAGCTTGGCCAGGGCGGGCAGCCCGGCCAGGCCCGAGACGTCGCGCAGCCCCAGCGAGTAGGCCTTGACCGACTCGATCGAGGTGCTGCCGATCAGGAAGTCGAAGTCGGGCCAGGGCTGGTAGCGGTACTCCAGCACCCGGAGCTCCCTCATCCCTCCCATCGGCGGCGCCTTCAGCCGGTCGCACGACTCGATCTTGATCTTCCGGAGGGTGGGCGACCCGGCCAGGACGTCCAGGGACTCCAGTTGGCGTACGCCCTCCAGCCGCAGTTCGGCCAGCGGCGCCCGGCCGGCCAGACCGTCGGCGTCGTGCAGGACGTCGCACTCGAAGACCTGTACGCGCTCCAGGTTCGGCAGATCACCGACCCGGCCGAGATCGGCCAGGGAGGGGCAGTGGCGTACGTCGAGACTGCGCAGACCAGGAAGGTCCGGCGCACCGTCCAGCGTACGCAGGGTCCGGAACCGGTCGATCAACAGCACGCGCAGATCGGGCAGTTCGGGCAGGAACCCGAGGTCGGGTCCGGCGTCGACGTTCGTCAGGAACAGCCGGCGCGGGGCGGGGGCGCCGGCCAGTGGCGAGAAGTCGGAGAGGGACGCGCAGTTCCGCACCCTGAGCAGGTCGAGGTCGTGCAGCGCCTCGACACCGGCGAGGGAGGTGAGCCGTTCACAGTCGGCGAGTTCGACGGTCTTCAGTCCGGGCAGGCCGCCGATCGCGCGGAGGTCCTGGAGTTCGACGCATTCGGTGAGCACCAGTTCGGTGACGCCGGGGTGGTGGCCGAGGCCGTCCAGGGACCTGAGGCGGCGGAGCTTGTCCATCCGCAGCACCCGCAGCGAGGGCATGGCGTCGATGCCCTTGAGGGTGGTGAGGTGCGCGCAACTGGTGAGATCCAGCTCGGTCACCGCGCCGACATCCGTCAGGGCCGACAGATCCCTGATGCCGGTCCAGCCGAGATCGAGTGTGGCGAGCCGGCGCAGCCCGCTGAGCGGACCGATGTCACGCAGGCTCCGGCAGCCCTGGAGGTTGAGGGATTCCAGGCCGGGCAGCGCGGCGCCGAGTCCGGAGACCGACGCGACACCGGTGACGCTGAGGTCGAGACTGCGCAGCGCGCGCAGGCTCCGCAGCGGGGCGATGTCCTTGACCTTGCGGCAGCGGTGCAGCCCCAGGCTCTCCAGGGCGGAGAGGCCGGCGAGGGGCGTGAGGTCGTCGACGGCCGAACAGCCGCCCAGGTCGAGGCTGGTGAGCCCGGTGAACTCGGCGAGCGGCGCGAGATCGGTGAGCCCGGCGCAGCGGTCCAGCCGGAGGCCGCGCAGGACGGGCGCGAGATGCCGCAGGCCGGCCGGGACGGTCTTGCTGACCTTCAGGTCGGTGCGGTTCTCCCGTACGTAGGCGGGGAGAAGGAGCAGTTCGGCGAAGCCGTCCGGGTCGGCGACCTTCGGCCACAGCTTCAGCAGCGCGTCGGTGGTGGGCTCCCCGACGGCCGCGAACCGCGCCGCGAGCGCCATGGCTTGCGCGGGGTCGACGGGTGGTGCGCCGGCGGGCCGGACGAGGAGTTCGCGTACGGCCTTACGGGCGCGCGGCGCCTTGACGGTGGCCAGCAGGTCGCGCAGGGCTTCGAGTTCGGCCGCCCCTTCGGAGGGGCCAGCGATCCGAGAGGTGCTCATGGCACCGCAGGATATGCACCGGGTGGGAGGGGGACGGGGGGTGGGGCACGGGGGGTGGCGCGCTCGGGGCGGGGTGCGGGGAGCAGCGCGCGCGCCGGTGGCGGGGGTGAGGCTCTGGATGACCGGATTCACCGGGTCGTACGCCTCGGCCGCGCAGTACGGCGGCAGGCGCGGTTCTCGAATCGCCCGGGCCACCCGGCCGCCCGCGACCTCCTCTACGCCCCCACCTCGAACGAACGCAGCCACAGCTCCAGCGTGAGGACCAGCCACAGCTTGCCTCCCTGGCGTGGCAGCAGCGTCCCCTCCCGGCGGAGCCAGGAACAGATCGTGTCCTCGCGGAACAGGCCACGGGCGCGCGCCGCCCTGCCGAGCAGCAGGTCGTGACCCAGCTCGCGCAGGGGTCCGTCCAGCCACTGCTGGACCGGTACCCGCATTCCGCTCTTCGGGCGGTCCACGATCGTCGGCGGCAGCAGGTCCCGTACCGCCTCCTTGAGGATCCACTTCTCGCTCGTCCCCGCGAGCTTCAGCCGGGGCGGCACACGGAACGCGTGGTCGACCACCGCGCGGTCGAACAGCGGGGCGCGGCCCTCCAGCCCCTGGGAGGCGGTGATGCGCTCGACCTTGGTGAGGATGTGGTGGGCGCCCTTGGTCCGCAGATTGGTGTGCAGCAACTGGTTGAGCAGACTCGTCATCCGCCCCTGCGCCAGATACGGCGCCAGCGCGTCCGTCACCGGCGCCGCGTCCGCCAGCTCGGCCAGCACACCGGGCGTCAGCAGGACGGGCAGATCGGCGTGGCACTTGCGGTACGAGTCCACGTAGGCCCGTGCGCGTGAGTCCACGCCCGGCTCGTCGCGGTGCAGTTCATGGATGAGCATCGGCAGGTTCTTGGGGCCGCCGAAGACCGGGTCGCCGCCCTCCCCGTTGAGCACGACGCTCATACCGTCCGCGGCCACCGCCTCGGCGAGCATCAGGTTGGGCACGGTGAGCGGGTCGCCGACCGGACTGTCCAGCAGCGCGACGGTCTCCGGCAGCCGTGCCGCGACCGCCTCGCCGGGGACGGTCAGGACCTGGTGCTCGGTGTGGCAGTGGGCGGCGACCAGTCCGGAGTAGGCGAGCTCGTTCGGGGCGTCACCGCCGAAGCTGATCGAGTACGACCGGACGGCCTGGTCGTGCAGTTTGGCGGCGAGCGCGGTGACCAGGCTGCTGTCCACGCCGCCGGAGAGCAGCACACCGACCGGTTCGGCGACCGGCAGCCGCCGGGCGGTGGCGGACTCCAGCAACTCGCGCAGCTCCCGGGCGTGTTCGGCCGCCGGGCGCTCGTCCGCCACCTCGGCCGGCTCCCAGTACGTCTCCTCCACCGTGGATCCGTCCGCCTTGAGCCGTACGCACCGGCCCGGCAGCACTTCCTGGATCCCGCGCAGGAGCGTCTCCCTGCCCGGGAGGTAGGCGAAGGTCAGGAACGAGCGGACCGCCGGCAGATGCAGTCCGGTGTCGAGCGCGGGCCAGCGCTGGAGCGCGCGCAGGGAGGTGGAGGCCGCCCAGGCGGCCCGGTCGCCGGTGCCGGCGCGGGCGTGGAAGAGGGTGCGGGCGCCCACGTGGTCGCGGACGAGGACGAGTTCGTCGCGTTCGACGATGGCGAGGGCGAACATGCCGTCGGCGGCGGCCAGTCCGGCGGTGCCGAGCCTGGCGTACGCGCGCAGCAGCAGCTCACCGTCGGTGCAGTCGCCGGGGACGCCCTCCGCACCGGCCGAGCCGAGCCGGGCACGGAGTTCGGGCGCGTTGTGGAGGGTGACCTCGCCGATCGCGTACACCTCGCCCACCCGGTACGGCCCCGTGGCGGCGCCGGGTCCGTCGAGCAGGCCCAGCGCGTGGTGGCCCGCCCGCGTCGGCACCGGCCGGCCGCCCATCGCGGCGACCTGACCGGCCGGGTCGTCGGCGGTCAGACACGCACACCAGCGGGACATCGTGTCCTCTTTCTTCCGTGATCCCGGCGGTCCGGTCAGGCGGGCGGCCGGGGCAGCCGGGTGCGGCGCGGTCGGGTGCGGCGCGGTCGGCCGGATGTGGGCGGGTGCGGCCGACGCGACCGACCGTACGGGCTCAGCCGAAGTCGTCGTCGCTGTCGGCGGAACCGCCGTCGAAGTCCCCGTAACCGTCCGCGGAGCCCCCGCCGTCGCCGCCGCTCGACGCGCTCGCCTCGGCCTGGCGGCGCATCTCCTCCTCCTCTTCCGTGGTGAGGGAGGCGGGCGGCATGACGAGCGTGCCGAGGACGGCGCCGGCGGTCACCGCGCCGAGGACCGTGCCCATCCGGCCGCTGAACGAGGTCCGGTTCACCGTCAGCACCCCGTCGCTCCACAGCGTCCGGCCGTAACCGGCCTCCCTGCCGTAGATCGCCGGGCGTCCGTCCGCGTACACGCGCTTGACTATGCGCCGGCCGAGCAGCTCGTCGGTACCCGAACCACCGCGTTCGTCCCGCCACCGCACGATCCGGCGGCTGCCGCCGTCGGCGGTGCGCCACTCCTGGCGGCCGTCCGAGTAGCGCCGGTGGACCGTGCGGTCGGCGAGCAGCTCGTCGCTGTAGGTGATCTCCCGCCTATGCGGCTGCGGCACTGCGGTTCCTCTCATGAGGTGGGCCAGCTCAGGAACCCCGCGTGGCGCGCCTGACGAAGCTCGGCCAACTGCGAACGGGGCGCGCGCACTTCCCGTACGAGACGGTGCACCGTACGGATCAGTGACGCCGGGTTCACGGCGGCCAGTTCCACGAATCTGCCGCGTCGCAGCCAGTCGCGCTCCCAGCGGCTGAGGGCGGACGCGAGCCCCGGAGCGGCACCGGCACCGGCCCCGCCCAGGGCACCGGCGGCGGCAGCGGGGCCCGGCCAGTGGCCCGGTATCGCCGCGTAGGCCGGTCCACGGCCGTGGACCAGATGGAGCGCGCCGGCCTGCCGGGGCCGCAGCCCCAGCGGGACGACCCGCACCCCGTCGGGTATGTCGGCCGTCCGGGCGAACCGCGCGGGGAAGGTGAGCCCGTGCGCGCTCGCGTCGTGCAGCAGATAGACCGTCGCCCGCTCGGCCAGTGAGAGCATCCTCAACACGCCTGTGTCGAGAGGCAGTTCGGACGCCCCGTAGACCGGGCAGGCCGACTCCATCGGCACCCCGTTGGCCCGCAGCATGGCGGCGATGTCGTCGGACTCGCACACCAGCAGCCTCGGCAGGCCGTAGTCGAAGAGGTCGGGCTCCGGGGTGTGCCGCCCGGCCACCTGCGGGGGTCCGGGCACGACGGGCGGCAGGAGACCGTCCACCGATTCCGGGCCGAGGCGTTGCAGGGCGCCCCGGAAGGCGCCGTACGTCAGCGCGGGGGCCGACGTGAAGTGGGTGCGCCGGGGCGCCCGGTGCCACGGCAGCAGCACCCGGCACACCTCGTAGTACAACTGCCTCTCCGTGAAGTGCAGTTGACCGGGCGCGGCAGCCTTCTCGGCCGCCGTACGCAGCACCCGGTCCAGGATCGCCTGTCGCATGTGCCCCGCCTGCCCCGCCTCGCCCGCATACGCCGAGTCCGTCAGGTGCCCCGGGTCCCTCATGACGCCGAGGGCCAGGTGAGGAATCCGACCTGCTGGGCACGCCCCCGGTCGGGGTCGGCTATCCCCTCCGCCCGGTCCACGGCCCGTGCGAGCACGGTCAGCAGCTTCGCCGGTGTCACGGAGGCGACCGGCGACCACCAGCCACGGGACAGCCAGTCGGCCTCCGCCTCCGTGAGCCGCGACAAGTTGGCCGCGATGATGTCCGGATCGCCGTCGTCCAGCGGCTTCCGCAGCCGCACGGCATGGGGGTTGTCCTTCACGGTGCGCGGCAGCATCCCGGCGACCACCACCCGGTCACCGAGCGCCGCCCTGGCCGCGGACGCGAAGGCGAGCCCGGCCGGACTGGCGTCGTGCAGGACTATCCCCACCGGCCCCGCTCCGCCAGGGGCGTTCGGGTCGCTCGGTATCCTCCCGAGCTGGTCCACCGTCTGCGCCAGCGCGAGGGAGTGCTTCTCGTGCGCGCCGTTCAGCACGGCGCAGGCCAGCACGGTGGGATCGGGACAGAGGAGGACCAGCTTCGGCGGGGCGCCGTCCGGGACCAGGGGATACAGCTGGCGTCCCTCGGGCGCGAGCCCGGCCGGCGGCGTGCCGTAGACGGTGGTCCAGCGGTCGATCACCGAGGTCTTGAAGTCGTCGAACGGCATCGGCACCTCGACCGTGCCGGTCCACAGCGAGCGGCGGGCAGCGCGGATGCTCCGCACGATCGCCAGGACGACGAAGACGGCGGCGGCCGAGAGCGTGACCCAGATGACACCCGGATTGAACTCGGAGAGGGCGATGATCACCCACGAGACGGCTGCCGCGAGAAGCACCGCGCCGAAGGCGAGACATCCGTACAGGCCCGGTTCGGGGTTGGTGCGGTTGCGCGCGGCGGCGTAATAGAGCTGGGTGGGCGTGTAGCGAAGCCCCTCGCCGTCGCCGAGCTTCTCGATGAGCTTCCGCATCCGGACGTCATGCAGGCGCAGCTTGTTCTCTCTGGGTTCGAGAGCGAAGGCACGCTTGCAGCTCGGGCACAACCCGTTGCCCCGGTCCCGAAGCCGGGCGTCCGTGCCACAGTGCGGGCAGATCATGGCGGCCCCCTCCAACTGCCCTGAGAAGCGCATGGTTTCGTTGTGTCGAACGGACAGATCCTAGACGATGGAGCTTGATTCAGATGTCCAATTCCGGTACGCGAATGAAACGCGAGGCGAACGCAGAGAACGAGGTCCATGACATCTCCGAATTCACTGACGCGGCGAGGAACGTCGTCACGCCGGTCCTTCAACTCCCCCCTGACATCGCTCTGGCCGTGGTGAACGCCTTCACGAAGGTCGTGAGAGACGCGAAGAGAAGCGAATCGGCGACCACGATGGACAGAGACGGGATAACCCGTTTCCAGACCTTCGAGGAGGGCGATGTCTATATGCTCGAAGCGCCCTTCGACGACTTCTTCGCCGATCGCTATCTGATGGATTTCTACAATGTCGAGGAGCGCGGTGTCTGCTCCCGTATGCATATGCACACCGGTCTGCGATTCGTGCGGATGATGACCGGCCCGGAGACACGCATCCGGGTGAGCAGCCTCTCCCCGTTCGAGATCACCGGCGTGAGCGGCGTAACTCCCTTCACTCTGCGCTCATTCGAGGACACGCTGCCCGACACCCCGCCGGGCGTGGTGCGGACCCGCTACAACCTGGTCGTGCCGCCCTGCTCCTTCGTGGACATGCAGATCCCGCGTGGGGTGAGCCACCAGTTCAACGCCGTCGGCGAGCACGCCGTGATCGATTCCGTGCACCCGGAGGAGTCGGTGGAGACATTCCGCGAGAAGATGTCCGGCTACAAGATGATGGCCCAGACGGTATTTCTGGCGGATGAACTCCCCGCGTCGGACACCTGCGCGGATCTGCCCACCTGACCCCGCACCCGGCGGAACGCGCGACGCGACCGCAGAGCGACCTGCACCGTGACGTGCCCCACGGAGCCCCGACGGCGTGTGGAGCCGCTACTCGCCGCCTTCGGCCTCGGCCGAGGTCGTGGAGAGCCGGCGCAGCCACTCCGTCATCAGGGCCTTCTCTCCGGTGCTGAGCCCCGACTCGCCCGACCGTCCCAGCAGCACGTTCAACTGCGCCGCCGCCGCGGGCAGCCGAGTCCTCCGTGCGGGCCGATCGGCACGCTCCTCCATCACCTCCGGGGTGAAGACGGTGGCGTGGACGGCGTCCCGGACCCGACGGGAGGTGTCCCTGTCGGTGAAGGTCGAGGGACGGGCGACGAGCATCAGGGCCACCCCGACGTTGGCGGACATGACGACCTGGGCGGCCGCCTCGGGCGCCAGCCGCAACTTGCCCTCCGCCGCGGCCCGCCGAAGGTCCCTGGTGAGGATCTCGTGCGACTCCAGGGCCGCCGCCGGAGGCGTACGCATCGCGGGGGAGTACATCAGCCGGTAGAGGTTCGGGTTGTCGAGCGCGAACTCGACATGTGTGTCCCAGCCCTTGCGGAGATCCTCTATGGGGTCGTCCTCCGGGGTCCGCTCGCGCTTGGTCTCCAGGTATCTGTCGAAGCCGTAGTCGACGACTGCGGACAGCAGCCCTTCCTTGTCCCCGAAGTGCCGGTAGAGCGCCGGGGCGCCCACCTGCGCGGCGTCGCACACGGCCCGGGTGGACACGTCCCCGTTGGGCGAATCGGCGACCAGCCGTGCCGCGACTTCGAGGATCCGCGCTCGTGTGCTCATGGCGGACGACCGTATCAAGGGCTCCGTAGCGCTGTTACTCACCACGAGGCGACACGCGAGGCGGTCCGCGCATCCGCACGCGTAGTGCTGCACGTGGTGGTGTGCGGGGCGAGGAGGTCGGCCAGGCCGATACGGGTCAGGAACTCGGCCCTTATTCGGTCCGCGACCCGGCTGACCTCTTCGGAGCCGTCGTTCACCGGGTCCACATGGACCCTGAACGGTCGTGATCCGTACGGGGCGTCCACCACGGCGACGATGGCGTCGGCGACCTGCGACACGTCGGCGTCGGCCGGCGCGAGTGCGGCCAGGCTCCGGCCGACCTGGTCCATGAGCCCTCCGTACCGCTCCTCGTACTCGGCGACGACGGTCTGCTCGGACGGGTGCCCGCCGCTGATGAAGTGATTGGTGCCGGAGGTGAAGGAGCCGGGGACCACGATGCTGGTCTCGATCCCGAAGCGGGCCAGCTCGGCGGCGTACGAGACGGCGAGGGAGTCCATGGCGGCCTTCGCGGCGAAGTACGGCGCGAGGTAGGGCGGGGTGCCGCCACGGCTGGACGTGGAACCTATCCACAGGACCAGTCCATGCCCCTGAGCCCGTAGATGAGGCAGGAGGGACCTGTTGACGCGCTGGGTGCCGAGCACGTTCGTGTCGTAGACGGCCATCAGCTCCTCGGGCGTGAACGCCTCGGTGGGGCCGGTGACCATATGGCCGGCGTTGTGCACGATCACGTCGATCCCGCCGGTCTCGGCCAGCACCGTGGCCGTGGCGGCGTCGACGGACTCCTGGGAGAGCACGTCCAACTCCACCGTACGGAGGCGCACTCCGTGCTCGGAGGCGTACGCGCGCGCCTCGGCGACCCGGTCCGCGTTACGGCCCGTGGTGTGGCGCATCGCGGCATAGACGGTGTGCCCGGCCCGGGCGAGCGAGCGCGCGGCGAGCGCTCCGAAGCCGGAACCGGCACCCGTGATCACAATGGTCTTGCCGTTCATCGCGGGCGCGGCGGTCGTCGCGTTCACCGTGTTCATCGCGGGCGCGGCGGTCGCGTCCGTCGCGGCAGCCTCGGCTGTCGTCGCACCGGTCTCGGCGCCGTTGCCGGGTGTCGGGGTGTCACTCATGGCGGAACTCCTCGAAGAAGTCGGAAGAATCGGCAGGGCTGCCCGGCGCGAAGGGCCTCAGATGATGCCGCCGTTGGCACGCAGGACCTGGCCGTTGACCCAGCGCGCGGGTCCGGCGAGGAAGGAGACGACCTCGGCTATGTCCTCCGGCCGGCCGAGCCGCTCCAGCGGCGCCTGCGCGGCCATCCGCGCGATGGTCTCCTCGTCCTTGCCGTCCAGGAACAGGTCCGTGGCCGTCGGTCCCGGAGCCACCGCGTTGACAGTGATGTCGCGTCCGCGCAGCTCCCTCGCGAGGATCAGCGTCATCGCCTCGACCGCGCCCTTGCTTGCCGCGTAGGCCGTGTATCCCGGGAAGGCCAGACCCAGCACCGAGCTGGAGAAGTTGATGATCGCCCCGCCGCTCCGCAGCCGGCGCGCGGCCTGCTGGTCGACCACGAACGTGCCCCGGATGTTGGTGCGGTGCATCCGGTCCAGCGCGTCCAGCTCGGTGTCGACCAGCGGCGTGACCGACATCACACCTGCCGCGTGCACGAGGACGTCGACGCCCCCGAAGGCCTCCTCCGCCGCGTCGAAGAGCGCCGACACCGCGGCCTCGTCGGCCACATCGGCGGGGAAGGCGATGGCGGTCCCGCCCGCTTCGGTGATGGCGGCCACCGTCTCCTTCGCCGCCGGCCGGTTCCCCGCGTAGTTGACGACGACGGCGTGTCCGTCGGCCGCCAGGCGCTGCGCGCTCTCCCGCCCTATCCCGCGCGAGGCTCCGGTGACGATCACCACTCGACGCGCCGCGCTCGGCTGCTCGCTCATGACGTATCTCCCTGTATCGAAGGACGGATGCCCGACGGCTGCTACCGCAGGGGTGCGGGCGTGCGGGCGGACGCACCGACGCACCGGCGTGGAACATGCCAACGAGGCCTCGACCGACCGGGATGGCGGTCTCCGCCTCGCGACAAGAGCAACGCTAACATCTCTGACGTAGCGTCGCTACCCCCTTTCGTAACGTCGCTACTCCAGCTCCACCAAGACCGCTACGTTCGCGTCCCGCCCCCGACCCCGCCACCCATGCCGACCTGCGGTTACGGACGCGCGTCGGAGTGATTCGAAAAAAAGTCGCCCGAGCTGTCGAGAACCCGTCATCGGCTCCGACGTCCCCTGTGAGAGTTGCCCGGAAGAGGCGACACCACGGAAATAGGGAGTGACGTCATGAAGTATCTGGTGATGGTCCAGGGTTCTCAGATCGACTACGACGCCATGAACGGCAAGGCGTCCGAGCACAGCCCGGCCTGGAACGAGAAGGACATGCAGGCGATGTTCGCCTTCATGGGAGAGATCAACAACGACCTCGCCGAGTCCGGTGAACTCGTCGACGCAAACGGCCTGGCCGCCCCCTCGCAGACGCGCTTCGTCAGCGCGGACAAGGACGGCAAGCCCGTGATCACGGACGGACCGTACGGCGAGACGAAGGAACTGGCCGCGGGCTACTGGGTGCTCGACTGCGCCAGCCTGGACCGGGTCACCGAGATCGCGGCCCGCGTCGCGAGGTGCCCCCAGCCCGAGGGCGCCCCGGTCTACCCCGTCGTCATCCGGCCCATCCCGGCCGGTCCGGGAGCGGATGCCTGAGTCGTCGCGCGCGCCGTGGTACGCCCGGGGTGTAATACGCGGTGTGAACCACGGCACCGACGACACTGACGGCACCACGGACGACGGTACGAGCCGCCCAAGCCACACGAGCGGTACGACCCCCACAAGCGGCACGAGCGGTACAAGCGGTACGAGCGGTACGAGCCCCGCCGACCGCACGAGCGTGGCGGGCGGTAGCAGCGTTACGAGCCCAACACCCCGCCCCACCGCGATCGAGGACCTGCTGCGCGCCAACGCGCCGCAGGTCCTCGGCGCGCTCGTCCGCCGCTACGGCCACTTCGACCTCGCCGAGGACGCCGTACAGGAAGCGCTCATCGCCGCCGCCCAGCAGTGGCCGGACACCGGCCACCCCGACAACCCCCGCGGCTGGCTGATCAAGACCGCATCCCGCCGCCTCGTGGACCAGCTCCGCAGCGAGGAGGCACGGCGCAGGCGCGAGGAGAACGCCGCCGCGCTCACCCCCAGGGACGCCTTCACCGCACCGCCGCCCGGGGAGAGCCGTGCCCCCTCCGAGGACGACACCCTCACCCTGATCTTCCTCTGCTGCCATCCCGAACTGCCCGCCGCCGGCCGGACCGCACTCACCCTGCGCGCCGTCGGCGGTCTCACCACGGCCGAGATCGCCCGCGCCCATCTCGTACCCGAGGCGACGATGGCGCAGCGCATCAGCAGGGCGAAACAGAAGATCAAGGGCGTGCCCTTCCGGCAGCCGGGGCCGGAGGATCGTGACCGCAGGCTCGCGACCGTGCTCCAGGTGCTCTATCTGATCTTCAACGAGGGTCATACGGCCACCTCCGGCCGGGAGTTGCACCGCGCGGACCTCGCGTTCGAGGCGATCCGGCTGACCCGTGCCATACGGCGGCTCCTGCCGAGGGAGGGCTCGGTGACGGGCCTGCTCGCGCTGATGCTGCTGACCGAGGCGCGCAGCGCCGCCCGCACGGGACCGCACGGTGAACTCATCCCCCTGGACGAGCAGGACCGCAGCCGCTGGGACCGTACGGCGATCGACGAAGGTACGGCGCTGGTCGAGGAGGCGTTGTCCCAAGGGCCCGCCGGCGCCTATCAGTTGCAGGCGGCCATCGCCGCGCTGCACGACGAGGCGGCGAGCGCCGAGGAGACCGACTGGCCCCAGATCGTGGCTCTGTACGACGAGTTGCTACGGCGGGCTCCCGGGCCCGAGCCGATGGCCGCGCTGAGCAGGGCCGTCGCCGTCGCGATGGCGCACGGTCCGGAGGCCGGTCTCGCGGAACTGAAGGGACTTGAGGAGGAGTTGGCGGGACACCACCGGCTCGACGCCGTGCGCGCCTACCTGTTGGAGAGGGCGGGGGACAAGGAGGGTGCCCTGGCCGCGTACCAACTGGCGGCCGAGCGCACGCTCAACGTGCCGGAGACGCGCTATCTGATGATGCGCGCGGCACGCCTGCGCGCCTGACCCACGGCCTTCCCGCACCCGACCGCCCGAGCGCCTGACGGCCGGCCTTCCCAGCACCCGACCGCCTGACCGCCGACCTCCGCCGGTGCCGCAGGCCCTCACCAGCCTCGCCCGCCCTCACCCCGTCAGGCTCCGGACCGTCCCCAGCTGCTTCCATCTGTCCTGCTCGCGCACGTCGACCCAGACCGGCCGGTCCACCGCCTGGTGGTTCTTGAAGCGGTACCGGCCCAGCAGCCCCTCGACGTCCACGCCGTCCATCGCCTTCCGGAGCGCGGCCCGCGAACGCTCGGGGTCCTCGTCCTTGCCGCCCGGTTCCGGCAGGGCCCCGTCCTCCCCGATCTGCCGGATGCCCGCGGCGAGTACGAGCGCCGCGTCGTACAGCTCGGCCCCGCCGCGCGCCTCGAACATCTTCCGCAGCCCGGCCGGTGCGGTGCAGACCCGCGGGTACAGCTCGCAGTCGGCCTTCGGCTGCCGCTCGTCGTGGAACGTACGGAAGCGCAACGTGCCGTCCGGCACGAGGTCGTCCCGCTCGTCGGTGTACTTGTGGTCGTCGTCGGAGTCGCACGACGCCTCGTAGTTGTCCTGCACGACCATCAGCTGCCCGGACTTCCTCAGCGCGTCGACCCACCCGTCGCGGTGCCGGGAGTTGGGCAGAGTGACCGTGTCGGGCCGGTTGTCCTCCACATCCGTGGTGACGTCCGCCTCGCTCATCTCCTCCGGGTACGCCGCTGACTCCTCGGCGTCGATACCCGCCTCCCGCAGCCCGTGCCCGAGCTTGAGGTCGCTGTACGGATCCTCCTCGGCGCCCTCGGTGTCCCAGTGGTAGTCCGAGCCGACGATCAGCTTGTCCGCGCTGTACGCACCGCGCAGATAGCGCCCTTCCTGCTCGCCCACCTCGAACTCCGACGGCATCATGCCGAAGGCGAAGTCCGGGCCCGAGCCTCCCTTGCAGGTGTCGATCGACGCCATGTGCTGGTCGAATCCGGTGTCGACGCCGTCGACGCTGCTGGTGTCCCCGATCAGTCCGATCAGACCCGGATGCTCCTTCAGCAGCTCGGTCGCCGGGGTCTCGTTGTCGTTCTTCACGGGGACGACGCGCACCGGCAGCTTTTCGCCCGTTGTGCGCTCGACGTCCTTGAACGCGGCCTCGACGATCGCGGCACGCTCCTCGCCGTACGACTCGTCGATCGACCAGTCGTACCCGACACCGATGACATAGCCCGCCGCCATCTCCGCGCGGGGCCCGCCCACCGGAGCCCGCCCGGACGCGGACGACGCCGAGGGGTCGGACGACGACAGCGCGATCCCGGTCGGTATCCCGAGCACGACGAGCGCCACGGCGGCCCCGACGAGGGCGTTGCGCCGACGACGGCGTGCGGGAGACGACGGCGGGAGCGAGGACGGCGGGAGCGAGGACGGGGGCGGGGACGGGACCTTGGCGACGAAATGAGGACGAGGGCTCGGGCGTACGTCCTCGGGCTCCCGCCCACGAGCCGGCTCCTGCCCACGCACCGACCCACCCACCGGCTCGGACCGGTCAACAACCACAGGACCCGGCTCAGGCACGACCACAGGATCCGGCTCAGGCGCGACCACGGGACCCGCTTCAGGCACAGCCACGGAATCCGGCTCAGGCGCGACCACAGGAGCCGCTTCACCTACGACCACACCCGCCGCGTCCCGCACCCGCTCCAGCTCGACGCGCGCCGCGTGAGCGTCCGACGGCCGGTCGTCGGGGTTCTTGGCCATCAGGGAGAGGATCAACCGGTCGACATCGGGGCCGAGTTCGGCCCGGGCCCGGCTCGGCCGCAGTGGTTCGTCGTTGAGGTGGTTGTACATGATCCCGGCCGCGTGACCGACGAACGGCGGTCGCCCGACCAGGAGTTCGTACAGGACACAGCCCAGGGCGTAGAGATCCGTACGCCCGTCGCCGTTCCGCTGCTGAAACCGCTCGGGCGCCATGTACAGCACACTGCCGAACGGCGCCTGCCCGGTCCGGGTCAGCAGCGGATCGCTGGACCGCTCCTCGGTGTACTTGGCGATGCCGAAGTCCACGACCTTGGCGACGCCCTCGCCGGTGACCATGATGTTGGCCGGCTTGATGTCGCGGTGCACGATGCCTGCGGCGTGCGCGACCTCCAGCCCCCGGCACACGTCGACGGCCCAGCCCAGCGCGTCGGCCACGCTCGCCCGCCCGCTCTCGGCGAGAACGTCGTGCAGCGTACGGCCGTCCACCAGCGCCATCACCAGGTACGGGCTGTCACCGTCCGTCCCGTGGTCGTGCACGGCCACGATGTGCGGGCTGTCCAAGGAGGCCACGGCCCGCGCCTCCCGCCGGAACCGCGCCAACTGCTCCCGCCGCTCCCCCTCGTCCCCGGGCGCGAGGAGCAGCTTTACGGCGACCTCCCGCCCCAGCTCCCGGTCCCTCGCCCGCCAGACCTCCCCCATCCCGCCGGCGCCGAGCGGCTCCCGCAACTCGTACCGCCCGCTCAGCAATCGCCCCCGCACGATGCCCTCCCCCTCAACAGACGTGAGTTCGAGGCTATCGCCCGCCCCGGTCCCGGAGCCGGAGCGGGTCTCGGCTCAGCAGGAGGCCGTCACCCCCTCAGTGCCTGGGCAGCGTCCTCCTTCAGGGGCCCCGGTGCGGCCCGAGCCGCCGGTGAGGGAAGGTGGATCCGGGTGGCCGAGGTGCCCGGTCCCCCGGGGGCCGGCGGGAGCCAGCGCGTGACGCTCGCGCGATCGTGGAGCAGGTCCTCCTCCTTGTACCGGCGGCAGCCGCGGTGCCAGACGAGGATGCCGGAGAGCCAGTTCTCCAGCTCCTCCACATAGCCGTCGAGGATCGCGCGCGCTTCTCCGTTCAGCGCGAAGTCGTCGTACAGCACGGGGAGTTCGTTGGCCGCGACGTGCTGGAACTGGCGCATGCGGCCCTTCATCAGATCGTGGACGATCGCAACCCCTGTCGGGTAGTCGCAGTTGAAGAAGGACTGCACGACCAGGACGCCGTTGTGGACCTCGCCCTCGAACTCGATCTCCTTCTGGTACGAGAAGAGGTCGTTCATCAGGCAGGCGTAGTCCTGGGCGGCGTTCTCCAGGGACTTCATCGGGCCGCTCCGGTAGATCTCCGGGGGCAGCGTCCGGCCGTGGCCGATGCGGGACAGGCTCATCGTCAGGTTGGAGCCGAAGGTCTGGCGGCGCATCTCGATGTAGTCGACGGGGTCCGGGACACGGTTCTGGATCTGGTTGGCCAGCTCCCAGACCCAGCTGGCCGTCATCTCCTCGACGGCCGCGCGGAAGTCCCGGCGGTCGTCCGGCTCCATCGAGCCGGCCGTGCGCGTCCACAGATCGGCGAGTCCCCGCTCCAGGGCGTTGAGCGGTGGCGGGGTGACGAGCGTGTCGACCGGCATGAAGAGCGACAGCCGTTCGCTGCAGAGCTTGGCCGCCAGCAGATCGCGCGCGTGGCCGTACACGACGGGGAAGTAGTCGTCCCCGTACGTCCCCCAGGCCAGCCAGTCCGAGGTGAGGTCGAGCCCCTCGGGCGTGGCGTCGGGGTGGATGCCGGCGGCGCAGAGCGGGAGGTCGATACGCCGGATCCGGTCCTCGTCCCAGATGTGCGAGCCCGGGACGCCCGGCTGCCCCTGGAGGATGCCCATCCGGTGGGCCCACTCCACGACGTGCTCCCGGGACGCGTCCAGATACGGGCTGAGCCTCGCTTCGAACGGCATCTCGAACTCGGGGAGGATCGAGGGCCCCACCCGTTGGTACGGCACCTGGCTGTGGGCGCGCACCCTGGCGGGTGAGCCGTTGGTGAGGCTCTTGAGATAGTCCGATGCCGCCGTCCAGCGCCCGACCGGGGTCTGCGAGAACAGCGGCCCCGTCGTCTCCCCCGCCCCCGGGCCGTCGCCCGCGTCGGCGCCGTTCATGTACCGGCTGGAGCGCATGTGCCACTCGTGGCCGCCGGACTGCCAGTCCTGGAGGCCCTTCACATAGGCGAGGGTCCCGGCCGCCGCGACCGGGTCGATGCCCTTCTCCACGAAGAGCGGGCCCAGCTCCGTCAGTGCCGTGTTCTCGAACTGGTGGAGTCTCGATGTCAGCAGGTCGTTGACCGCGTCCGCCGCCTCCTGTGTCGTACAGCCCAGGAACGTCTCCAGGACGAGCACACCGTTGCTCAGCTCGCCCTCCTCCTCGATCTCACGCTGGTAGGAGAAGAGGTCGTTCCGCAGATGGACCCCGTCGGCGAAGCTGTCCCGCAGGACCCGCAGCGGGCGCGAGTCGGCGATCACGGCCGGCACCTCGGCCCCCGCCGCGTACTCGATGAGCCCGGCCGACCACGGCGCGCCGCCCACCTTGCGGCGCATCTCGATGTACTCGACGGGATTCGCGATCCGCTCGGCATTGATGTTGGCGAGCTCCCAGAGGGATTCGTTGAGCAGATTCTCCGTGCTCTCGGCGAACCGCGCCCGCCAGTCCAGGGACATCGACGGCACCGTGCGCCGCCAGAGGTCGGCGAGCCCGGCCTCCACCGGATTCGTCGGCTCGGGAAATCCCTCGGCCAGATCCATCGGCATGAACGCGGCGAGCCGGTCGAGATACGCCTTGCCGCCCTCGCGGTCCTGCGTTCTCTTGAAGATCTCGAGGAAGTGGTCGTCGAAGAAGAAGACCCACACGTACCAGTCCGTGACCAGCGACAACTGCGGCCCTGTGCAGTCGGGATGGGTGTACGCGCACAGGAGCGCGTAGTCGTGGGCGTCGAGATCGCTCTGCTCCCAGATTCCGGAGCCCTCCAGCATCCCCATGTCCCGTGCCCACGTCCGGGAGTGCTCCCTGGCTTCCTCAAGACATGGATTGAGGCGCGCCGGATAAGGCATGTAGAAATCCGGCAGTTCGAAGGGCTGTGTCACTGGTGCGCGGCCTTTCCCGAGGATTCCGGAGCATTCCGGCAGCTGTCCGTGTCCAGCTCTACCCCTCGTCACGTACCGCCATCCGCGCCACAAAACAGTCGTATGAACACACCGTCAGGGCGTGGCCTCCCTGAAATTTTCCACCTCCCGGTCCACCATCTGCCCATGAGCACGACGATTCGCATCGCACAGCAACCCGAGGCCGACGAACTCCTCGGCCGCAGCCCGTTGGCCGCGCTGATCGGCATGCTGCTGGATCAGCAGGTGCCCATGGAGTGGGCCTTCGCCGGGCCGTACACCATCGCCGTCCGTATGGGGGGTGACGATCTGGACGCGCACGCCATCGCCGCGTACGACCCCGAGGCCTTCTCCGCGCTGCTCACGGACAAGCCCGCCGTGCACCGCTACCCGGGGTCCATGGCCAAGCGGGTGCAGCAGCTGTGCCAGTTCCTGGTGGCGCACTACGACGGGGACGCGGGCGCACTGTGGCGAGATGTCGCCACGGGCCAGGAGCTGCTCAAGCGGCTGAGCGAACTCCCCGGCTACGGCAAGCAGAAGTCGCAGATCTTCCTCGCCCTGCTCGGCAAGCAGTACGGCGTGCGGCCCGAAGGCTGGCGCGAGGCGGCCGGCGCGTACGGGGAGGAGGGCTCGTACCGCTCGGCGGCGGACATCACGGGCCCCGAGACCCTGGCCAAGGTCCGCGCGCACAAGCAGGAGACCAAGCGCGCGGCGAAGGCGGCGAAGGCGGCAGAGAGCTCCCGGAGCTGAGTGGACGTCAGCGGGGGGGGCGGCCGGCGGCCGGGGCCCGGGGAACAGGGCGAGTCCATGACTTGTGGCACATGTGTTCCCTTATGACCATCCGGGTCGCTAACTTTCGCTAGTTCGCACCGAACCACTGTTCTCGCTCGTTCGCATCGGAAGGACCCCTGTGAACGCAACGTCCCGCAGACTCCTGGCAGTCGCAGCCGCCACCGCGCTCACCGCCCCGCTTCTGCTGTCCGCCTCCTCCGCCTCCGCGCACAACAAGTCCGACCCGGCGAAAGAGGCGGCGAAGCTCTCCAGGAAGCTCGTCAAGGAGGCGTCCGGCAAGGACGCGTACAAGCACCTGCAGAAGTTCCAGGACATCGCCGACTCCGCCGGCGGCCACCGCGCCGCGGGCTCCCTCGGCCACGACGCCTCAGCCGCGTACGTGTACAGCCTCCTCAAGAAGGCCGGCTACGACGTCTCGTACGACAGCTTCGAGTTCACGTACATCGAGACACAGGCCCAGACGCTGAAGGTCATCGCGCCGACGCCGCGCGACTCCGAGATCACGGCCATGTCGTACACGAAGTCCACGCCCAAGGGCGGGATCGAGGCCGAACTCGCCGTCGTACCCGTCGACGCGACCACCGGCTGCGAGGCGGGCGACTACGCCGCCGGCGCGTTCACCGGCAAGATCGCGCTCATCCAGCGCGGCGGCTGCGACTTCGCCGTCAAGCAGCAGACGGCGGCCGGGGCGGGCGCGGTCGCGGCGATCGTCTCGAACAACACCGAGGGCGCCCTCAGCGGCACCCTGGGCGACCCGTCGGCGGCCAGGATCCCGACCGGCGGTGTCACACAGGCCGAGGGCGCGAAGCTCGCGGCGGAGGCGGCCGCGGGCGCCGTGACGGTCTCGCTGGACATCCGTCAGCTCCAGCAGAAGCGCGTCACGCGCAACGTCATCGCCGAGACCAAGGGCGGCGCCGCCGCCAACACGGTGATGCTCGGCTCCCACCTGGACTCCGTGACCGCCGGCCCGGGGATCAACGACAACGCGTCGGGCTCCGCCGGGCTCCTCGAAGTCGCCCTGGATCTCGCCAAGTCGCGCGAGAAGCCCGCCAACAAGGTGCGCTTCGCCTGGTGGTCGGCCGAGGAGCTGGGCCTGCTCGGCGCCGACGCCTATGTGCAGGGCCTCAGCCCCGAGCAGGCCGAACAGATCAAGCTCTACCTCAACTTCGACATGATCGCCTCGCCGAACTTCGGGCTGTTCGTCTACGACGGCGACGACTCGGACGGCGTGGGCGCGGGCGCCGGCCCCGAGGGATCGGCGCAGTTGGAGAAGGGCATCACCGACTTCCTCGACAGCAAGGACATCCCGCACGAGGGCACCGACTTCACCGGCCGCTCCGACTACGGGCCGTTCATAGAGGTCGGCATCCCCTCCGGAGGGACCTTCACCGGCGCCGAGGGCATCAAGACCGCGGCGCAGGCGGCCAAGTTCGGCGGCGAGGCGGGTGTCGCGTACGACCCCTGCTACCACGCGGCCTGCGACGACCTCGACAACATCGACAAGAAGGCGTTCGACGTCAACATCGACGTCATCGCCGACGCGGTCGGCCACTACGCCCACGACCTGAGCCCGCTCACCTCGAAGGCGGCGGCCGCCGCCGCGGCCAAGACGGAGCGGACGACGGGCGGCGACACGGGGGTGGGCGCCTCGAACGCCCACGACCACGAGCACGAGTCCCGGGCCTGACGGCGGGGGACAGCAGGACGGTCCGACGGCCCGCACGACGCGACGGCCCGACGGCCCGTACGAGACGGTGATCCGGCGGCCCGTACCGGCACGGTGGCCTGACGACCCGTACGACACGGTGGTCCGACCGCCGGTCCGGCACGGCTGTCCGACCGCCGGTCCGGCTGACGGTCAGCCATACACCGCGGGCGCCGGGGAAATTGATTCCCCGGCGCCCGCGCGGTCGTCCCCGGCCTTCCCAAGGAGGCGCCCAGGGAGGCGGTATGGGCGGCGACGTCACCGGACGGGATGGTTCCACTCATACGTCGCTCATACTTTGACCCGTTTGGATCTGTTTGCCCCACCGCGCCATGGCTGCGCCCGGAGGCGCTCGCCCGGTAGGCTTTCCGTGTGATCTTCAAGCGCATCGGTAACGGGCGGCCGTATCCCGACCACGGCCGGGAAAGCACCCGGCAGTGGGCGGATGTAGCGCCGCGCCCGGTCCGCCTCGATCAGCTCGTCACCACGAAGGGCCAACTGGATCTGGAGACGCTGCTCGCCGAGGACTCGACCTTCTACGGAGACCTCTTCGCTCACGTCGTGAAGTGGCAGGGCGACCTGTATCTGGAGGACGGACTGCACCGCGCCGTCCGCGCCGCACTCCAGCAGCGGCAGGTGCTGCACGCGCGCGTGCTCGAACTGGACCGTGCCTGACACACCGACAGGGCGGGGACCGTAGGGGCCGAACAGGCCGGGGCCGACCGAGCGACTGATCGACCGGCGCTCCTTCGGTCGGATCCTCGCTGAGCCTTTCGGGGTCTTTCCGGCCTCTTCGGGCCCAACCTATTGATCATTTAGTAGGAATCACTACCGGTGCGCACTACGCTGCGGCCATGAGCATGCTCACTCCCCCCGGCATGGGCGGCAAATACCGTATTACGGGTTCCAAGTACCCGCGCATGCGCCGCCCCCGCCACCGCCGCAGGATCGTGCTCGCGGCCGTCGCCGGAGTCGTCGCCCTCGGCCTGGTCGGCTGGGGGACCGTACAGCTCATCGACGTATTCACGGCGGACGACGGTACGCAGCGGAAGACGACGACCGCCTCGGCCGGCGGGCACGACTGCAAGCCCACCCCGTCCGCTTCGAAGGCCGCGGTCAAGACGCTGCCGAAGCCGGCGCAGATCAAGGTCAACGTCTACAACGCGACTCCGCGCGCGGGCCTCGCCAAGACCACCGCGGACGAGCTCAAGAAGCGCGGCTTCGTCATCGGCAAGGTGGGCAACGCGCCCGCGAAGTACGACAAGAAGATCCCCGGGACCGGGATACTGCTGGGCGCCCCGGCCGCCGCGGACGGACCCCTCACGGTGCTCGGCGTCCAGCTGAAGGGCGTGAAGTCCGAGCACGACACCCGGACGACCAAGGACGTCGACCTGCTGATCGGTACGGCCTTCAAGAGCCTGAGCGTGAAGAAGGACGCCGACCAGGCCCTGGCCACCCTCACCAGGCCCGCACCCGGCGGTCCCTGCTGAACACCGCCCGAGAACGGAGGCCCTGTCCGTACGGACAGGGCCTCCGTTCTTCGAGCACCGGCCGGGCGCTGCCCGGCGGATCGGACGGGCTCTAGTCGACCGTCCCGTACATACGGTCGCCCGCGTCGCCCAGCCCCGGAACGATGTAGCCGCGGTCGTTCAGCCGCTCGTCGACCGCCGCCGTGACGACCGTGACCGGCGTGCCCGCCAGCTCACGCTCCATCACCTCGACGCCCTCGGGCGCCGCGAGCAGCACCACGGCCGTCACGTCGTCGGCGCCGCGCTTGATGAGCTCCCGGATGGCCGTGACCAGCGTGCCGCCGGTGGCCAGCATCGGGTCGAGGACGTACACCTGGCGGCCCGACAGGTCCTCGGGCATCCGCGTCGCGTACGTCGACGACTGAAGCGTCTCCTCGTTACGGATCATCCCGAGGAAACCGACCTCGGCGGTCGGGAGCAGCCGCACCATGCCGTCGAGCATGCCGAGACCGGCACGGAGGATCGGCACGACGAGCGGCCGGGGGTAGGACAGCTTCACACCCGTGGTCGCCGTGACCGGAGTCTCGATGTCGACCTGCTCGGTGCGCACGTCCCTGGTGGCCTCGTACGCGAGCAGGGTGACCAGCTCGTCGGCGAGGCGTCGGAAGGTAGGGGAGTCGGTGCGCTTGTCGCGCAGCGTGGTGAGTTTGTGCGCGACCAGCGGGTGGTCGACGACATGAATCCGCATGCCTCCACAGTAACCGCGGCCCCGGCTCCGGCCCCCGTCGGCATCAATCCCCCGCCCGCAGGGAAGGTGACAGGGCACGCGTGCAAGGGGACGCGGGGGTCAGAGTCGACCGATTCGTGGGGTGGTGGTGCGGAATGCCGGACCGGCAGCGGCGGAGTGCGCAGAAGCGGGGCGGCGGGGGCCGGGCGGCCGGGGCGGAGGCCGAGGCGGACGAACCTCTCGGGCTCCCGGCCCAGGAGCCGGCCGGACCCGCACCCGCGCGGACGTCCCCCACCGTGCCCGCTCCCGCCCCTGCCGCCGCGCCCGGTCCCTCGCCCGAACCGGCGTCCGAACCGGCGTCCGATGCCGCCCCGGAGCCGGCCCCGGACCCGGCAGCGGATCGCGTCTCCGACGACGGCGCCGCGGCCCGCCGGCGACGGCGTGCTCAGTTCCTCCGGGAGTTGAACGAGGCCAAGGCCCTGCGCGAGCGGGTGAAACCTCGCCAGGCCCGCGCGGCCCGGATGCGCCAGCAGATGCGGATGCGGACCTTCCGCTGGTAGTCACGCGGCGGCCACCCAGGGGCCCTCCGGCCTTCGCGCTACGGCCACTTGGGCCTCGGCCGATCTCCGTCCCGGGGGTCTTCGACCCCCTCCCCCCGCCACGCGTCCGGCGCCGTCCAATAAAATGCCTCCACGACGCAACGACGGAAGACCTCTCGCAATCGCCCGCTTTCTGCCACGATTCCGAGTAGTGGGCGGGGCAGAGCGCAGCGCACCGCCGAATCGTCACCTCTGACCAGTGGGAGAGTCACGGTGTACTTCGCCGCACTGCTCGCGCGCACCGAAGACGGGTGGGAAGCGAGCGACACAGAGCTCGACGACGTGGAGACCTTGTCGGATCTGACCGATCTGGCTCGAGAAGCCTCGGTGGACGAGGACACGGTGCTCGTCTTCATCGAGCAGGAGGACGCCTGGTTCGGCGTGCTCCGCGTGGAGGGCGAGGAGGATCCTCGCATCTACGTCTCCGACGCGGCCATGGCCGCACGCTCCTCGTACGGGGAGATCCTCACGGACGAATTGCTCGGCGGGGACGATGACGACCTCGCCGACGCCTTGGACACGCTGGACCTCGACGGTACCGAGGACGGCGAGACGGAAGAGCAGGAGGACACGGAGGACCCCGACGCCAGCACCGGCCCCACCGGGGCGGCCGGCTCCGGAGCGGTACCCGCGGGACCGGCGGGCGACCGCACGATCCTCGCCGACCTGGGCCTCTCGGAGGCGGAGTTGCTGGCGCTGGACACCGACGCCATGGCCGAGATCGCGGACGCGCTGGGCGCCTCCGAGGTCCTGGAGACCGCCCGCTAGTGACGGAGCGCGACCCGGCGAGCGGACCGGAGACCGATCCGGTGCGCGAGCCGTGGCGGGCGCCCATGCGCCTCGCCCTGGAACAGGCCGCGCGTACGACGCCGGCCGGCGATGTGCCGGTCGGTGCCGTCGTGCTGTCCCCGGACGGCACGGTGCTGTCCGGCGCCCACAACGAACGCGAGCTGACCGGGGACCCCACCGCGCACGCGGAGATCCTCGCGATCCGCCGCGCGGCGGAGCAACTCGGCACCTGGCGGCTGACCGGCTGCACGCTCCTGGTGACCCTGGAGCCGTGCACGATGTGCGCGGGCGCGCTCGTGCAGTCGCGGGTCGCCCGCGTCGTGTACGGGGCGATCGACGAGAAGGCCGGAGCGGCGGGCTCGCTCTGGGACGTCGTACGCGACCGCCGTCTCAACCACCGCCCGGAAGTCATCCACGGGGTGCTCGCCGAGGAGAGCGCGGAGCTGCTCAGAGCCTTCTTCCGGGACCGCCGGATTATCGATTTCTGAGCAGGGGCCACCTTGGGCTAAGCTCTCTCTCGGTAGCGTGTCCGAGCGGCCGAAGGAGCTCGCCTCGAAAGCGAGTGTGGGGAAACTCACCGAGGGTTCAAATCCCTCCGCTACCGCCACGAACCGCCCCCGACCTGTGAGAACAGGTCGGGGGCGGTTCTTTTGATCTTCTCGGGCGGCGGCGCGGTCCTCGCGGTGGGTGGACGGTCAGCGCAGCCGGGCGATGACCTTCGCGAAGTCGCTCATGTCCGGTTCGAGTACGGAGAAGTACGTCAGCCCGTGGGTGTCCCGGTAACGGTGCAGCGTCTCGGCGATCTGTTCCACCGAGCCCGCCAGCACGTTGGGCAGTCGCAGGATCTGGTTCCTGGTCAGATTCGGGGCCGTACGGTGGACGGCCGTCAGGTCCGGGCTCTCCCGGCCGCCTGAGTCTGCGCCGGCGAGGACCACCGACGAGACGAACAGATGCAGCTCCAGACGGCCGAAGCGGGCGCCGGCCTCGCTGCGGACGTGTGCGACCCGGTCGGCGAGGACCTGCTGCGGGTCCAGCCCCGGCGGGGTGTCGCGCGCCATGACCGGGAAGCCGACGATGTCCCCCTCCCGGGCGGCGAGCCGCAGGATGCGGTCGCCGAGTCCGGCCAGCAGGAGCGGTGGCCCGGGGCGCTGGCGGACCGCGGGCCGCTGCCCGGGGGTGGCGAACATCCGGCGCAGTTCGGCGACCGTGTGGGCCAGATTGTCGACCCGTTCCTCGGGGGTGGGGTACGCCAGCTCCGCCGTACGGAACTCCTCCCCCACACAGCCGGCGCCGAGCCCGACCTCCAGCCGGCCGTCGGTGAGCTGGTCGGTGTCGGCGATGTCCCTGGCCAGCAGCGCGGGCCGGTAGAAGCCGGAGTTGAGGACAAGGGTGCCGACCCGCAGGGTGGTGGTCGCGTCGGCGGCGGAGACCAGGGCGGGGAACGGCGCCGAGATCCCCAGATGGTCGGGGATGTGGAGCACGTCGTAACCGAGCTCCTCGGCCTGTCGGGCCTTGGCCTGCCAGGCTTCGTGCGTTCCCGTCGCCGTCATGCTGACGCCGAAACGGAAGGGGCGGGTGGGCATGGCTTCCTTTCGACGGGTCCTGTCCCTGGAGGGGCGTTTTACGTCTTTTGTTCATGATAGTCACGACACGATGAGGGCCCGGCCCCTCCATGGAGAGACCGGGCCCCGAGGTACCGCTCACGGAACGTGCGCGGCTGTGCGCGCGGGTGGGACAGGCTGCGCTTCTACGGGAAGTTGATCACGTTCGACGGGATCGTCGAGGTGCCCGACGTCGGCGATCCGATGCTGTTGATCACATGGTTGTACTGGCCCATGCCGCCGAGAGAGACCACCAGGATGTTCTGGAACCTCACCCCCGACTTCACCGGCGCCTGGAATCCGTGTTCCTGACGGATGTTCGGATCGGACGTGTAGTTGCAGTAGCTGCCCATCGCCCAGCCCTGGTGGTTGACGACCGAATCGTCCACCTTGTACGCGGCGAAGCCCTGGATGCTGCCGTTCTGGATGGCGGCCTGGTTCGGGGCGTCGTACGCCTTCTCGTTCTGGAAGAAGATCGTCCGGCCGTTCTCGCCGCTCCACCGCACGTCGTACTTGTTGAAGTGTTCGACGAAGAGCCCGGTCGCGAGCACGTTGTCGCCGTTCACCTGGAGGCCGTAGTCGGCGCGGTTGGTCTCCCAGCCGACGCCGTCACCGTGGTCCGCCCGCCAGATCCAGGTGTGGTCGATGATCGTGTCGTTGCTGTTGACGACCAGGCTGGTGGTCGCCTTGCCGGGGCCGGCGCCGCCGATGCGGATGAAGACGTCCTGGACGGTCGTCGGGTTGGCGGAGTGACTGGCCGAGGAGTTCTGCGGGCCGACCTCCAGGAGGGTCGGGGAGTTCACGGGTCCGGCGTCGATCAGGAACCCGGCCAGCTTGACGCCGTCGACGTCGGCGACCTTCATCGCCGTCACGCCGTTGTCCGGGATGATCGTGGCGTAGCCGAGCCCGAGGACCACGGTGTTCGCCCGGTTGACGTTGATGGACTGGTCGACGTGGTAGATGCCCGGGGTGAAGAGCAGGTGCAGACCCTGGGCGAGCGCGGCGTTGATCGTGGCCGCCGTGGCGCCCGGCTTGACCACGTAGAACTGGTCGAGGGGCAGCGACTCACCCTGGGGGGTGCCGTTCCAGGAGACGCCGCGCGCGTTGGTGCGCTTGGCCGGCACGAAGACCTTGTAGGTGTTGCCGTCCAGATAGAGGAACGGCTTCTCGCGGGAGGTCGGGGTGTTGTTCAGGGTGGTGTACGGCGGGTTCGGGAAGGACTGCGTGGGCGCGCCCTCGACCCCGGAGAACGCCATGTTCCAGACCCCGTTGCCCCAGCCACCGATGGCGCTGTCACGGGTGTACCACTGCTGCTGGGAGTACGGCGTGATCTGGCCGTCGACCTTGCTGTCGGCGATGTAGCCGCCGCTGGCCCAGCCGTAACCGTTCGGCGCGAGGTTGAGCCCGCCCTTGACGTGCATACGGCGGAACGGGGCGGCCTGCGCCACGGCCCAGCGGTTGCTGCCGCTGACCGGGTTGAGGGCGAGGTTCTCGGCCGAGCGCCAGAAGTTCTGGGTGGCGTTGCCGTTGAACCAGCCGGCGTCCACGGTCACATCGCCGTTGATGTTCGTGTCGTCGGGCTTGAGGCCGAGACCGGAGATGGAGGTGTAGAAGCCGAGTTGGGCGTTGATGTTGTTGTACGTGCCCGGCTTGAAGAGCAGTTGGTAGCGGCCGGAGCCGAACTGCGCCTCCTCCTGCTGCTCGAAGATCTGGTCCAGCGTGCCCTGGATGTTGGGCGTCGACGGGTCGAAGACCTTGACGTTGGGACCGAGGTCACCGCCGCCCTGGATCGGTCCGCCGTTGCCGCCGCTCTCGCCGTACACCTGGAACTCCCAGAGGGAGTAGCCGTACTGGGTGGCACGGGTGGTGCCGGTGAGCTTCACATAGCGGGCGGTGCCGGAGATGTTCAGCGTCTCGTTTCCACCGGGGCCGGTGGTGGTGGAGTACGCGCTGGTCCAGCTGGTGCCGTTCGTGGAGAGCTCGATCTTGTACGCCCTGGCGTACGCGGCCTCCCAGCGCAGCGCGACCTGGCTGACCGCGACCGAGGAGCCGAGGTCGATCTGGATCCACTGCGGGTCGGCGGCGGCGCTCGACCAGCGGGTGCCGTTGTCCCCGTCGACGGCCGCGGCGGCGGGCGTGCCGCCGTTCTCCGTGCTGGAGACCGTCACCGGCTTGCCCTGGGAGAGCAGGGTCGGTGCGGCGCTCGCGGCGCCGGTGGTGGGGATGAGCATCAGCAGGGAGGCGACCAGGGTGGCGGCGACGGACGCGGCTATGCCACGGCGGCGTACCGACTTGGGTCTCCTGAACACCGGAACGACGGACGGCGGAGCGTGCATGGGCAGGTCTCCTGAAGTCTGGGACGACGAGGGGGAGTTCGGGGTGCGGAGAGATCCGGCAGGAACCCGGAGAGCGCTCTCTCGTACCGGAGATGTTTCTCTCGTGTCTCGTACACGTCAAGAGTTGTGCACACACCGACCGCCGCCGGTTGGCCTTCGATCAACAACTAACCGACCTGGCGGGGCATTTGCTCGGGTTCGCCACCTGTCGTGCGGACTGTCCGTTCAGATCCTGACGACGAGGGGCTCCCGGACACCGCGTACGGCGTCCGATCCGGCCGCGCGTCGACGACGCGTCGCCCGGGCGTCCGGCAGGCGTCGGTGAGGTACGGCCGGAAGCGGTCGGGCGGGGGATCGGAATCGGCCTCCGAACCGGCCCATTCGTACGGTTAGACTCACGCGATCGCACCGGGGACAGCAGGGGAGGCAGCGCTGATGGTGCAAACGAAGAAGATCGCGCTCTATCTGGTCGTTGTCTTCGTGCTGTACACGATCATCACCTCACCCGAACGGGCGGCGGACCTCGTCCAGGTGGGCTTCGAGGGTATATCGGACGCGGCCGGAGGCGTCGGCGAGTTCATGACCGAGCTCGTAGAGTAGCCACGGCCGGACAGCCGCCCCGGGCGCCGCGCGCCCGCAGGACACCCCCGCACCGCCGGTCGGCACCGCCGACGGGCGTGTCACCGACCCCCCGGTACCTGACCCGCCCCTCCGCCGCGCCCTCCTTAGGAGACACCGAATGATCCGCCATCTGGTCCTCTTCAAGCTCAACGAGGGCATCTCGCGCGACGAACCCCGGGTGGTCGCCGGCGCACGCGCCTTCATGGAGCTCGGCGACAAGATCCCGGAGCTGGAGTCCTGGGAGGCCGCCTGGAACACGAGCGACCGGCCGATCGCCCAGGACTTCGCCATCAACGCCTCGGTCGCCGACTCCGGCGCGCTGGCTCGGTACCTGGAGCAGCCCGACCATCAGGCGGCCGTCGCCCAGTGGCGGGAATTCGCCACCTGGGTGATCGCCGACTACGAGTTCTGATCGGTTCCGACCGGTTTTCCGGCCCTTGACCCTCCTGGCCCCACGCCTCACCGGCGTGGGGCTTTTCGAGTTTGAACAGGGGATTCACCGCCAACACGGAGTTTTCTGGTGCTTGCACACAGTGGGCAAGTCTTGTGATGCTATGACCGCTTTTGACGGATGAGTTGACCGTAGTTGACCGCGAAGGGGTGGCGTGACCGTGCCGGCCAGTACAACGCCTCAAATGCCGCCCCAGATCGAGCCCCGCGCCGAGACCCGCGCCGAGACCCGTACCGACGGCGGGAGCGACGCCCGCACCGACGAACGCGCAGACGGCGGGACCGACGATCGCGCCGACTCCCGGAGCGACGCCCCCCTCGTCGAGACCCCGAGCGAGAACGAGCCACGGCCGTCGGCGCCGGGGACCCGCGGCGCCGACACCAGAGCGCTGACGCAGCTGCTCTTCTCGCAGATCAAGGATCTGGAGCGGGGCAGCCCCGAGCACACCCGCGTACGCAGCGCGCTCATCGAGGCGAATCTGCCGCTCGTGCGGTACGCCGCCGCGCGGTTCCGCAGCCGGAACGAGCCGATGGAGGATGTCGTCCAGGTCGGCACGATCGGTCTGATCAACGCGATCGACCGGTTCGACCCGGACCGGGGCGTACAGTTCCCGACCTTCGCGATGCCCACCGTCGTCGGCGAGATCAAGCGCTACTTCCGCGACAACGTGCGCACCGTCCACGTACCGCGCCGGCTCCATGAGCTCTGGGTCCAGGTCACCGGCGCCACCGAGGACCTGACGACGGCTCACGGCCGGTCCCCCACCACCGCCGAGATCGCCGCGCGGCTGAAGATCTCCGAGGAGGAGGTCCTCGCCTGCATCGAGGCGGGCCGGTCGTACCACGCGACCTCGCTGGAGGCCGCCCAGGAGGGCGACGGACTGCCCGGTCTGCTCGACCGGCTCGGCTACGAGGACCCGGCGCTGGCGGGGGTCGAGCACCGCGATCTGGTCCGGCATCTGCTGGTGCAGCTGCCCGAGCGGGAGCAGCGGATTCTGATGCTGCGCTACTACAACAACCTGACGCAGTCCCAGATCAGCCAGGAACTGGGCGTCTCCCAGATGCATGTGTCAAGACTCCTCGCGCGGAGCTTCGCGCGTTTGCGATCCGCAAACAGGATCGAGGCATAGCTCTTCCGGGTAGTAACCCCGCAGGATCCCCACCGGCAGCAAATTCGCATACCCCCTTATTCCGGTGCAGATATGTCGACTTGGCGCTACAGCGCGTTGACGACATGTGACATTCTGCTGGAACCGCGTTTGCCGCAGTCCCACCGCCGGTATTCAGGTGGAGGCTGCGTTCCTTCGACGGGAGCGGCCACCGCGACCGTCAGCGACCTCAAGGGGGTGGCATGTCCGTAGAACAGGGCAGCTCGAAGGTGCTCACGCTCAACAAGAGCGACCAGGCACCGGACGACGCACCGGAGATTCTCGACCGCGCGGCCGAACCGCGCGCGGCCCAGCCGGAAGTCATCGACACCCGCACTCTGTCCCGCTCCCTGTTCCTGCGGCTCGCCGTTCTCGCCCAGGACAGCCCGGAGCGTACCTACGTACGTGACACCCTCATCGAGCTGAATCTGCCGCTCGTGCGTTACGCGGCGGCCCGCTTCCGCAGCCGTAACGAGCCGATGGAGGACATCGTCCAGGTCGGCACGATCGGCCTCATCAAGGCGATCGACCGGTTCGACTGCGAACGGGGCGTGGAATTCCCCACGTTCGCGATGCCGACCGTCGTCGGCGAGATCAAGCGCTTCTTCCGCGACACGTCGTGGTCGGTCCGCGTGCCCCGCCGGCTCCAGGAGCTGCGGCTGGCGCTGACGAAGGCCAGCGACGAGCTGGCGCAGAAGCTCGACCGCTCGCCGACCGTCCCCGAACTCGCCCTGGTGCTGGGCGTGTCGGAGGAGGACGTGGTCGACGGTCTGGCGGTCGGGAACGCGTACACGGCCTCCTCGCTGGACTCGCCGTCCCCCGAGGACGACGGCGGCGAGGGATCGCTCGCGGACCGTCTGGGGTACGAGGACACGGCCCTGGAAGGGGTCGAGTACCGCGAGTCGCTGAAGCCGCTGCTGGCCAAACTCCCGCCGCGCGAGCGGCAGATCATCATGCTGCGCTTCTTCGCGAACATGACGCAGTCCCAGATCGGCGAGGAGGTGGGCATCTCGCAGATGCACGTCTCACGCCTGCTGACCCGCACGCTCGCGCAGTTGCGGGAAGGGCTGATCGCGGACTGAGGGCAGGCGTCACCGCGAGGACGACAGCGCCGGCGGGCGCGCGACTGTTCTACGCGCGCCAAGCGGCTCTACGGGCCTGAGAACCCGGCGGGCGTGTCACTCGGCGGGCGGCGGCCCGGCCGGTCGTGTCCAGCTCGGTGCGGCCCGGCGACCTGCGAGCCATGGCCCGGTGCCGGACAGCGCATCCACGCGCGGTCATCGCGGTGGCGCCCCGCGAGGAGCGGAGCGCCACCGTCAGGAGTGAGCCGTGGGCTCTCGGCGTCCGGGACCTGAGGGTCCGGGGTCCGAGTGCCCGGGATCCGAGCCGCGGGCTCCGGACCCGCGGTCAGCCGAGCGCGAGCCAGGCGACCGCGCCCAGGACCACGATCGCGACCAGGACACCGATGATCAGCCCGGTCTTCGATCCGCTCTGCTGTGGCGCCGGGCGGCCCTGCGGCTCACCCTCGTCGACAAAGGCCCGGAACATCTGGGTGCTGCCCGCGGGGTCGGGATTTCCCTCGGGGCCCTGCGGGGCATGGGGGTTGTGTGCCATGAGCCAGGACCCTAGCGAACCCCGCAGCCTCGCCCAACCCCCGGGGCCGACTCAAGGCCGTACGACCCGTTCCCGACGTCCCCGCAGCCGCGCCGAACGCCCCTCGGGTCTCCCTGGGCGCCATTGACCTCGCACATGCGAAGCCTTTTGGGTTCCTTTACTCCTGATGCCCATTTTTAGTTTGCCTTCAGCAACCAACCGCTTCTATGGTTGCCCTAAGCAACAACATGGCGAGGGGTCTTCCGGAGGGGTCATGGCCGCCAGGAGTCAGTACGCGGAACTGGCCCGTCAGCTCAGTGCCATCGGCGCCGTGAAACGGGCACTCACCCGCGTTCTTCCCGCCGACTGTCCGGGCGGCTCGGCCGCCGTACTGGCCCTGCTGGAGCAGCACGGTGAGATGCGGATGAGCCGCCTCGCCGAGCTGCTGGCCGTGGACATGTCCGTGACCAGCAGGCATGTCGCCCACGCGGTGGAGCGCGGCTGGATCGAGCGCGCCCCCGATCTCGCCGACCGGCGGTCCCGCATTCTGCGGCTCACACCGGCGGGCCGTGACCTGCTCGACGAACTCGTACGACGGTCGACCGAGGTGTTCGCCCGCGCGCTGTCCGACTGGTCCGACGACGAGGTCGGACGGCTCAGCACCATGCTGGCCCGCCTGCGGGAGAACTTCGGCGACTGCCGGCCCGGCCGCTACGACGAGAGCCCGGGCTCCTACGCCCGTACCGCCGGCCCCGCCGCGTCCGGCCCGGCGACGGCCACCGCACCCGCACCCGCACCCGCTGAGCGTGGAACGCCCGCGCGGCAACAGACGTAAGAGACGAAGGAATCCAATGGCTACGAGCACCACACCAACGGGTGCACGGGGCGGCCACGCCAAGCACGGCGGCGGCTCACCCGCCCCCGCCGCGCCCGGCACGCCGATGACTCACCGTCAGATCATGGAGGCGCTCTCCGGACTGCTGCTCGGCATGTTCGTGGCGATCCTCTCCTCGACGGTCGTCACCAACGCCCTGCCCGAGATCATCTCCGACCTCGGCGGCGGACAGAGCGCGTACACCTGGGTCGTGACCGCCTCGCTGCTCGCGATGACGGCCACCACCCCCCTGTGGGGCAAGCTCGCCGACCTGTTCAGCAAGAAGCTGCTGGTCCAGATAGCGCTGACCCTCTACGTGGTCGCCTCGGCGGCGGCCGGGCTGTCCCAGAGCGCGGGGACGCTGATCGTCTTCCGCGTCGTCCAGGGCATAGGCGTCGGCGGTCTCACCGCCCTGGCCCAGATCATCATGGCCGCGATGATCGCCCCGCGTGAGCGCGGACGCTACAGCGGCTACCTCGGCGCGACCTTCGCCGTCGCCACTGTCGGCGGGCCGCTCATCGGCGGTGTCATCACCGACACGTCGTGGCTCGGCTGGCGCTGGTGCTTCTACGTCGGTGTCCCGTTCGCCGTCGTCGCGCTGATCGTGCTCCAGAAGACCCTCAAGCTCCCGGTGGTCAAGCGCAAGGTCAGGATCGACTGGACCGGCGCGTTCCTGATCAGCGCGGCCGTCTCGCTGCTGCTGCTCTGGGTCACCTTCGCCGGTGACAAGTACGACTGGGTCTCCGGGCAGACGTACGCGATGCTCGCCGGCACGGTCGTGCTCGGCGCGCTCTTCCTCTACACCGAGTCGCGGGCCAGCGAACCGATCATCCCGCTGCGCCTCTTCCGCAACCGCACGATCACCCTGGCCTCGCTGGCCTCGCTCTTCGTCGGTATCGCGATGTTCGCGGGCACGGTCTTCTTCAGCCAGTACTTCCAGCTGGCGCGCGACAAGTCGCCGACGATGTCCGGTGTGATGACCATCCCGATGATCGGCGGGCTCTTCCTCTCGTCGACGGTCTCCGGCCTCGTCATCACCAGGACGGGACGCTGGAAGGCATGGCTCGTCAGCGGTGGTGTGCTGGTGACGGCCGGGCTCGGACTGCTGGGCACCATCCGGTACGACACCGAGTACTGGCACATCGCGGTCTTCATGGCGATCATGGGCCTCGGCGTCGGCATGATGATGCAGAACCTGGTCCTGTGCACCCAGAACCAGGTCTCCCCGCAGGACCTCGGCGCGGCCAGTTCCGTCGTCACCTTCTTCCGCTCGCTCGGCGGTGCGATCGGTGTCTCGGCCCTGGGCGCGGTGCTGGGCAACCGCGTCGCCTCGTACGTGAAGGACGGTCTCGCCGACCTCGGGCCGGACGCGGCGGCGGCGGGTCACGCCGGTACGGGCGGCGGGGGCATCCCGAACCTGGACACGCTGCCCGGACCGATGCGGACCGTCGTGGAGGCGGCTTACGGGCACGGTGTCGCCGATGTCTTCCTGTTCTCCGCGCCCGCCGCGCTGCTCGCCTTCTTCGTGACGCTGTTCATCAAGGAGGTCGCGCTCAAGACCCGTGCCGGGGGTGACGCGGCCGAGAGCCCGGAGAAGGCTCCCGTCGAACCGGCGGTGCCGGTGGCCGTGGGCTCGGAGGGGCTCGTCGCCGTCGAGACCGGGGCCACGACCCCCACCGCCTCGCCGGCGGCCCGCCAGGGCGCCGATCCGGCCCCGGGAGTCGCCCCGGACACCGGTGGCATCCCCGTGCACGGCGTCGTACGCGGCGGTGAGGGCGGGTCCGTGCCGCGCGCCGCGCTCACCCTCATCTCCCCGGGCGGGCGCCAGTTGGGCCGCGCGGTCGCGGGGGACGACGGACGGTACACGGTGGACGCGCCCGAGGCCGGCTCGTACGTCCTGATCGCCTCGGCCGACGGCTACCAGCCGCAGGCCGCCACGGTGGCCGTCGACGGTGAGCCGGTGGCGTACGACATCCTGCTCGCCGGTACGAGCGGGCTCACCGGCTCCGTACGGAGCGCGGAGGACGACACGCCCGTCGAGGGCGCGATGGTCGTCGTGACCGACGTACGCGGCGATGTGCTGGCGACCGGCAAGTCGGCCGGGCAGGGCGAGTTCGCCTTCGCGGAGCTGCTGCCCGGCGCCGTGACGGTCGCCGTCAACGCGACCGGCTTCCGGCCGCTGGCCCTGCCGGTGGAGATCGGCGCCCAGGGCGTGACCCGGATCGAGGCGGTGCTGCGCTCGGGCGCGCTCGTCCAGGGCACCGTCCGCGCCGGCGCCGACCGGCGTCCGCTGCCGGACGCGCGCGTCACGCTGGTCGACGCGGCCGGGAACGTGGTCGCCACGGCGACGACCGGCGACGACGGGGTGTACGGCTTCGCGGACCTGGACGCGGGCGAGTACACGGTCATCGCGACCGGCTACCCGCCGGTGGCCGGCACCCTGACCGTGGCCGGGCGCGGGACCGACGGCCACGACATCGAGCTCACGCACCCCGGCGAGTAACGGGGCGGGTGAGCCCGGCCGAAGCCCCCGGACGGGGCGCGTCCCCCAGCGGAGGCGCGCACAGGTCCGGTGGAAAGGGGCCCCGGTGAGGTGGCGGCAAGCCTGGGGACGGCGGGCCGCCATCGCGCCGGGGCCCACCTCTTGACCGCGATCGAGGAGAGAGAAACGGGATGGGACTTCGCGCACAGGTACGGACACCGGACGGCTGGGCCGTCCAGCACGCTGTCGTGACCCTGACCGACAGGACCGGCGCCCAGGTGGTGCGCGCCGACGCGGACGCCGAGGGGAGGGTGGCCGTGGACACGGCGCTGCCGCCGGGCCCGTACACCGTGATCGTGGCGGCCACCGGCTACGCGCCCGCCGCCTCGACCGCGTTCGTCACCTCCAGCGGTGTCGCCGACGCCGGGACGGTCGTCCTGACGCGGCAGGGCCATGTCGAGCTGCCGCCGCCCGGTGTCTGGAACGTGGACCCCGCGCACTCCTCGGTGGCCACAGTCGCCCAGCACCTCGGGTTCTCCAGCGTGCGCGGGCACTTCGGCGACTTCGGCGGGCGGATCGAGATCTCGGCGGTGCCCGAGCGCTCCCGCGTCGACGCGGTCATCGACGCGGCGAGCATCGACACCGGCAACGGCGTACGGGACAAGCACCTGCGGTCGGCGGACTTCCTGGACGTGGACCGCTTTCCCGAGATCACCTACCACAGCACGGGTGTCAGCCAGTCGGGTCCGGACCGCTGGACCGTACGGGGTGAGCTGGCGCTGCACGGAGTCGTACGGAAGGTGGGGCTGGACCTGACGTACCTCGGGACCGGGCCCGACCCGTGGGGCGGCGAGCGGGCGGCCTTCCGCGCGACGACGGAGCTGCGGCGGGACGAGTTCGCCATGGACTACAACCAGGTGGTGCGGGCGGGGATCTCGGCGATCGGCACGACGCTGCGGGTGGAGCTGGACATTCAGGCGGTACGAGAGGTCGGCCCGCGGGACGCGTAGGCGGCGGGCGCTTGGCGGGACGCGGGACGCAGGGGCGGGCGCGGACGCTTGGCGGGACGCAGGACGCAGGACGCGGGGGCGGGCGCGGGCGCTTCGCAGGTCGCGGGCGGGTCGTAGGCTCCGGGTCATGGCACCCAACATCGCGACCAACACCACCGTGGCGCTCGACGAGTTGCTGGAGTTCGTCCGGCCCAGGCACCACGCCATCCTGCTGACCACCCGTTCCGACGGCCGCCCCCAGGGCTCCCCGCTGACCTGCGGCGTCGACGACTCCGGGCGGATCGTCGTCTCCACCTACCCGGAGCGGGCGAAGACGCGGAACGCGAAGCGTGACCCACGCGCGAGCGTGATCGTCCTGTCGGACTCGTGGGACGGCCCCTGGGTGCAGATCGACGGTACGGCGGAGGTGCTGGACGTCCCGGAGTCGGTCGAGCCGCTGGTCGAGTACTTCCGGAACATCTCCGGGGAGCACCCGGACTGGGACGAGTACCGCGAGGCGATGGTGCGGCAGGGGAAGTCGATCATCCGCATCACGCCGGAGCGCTGGAGCCCGATCGCCACGGGCGGCTTCCCGGCGCGGCTCGCTCCCCCGGAGTAGCCCGGCGGGGTGGCGCGCCGGAGGGCTTGGCGGAGTGACGCGGCGGGGGCGAGCCGGCTCAGCCGCGTGCGCGCATCGCCTCGATGCCCGCGATGAGGAGTTCGAGCGCGAACGTGAAGTCCCGTTCGCGCATCTCCTGGACCGTCTCCCCGCCGCGCGCCTCCATCAGCTCCTCGGCCCGGTCGAAGCGGCCGCGGTACTCCTGCTGTTCGTGGATCGTCCCCATGGCGTGCCGGTAGTACTGGTCCTGGGTCATCCCCGCCTCGGCGCACCTCTGGACGAAGTGGCCCTCGATGGTCCCGAAGCCGTACACGAACTGGAAGACGCCGGACAGCGCGCCCATCTGACCGTGCGCGGGCAGGCCCGTTCGGCGCATGACCCGCTGCACGGCGTGCGAGAACTCCATCGAGTGCGGGCCGATGTTGAGGAACTTGCCGACGAGCGGCGAGACCCAGGGGTGGCGGACGAGCAGGGCCCGGTAGCTGTGGGCCAGGGCGCGCAGCTCGTCGCGCCAGTCGGAGCCGGGGCCCGGGTCGGCGCCGTCGGGGCCGGAGTCGGCACCGTCGTCGCTGTCGGCGCCGGACCCGGCCCGATCGCGGATGTCGATCTCCGTGTAGACCGAGTCCAGGGCGAGTTCGAGGAGGTCGTCCTTGGTGTCCACGTACCAGTACAGGGACATCGCCGTGACGCCCAGTTCGGCCGCCAGCCGCCGCATGGAGAACTTGGCCGGGCCCTCCGCGTCCAGCATCCGTACCGACACCGCAGTGATCCGGTCCCTGTCGAGCCCGGTCGGATGGTCGGAGCGCTCACTCCTGCGGCCCCGGGCGGCGGGCTTGCCCTCCAGCCATACGCTGGTCCGCAGGGACTGCTTGGCCTTGTCGGCTGCCGACTCCATGGATGAGCCTCCTCGGTTCCTCGGCCCGTTGGTGCGGATCCGATGCTATGCCGCGGATGTCCCGGGACGGCCTGCCCGCTCGGCACGGCGCAGCAGCAGTGCGGCGAGCAGACCGCCCGCCAGCACCGCCACGGCCCCGACCAGTTGGCTGGTCTCCAGTCCCGAGGCGAACGCGTCGGAGATCGCGGCCCGTTCCGCCTCCCCGCCGGGTCCCGCCTCGACGGAGGCGAGCGCGGCGGGCAGCGAGGACGCGCCCACGCCTACTGGAACGAGCGCGGCGAAGCGGGAGTTCAGTACGGCTCCGAGTACGGCGACCCCGAGTCCGTTGCCGAACTCGCCGAGTGTGCCGTTGACGCCCGCCCCGACGCCCGCCTTCTCGGGCGGGATCGCGCTCATGATCGCGTTGGCCATGGCGGGCATCGAGAGCGCGACGCCGGCGCCCATCACGACGAGACCGAGCAGCATTCCGCCGTAGCCACCCGCGCCGAGCACGGCGATCGCGGCGAGACCGGCGGCCACCAGCGTCATCCCGGCGGCGATGGTGACCGGCGTGCCCATCTTCCGTACGAGGAAGGGGCCGAGACCGGTGAGGTTGAGCGCGACGACGGTGACGGCGAGCGGCGCCGTACGCGTGCCGGCGTCCAACGGGCCGTATCCCAGTACGAATTGGAGATGCTGGGTGAGCAGGAACAGCGAGCCGGTCATGCCGAAGGCCACGAGGATCACGCCGGCGACGGCACCGACGAAGCGCTGGTTCCGGAAGAAGCCCATGTCCAGCATGGGGTGAGGGACGCGTGTCTCCCAGACCGCGAAGACACCCAGGGCGAGCAGTCCGACGGCCGCGGGGAGCAGTACCCGGCCGGAGGTCCAGCCGTGCCCGGGGCCGGAGATGATCGCGTACACGACGGCGGTCATTCCGACGACGGAGAGCAGCGCGCCCAGCAGGTCGGGGCGGGCGCCCTGCGTGCTGCCGGACTCCGGTACGAGCGCGAGGACGGCCGCCAGGCCGAGCACCACGACCGGGATGTTGACCAGGAAGATCGCGCCCCACCAGAAGTGGTCGAGCACGGCGCCGCCGAGCACCGGGCCCGCCGCGAAGCCGAGTGAACTGACCGTCGACCAGAGGGCGATGGCCTTGACGCGCTCCTCGTCGTCGAAGATCTGCACGATCACCGCGAGCGTGGTGGTGAGCAGCAGTGCGCCGCCGACGCCCATTCCGGCGCGGGCCGCGATCAACTGGCCGGAGGACTGGGCGAGTCCGGCCGCCAGCGAGCCCAGGCCGAAGAGCACGAGGCCGGCGACGAGCATCTTCTTGCGGCCGTAGCGGTCGGCGGCATTGCCGGCGGTGAGCAGGAGGCCCGACTGGACGAGCGAGTAGGCGTTGATCATCCACTGGACGTCGGCGGTCGACGCGTTCAGTTCGGTGGTGAGGGAGGGGATCGCGACGCCGAGGACCGTGTTGTCGATGAGCACGGTGAGCTGGGCGAGGCAGATGACGCCGAGGATCAGCCAGCGCCGGGGGTGGCGGCCGACCGGAATCGAGGGAGGTGGGGAGGGGGCGGCGCTGCGGTTGCCGTCGGCCGATGCCTTCACGCGGAGACTCCTTTACGGTGTACGGGACCGGCTGGTCCCGTACACCGTACAAGAAACTCCCTTACACCGTATAGCTAGTTTCTGGCGGTCAGGCCGTAGAGAGTCGCCCCGTGGCCCCACCCACGCTGACCTGCTCGTACGTCGACCGCACCCATGCCGCGACGCTCGAAGGAGTGCCTTCCGCGCCGCCGCCACGGCCGAGGGGCTCGGTCCCGTGTCGCCGCCGCCACGGTCACTCCCCCGGCTTGATCAGATATCCCGCCCCGCGCCGGGTGTGGATCATCGGCGGCCGGCCCGCGTCGATCTTCCGGCGCAGATAGGAGATGTAGAGCTCCACGACGTTGGCCTGGCCACCGAAGTCGTACGACCACACGCGGTCGAGGATCTGGGCCTTGCTCAGCACGCGCCGCGGATTGCGCATCAGGAAGCGCAGCAGCTCGAACTCGGTCGCGGTGAGATGGACGGACTGCCCGCCCCTGCTGACCTCATGGCTGTCCTCGTCGAGGGTCAAGTCACCGACGACCAGCACCGATTCGCTGCGTACGGCGGCGGTGCCGGAGCGGCGTATCAGCCCGCGCAGCCGTGCCACGACCTCTTCCAGGCTGAAGGGCTTGGTGACGAAGTCGTCCCCGCCCGCGGTGAGCCCGGCGATCCGGTCCTCCACGGCGTCCCCGGCCGTGAGGAAGAGGACGGGCACCTGAGGCAGTTCCCGGCGCAGCCGCCCGAGGACCGCGATGCCGTCCATGTCGGGCAGCATCACGTCGAGCACCACGGCGTCGGGCCGGAACTCCCGCGCCGAACGCACGGCGCCCGCGCCGTCACCGGCGCTGCGGACGTCCCACCCCTCGTAGCGGAGGGTCATGGACATGAGCTCGGCGAGCGAGGCCTCGTCGTCCACGACAAGGACCCGGACGGGGCTGCCGTCCGGCTTGATCATCTCGGTGCGCCCCCTGGGCGAGGTGACGGTCATGGAGCCCACAGTGGGGAGTCCGCCTGAGAACGTCCTTGCCGCTTCCTGTGAATTCCCTGAGAACGCGGGCGGTGGGGACGGTGGGGCGCGAGGGGGATGCGGCCGGGCGGCTCGGGCCCCGGGGCGGCGGGCGCGGGACCCCGCCGCCCCGAGACGTGGGGCGTGTTCGAGGTCAGTCGCGGTCCTCGCCGGTGGCGGCGCGGCGCGCCTCGCGGCGGCCCGCGTAACGCTCCTTGCGGTTGGCGGTCCTGGCCCACTCCTGCCGTTCCTTGATGTGCGAGCGCACCTTGCACCCCGCGCAGCAGGGGCGGCTGATCAGCATCAGGAGCGTCTGCGCCCACCGGCAGCGGGTGTCCGTGCTCTCGCGCGCCGGGCGGGGCGGCAGATCGCAGGGGCCCCGACGGTGGTCGTGGACGGGCAGGGGGCGGTGCTCGGCGTGGCGGACCCACGGCGGTTTGGTCTTGTCCGTGCGGGACATCTCGTTCCTTCCGGAACCCGCCGCCCGTGCTCCCGGAGCTTCCGGGCGGGCGGCTAGGTCGTCCGCTTCACGGCGTCACGTCCTTCCTGTGGGCTGTTGATGTACGGGCCGCTCACTGAGGTGAACAGCCTTTCAGGATAGGGAAGTCGTTCTCCTCAGGCCACGCCTTTCGGGTCCAGCCCGAAGATGCGGACGCCGTTCTCGTAACAGACGGCCCGGGTCCAGGCGTCGCCCAGCCCGAGCCCTTCGAGGACCTCCAGCTGGTGGAGGTACGGGTACGGGATGTTCGGGAAGTCCGAACCGAGCAGGATCCGGTCCCCCAGCCCGGCGAGCCGCGCCCTGGTGTCCGAGCCGGTGGGAAAGGGCGAGAGGGCCTCGCTGAAGTCGGTGAAGGCCATCGTGGTGTCGAGCAGGACCCCGTCGTACCGTTCCGCCAGGTCCAGGAAGTCCGTGTACTCGGGCATCCCCATGTGCGCGACGACCAGGCGCAGCCTCGGATGGCGCGCGAGCAGCCGTCCCACGTGCTCGGGCCCCGTGTACTTGCCGGGCTGCGGGCCCGAGCCGCAGTGCATGACGATCGGCACGGCGGCGTCGGCGAGCAACCCCCAGACCCGGTCGAGGCGTTCGTCGTTGGGGTCGTAACCCCCCACCTGGAGATGCGACTTGAAGATCCGCGCGCCGGACTCGACAGCCTCGCGTACGTACGTCTCCACTCCCTCCTCCGGGAAGAGGGTCGCGGTCTGGAGGCAGTCGGGCGTCCGCGCGGCGAATCCGGCGGCCCAGCCGTTGAGCCAGTCGGCCATGCCGGGCTTGTGCGGGTAGAGCATCGAGGTGTACGCGCGAACGCCGAACGCCCGCAGGAGCGCGACGCGTTGGTCCTCCTCGTGCCGGTAGGTGATGGGCCACTCCCTGCCGGTCAGGGGCCCGGCACTGTCGAAGTACGCCCACACCTTCCGCAGGACGCGGTCGGGCATGAAGTGCGTGTGTATGTCGACGAGTCCGGGCAGCGAGAGCCGTTCCCGGAACTCCCGCACGGCCTCGATCTCCGCTGCTGCTTGATCGTCCATCCCACCAGCCTCCGGGGCGGCGGCCGTACTGTCCAGCACCGCCCGGAGGTTCCACCGGTTCAGAAGAGCCCGTCCTGTACGACGTGTTCGGCGGCGGCCACCTCTCGTACGGGCACGGTCACGCCCTCGTCGGCCGCCGCGGTGAGCCCCCAGCCGCGCAGGAGCCGGGTGTCGAGGACGAGTACCGCGCCGTCGTCCCCGCACTCCAGATGCAGATCCGGGCCGGCGGCGGCCACGAGCCGCCCGGCGACCCGCCCTCCGTCGACCAGCTCGTCGATCACACCGGTGACGGGCGGGGTCCCGGCCAGCCCGAACACGTCGACGTGGTCGACAGGTCGGAGCTCGGCGCGCTCCAACGACTCCGGCCATCCGCTGAGCGCGACGGCCCGCCCGTACAACTCCCGTACCTCCGACGAGCGTTCGGCCCGATCGGCCGGCAGTGTGGCGCGCACGGCGCGCTTCGCGGCGTAGGGAACGCGGTCCGGCACGCCCAGCGCCGTACGCAGCAGTTCCTCGGTCCGCCGGGCCGCCATCAGCGGGCCGCGGCCGAGGCGGGTGAAGACGACGGCTCCCTGTTCGAGCAGCCGCGCCGCGCCGCGCGCCTCGGCGGTGATGCCGACCTTGACCATGCCGGGACCGAACCAGGCCAGGTAGACGGTGTACGGCTGCGGGTCGTCGGCGACGGTGTCGGCGGCCACGGACCGCGACCGGTCGAGGCGTGCGCAGTCGGCGCACTGCCCACCGGTACCGCGCCCGCCCACGCGGGCGCCGAGCGGACACTCCTGCCCGCGCACCCCGGCGCAGAGCCGCTCGCCGAGGGCGCGGAAGCCGAGCTCGCGCCCGTACGTGAGCGGGCTCCGCCGCTCCCGCGCGCCGTCCCGCCACACGAGCTCACCCCCGGCGTCACTCCACCGCAGCCCGTGACACCGCCAGGCCATACGTACTCCCGCCCTGTGAGAACTCCCGAATGCCACCCTCCAGCCTCCACCACGTCCGGAGCCTCCACCACGTCCACAGCCTCCACCACGTCCGCTCCGTCCGGCGTCGGTGGGCGGCGGCCCCGGGAGGGGGCGTACACGAGGGCGGGGTCTTAGGTCGTGGTGGTCCCGGCGCCGGGAGCACCCTGCCGAGCGCCGGGAGCGCCCTGCCGAGTCGTTCCGATCGTCGGCTCGGCAACCGGCTGCTCGAAGGAGACGTCTGCCGCCCGTGCGACCACCTCCACCTCGGCGCCGAGCGCCCACTCGGCGACGCGCGACACCGTGGCGGCCGGGACGGCGTCGCCGATGCCCTCGGCGGCGGGGGCGTCGTACGTCGCGTGGGCGTCGTGCGGCAGTACGACGCGGTAACCGCGCGCCAGCGCCGTCCGTGCCGTGGCCGACACGCACATCTCGGACATCACACCGCAGACGGCGATCCCCTTGGCCCCGGCCGACACCAGCATCCCGCCGAGCGGCGTCCCGTCGAACCCGTCGTCCCGCTTCTTGCGCACGACGACCTCGCGGTCCCCCTCCACCACGGGCAGCGCGAGCTCCCACCCCGGGGTCCCGGCCTCGTCGTCGGCGCCGGCGGGCCCGTCGTTCTGCAGATGTACGACGAGCACGCCACGCTCCCGGGCCCGCCGCAACATCCCCTCGATCGCCTCCCGCACCGGCCGGGCGGCGGGGACGGCGCCCTCGCCGGTGAAGAAGGCGGTCTGCACATCCACGACAACCAGGGCCTGCACGCCCGCGACGTCACTCATCCCGCGATGATCGCCGCCCGTGCCCCGACCCCACAAACGCTTTACGTGGTCGCTTCACAAGGGCGGCGCTTCGCAAGGTCTTCAGGCGGTCAGTGCACGAGGTCAGGTGAGCCACGAGCTGTCGGGGCCGCCGAAGAGTTCACCGGGCGCGGCGAGGAGCACCGTACGCAGTGGGGTGTCGAGCCAGGCCGGATCGACGGCGGCGCCTGCCGTGCGTTCCAACAGCGCGAAGGATTCCGCGCGGAGACGTTCCGGATGGAAGGAGACGTCCTCCGCCCAGGCGGGGACCTCGGGCCGGGGGTCCAGCCAGTCCATGTCCTCCAGTTCGGCGGGGTCGAACGCGCCGTCCACCCGGCCGTCGACGGCGCGCATCACCTGATGGCGGGCGTTCACGTCCGCGTGGACGCTGAAGAACTCACCACCGTCCGCCGACGCCCGCCGGGCGATCTCGGGGAGGCTGCCGTGGTACCCCCACTCGATGGCCACGACATGCTCCTTGGCGGTGATCACGCGAAGCAGCTCGTAGTCCTCGTAGAGATGGTCCGCCTGTTCGTCGGCGGCCTCGGCGAACGTCATGAGCCGCGACTCCCCGGGATCGCCGCCGAACGCCCGGATCACCTCGTCCTCGGACTTCCCGGCGACCACGGAGAAGGTGTACGCCGTCGGCGCCGCTCCCGTATCGGCCCACGCGTACCGAGCAACGAGGTCTTCCCACACCGCGACGTCTCCCCTGTGGTTGAGCGCTTCCGCCATCGAGCGGCGCACTCTACGGCGTCCGGGCGGTCACGGGGCCGGCGGTGGTGGTGCTCGGGGCGACCGTGGCTGCGGTCAGGGTCGGCCGTGGGGGTGCTCGGGGCCGGCCGTGGTGGTGTTCAGGGCCGGCGATGGACGTGCTCAGGGCCGACCCGTGGTGGTGCCTCGGGGCCGCGCTCGGGGCCGCGCTCGGAGCCTCGTCCACTCAGACTCAGGCGCGCGGAATGTCCCGCCCGGTCTGCCGGTACTCGATCAGCAGCACCCGGTCGTCCAGGACCCGCTGCCCGGCCAGCTCCAGCTCCGCCGCCGCGACGCCGGCGAAGAACGGTTCGCGTCCCGACGTCCCCACGAGCAGCGGGAACGTCATCAGCCGCAGCCGGTCGACGAGTCCCGCGTCGAGGAGCTGCCGGGCGACGGAGAGACTTCCCATCGTGCGCAGGGGTACGCCGCTCGCGGCCTTCAGCCGCTCGATCTCGCCGACGAGGTCGTCGTCGCAGACCCGGGTGTTCGGCCACGTGACCTCCTTCAACGTCCTTGAGAACACCACCGCGTCGCGCTCGCTCATCCGCTGCCACGACTCGTCCCGTGCCTCCACAGGCATCCCGGCCATCGCCTCGTACGTCCGCCGTCCGAAGACGAGGAGCTGGGGCGCGGCCGACTCGGTGGCGATCCACTCCGCCAGCTCGGGGCCGTAGTAGCCGAAGAATCCGGGGGAGTTCTCCGAACCGGCCCATCCGTCGACGGAGACGAAGATATCGACAGTCAGTGTCCGCACAGCTACTCCTTGAGGTCCTCGGGGTGGAAGGCCCACCCGCACAAGGAACGTCGGAGCCGCACCGCGCTTCTCGACAGATCGACGCCGGCCGTTGACGCAGTGGAGCTGCCGACCATTGATGCAGTGGATCTAGGGGGGTCCCGACCCGTTGAGCCAGAACGCGCCGTACAGCGCGGCGACAAGTATTTCCGCCCCCAGAAGGGCGTACACAACGGAGGGTCTGGCCTTGACCATCGCGGCGGCCAAAGGAAGCAGCAACGGAAAAGCCGGCATCAGAAGTCGGGGCTTCGACCCGAAGTATCCGGAGGCGCCGATCGCCATGACGACCACGATGCCCGAGTAGACGACGAGCGGGTACGACCGCGACTGTCTGAAAAGTATTCGATGAACCCAGACGACGCCCCCAGTCAGCGCCATCAGCAACAGCGGCCAGACAGCCTCAAGGCCCATGCCCGACGCCACGAAGCGGGAGAAGGAGACTCCGCCGTCGAATCCATTGCCCCACTGGGCCTGGACATCGAGGTATCCGAACAGCTCACCCTGCCGGGCACCCACCCAGAGCACAAACCCGACAGCCCCCAGCGGCGCGACGATCCCGGCCACGACGACGCGCCACAACTCCGGTCCTTCGGCGTCCCGTTCCCTCCTCCGGCGCAGAACTTCCCGCGCCCCCACCAGAACAACCGCGGCCGCCACCGCAAGCCCCACCGGCCGGGTGAGCCCGGCGGCGCAGGAGAGAAACCCCGCCACCAACCACCTGTTCCGCATCACCGAATACAGCGCCCACGCGGCGAAAGCCACGAAGAGCGACTCGCTGTACGCCATGGACTGCACGATGCCGACAGGAAGCGCGGCCCAGAGACACACGGAGATCAGGGCGACGGGTCTGCTGTAGAGATGTTCCGCGATCAGATAGATCCCACAGGCGGCAAAGACAGAGGCAACGGCGCTGATCAGCAGCCCCGCGTCCGCGAGGTCCATCCCGAACGCGGCCGAAATTCCTTCCTCAAGCCACGGGAGCATGGGAAAGAAGGCCGTGCTCGACAGATGCCGCCCGTCGGGAGCGACCAACGAGAAGTCATATCCATGCTGGGCGACACGCTCGTACCAGAGGGAGTCCCACCGCCGGGAGAGCAATTCACGCGCGCTCGTGCCGGCGGATCGCGACCAGACGGCGAGAGCCAGAAGGCATGTCATCCGCACCGCGCAGAAGAGGGCGACGACGCGCGCCAACTCGCTATTCAGCGCGCCGGAAGCCGACGGGCGAAACCCCCTCGAACCGGCTACCCGATCAACCCTCGCCGACCACATCGACATCCGCCCCGACTTCTTCCGACGCCACTCACCGGGTGACTCAGCATGGCCCCCTCAGCATGACAGGGCGCGCGCAGGCCACTTCGGTGAGCCCGGTACGGCCCCCGTGCCCGTACTCACAGCCACCACGGCCGGACGCCCTCGCCAGCCGTGGCCGGTCCTGCCGGCGGGGGCCGCGCGCCTCCGTGTCAGCGGAGGCGGTGAGGTCCCGTCACGCGACGGCGGTCCCCTCCAACTCGACCATCTGGCCTGGGATCGCCAGTCGCGTCACCCCGAGCATGGTGGTGGTCGGCGCCACCCGGGCGGCGCCCAACCGCGCCGCCAGCTCGCCGTAATGCCGGAACAGCAGATCGACGTCGGTCGTGTAGACGTTGAGGCGGACAAGGTTCGCGAGAGACATGCCGGCCTCGCCGAGCACCGCCTCCAGATTGTCGACACTCAACGCCAACTGCCCGGCCATGTCGCCGTCGTGCTGGGGCTTTCCGTCGCCGTTCATCGCGGTCTGTCCCGAGATGTAGAGGGTCTGTGTGTGCCCGGAGACGAGCTCACCCTGGTTGAATCCCATCTCCACGGACCAGGGCACCGGGTTGACCGCCGTACGTTGCGTTGCCACGTCATCTCCATTCGACTGCGCGCGATTCGACGACGCCTGTTCCGACGTCGTGCCGCCGAGCCTCCCGCACAAATCACGACACCCTTGGTCAGGTATTCCGACTAGGGTTTCCGTATGCGCGCCGACAGGTTGGTCTCGCTGGTGCTGCTCCTCCGCCAGCGCGGCCGGCTGTCCGCGACGACGCTGGCGCGCGAGCTGGAGGTGTCCACCCGTACCGTGCTGCGCGACATCGAGGCGCTGTCCGCGGCGGGCGTCCCGGTCTACGCCGAACGCGGCCGGCACGGCGGTTTCGCGCTGCTGCCCGGCTTCCAGACAGAGCTCACCGGGCTGAACCACGACGAGGCGCTCGCCCTGCTGGTCGCCGGATCACGGCGCGGCGCCCAGGTGTTCGGCCTCGGCTCGGCGCTCGCGTCGGCCATGCTCAAGGTGGTCGACGCCCTGCCCGAGAACCACCGGGACACCGCGGCAGGCGTGGCCGAGCGGTTGCTCATGGACCCGGAGACCGACCTCCTCTCGCGCCGCGTGCCCGCCGATGAGGTGTCCGAGACCGTGGTGACCGAGGTCCGGCGCGCGGTGCTCGCGGGCCACAAGCTGCGCATCCACTACGCGGCCACGGACCAGCCACCCCGGTGGCGCACGGTGGACCCGATAGGCCTGGTGACCGTCCGCGACCTGGGCTACCTGCTGGCCACCCGATCCGGCGAGGACCGCACCTACCGCCTGTCCCGGATACGGGCGGCCGAGGAACTCACCGAACCGGCAGAACGAGCCGCCCGGATCGACCTGAACCGCGCCTGGCAAGACCGCGGCAACCGGTTCCGGACGGGCGGCGACCAGGTCACCGTGGTGGCCCGGGTGCACCCCTCCCACCGGGAGGCCCTGGCGGACACGGCGCTGTCCATCCACACCGAATCCACGGCCCCGGACGGCTGGCTCCACCTGACGGCGGCCTTCCAGGACCGAAGACACGCGGAATGGTCCCTCTGGCAACTCGCCCCGAACGCCGAAGCCCTCTCCCCCCACTGGCTCCGCACCACACTCCACACCCGCGCCCAGGCCCTCGCCACGCGCTACGAATCCCCCTGAGCCGGGGCATCGGCCATGTGGAACTGACGCTGCTCCAGCCCGACTACCGCAACGGACTCCACATCCGACGGGCCAACCCCGAGGAGCCTGCAGGAACGCCACGGACTGAGGCCCTCGACGGCCGAGTACACCTGGATGCTGGCCCCTGCCGGAGACAGCTTCGTCATCGGAAGCATCCCGAACCGGCGCGAGGCGGAGCACAAGCTGATGACGGACCGGGAGTCACGGTACGACGGCTCAAAACCCTGCCCCCCGTCGAGTGTAGGAGACGGTAATATCCCTTCGGCTGGTCCGCTGCAGCTCTTATATCTGAATCCGGCAGGAATCTGGACGCTGAAGGTCACAGACCTAAAGTGGCGTCGTGGCTGCGATCAGCCCAGGTAGGGCCGCTCACGGCCTTCCATGAAATGACGGATCCGGAGCCGCTGCGTGTGGTGCATGGGCAGCTGGTCGATCTCCTCCGGCAGGACGAACCGCAGCTCCGTGGACTCATCTGAGATGGCGAGTCGGCCGCCAACCACACGGGCGGAGAAGCAGACGTTGAACTGCCGGCGGATCTCGCCGTCCGAGTAGGCGATGATGTGGCGCGGATCGGTGTATGTGCCCACGAGCCCCGTGATCTCTACGTCGAGGCCCGTTTCCTCCTTCACCTCACGAACGGCCGTTCCTGGCAGCGAGTCACTCATCTCCATGCCGCCACCAGGCAGCGCCCACAGGTCGTTGTCCCGTCGGCGCTGAAGGAGGATGCGCCCTTCGTCGTCGGTGACCGCTGCGGACGCGGCGACCACCAAGCTGTTCGGCTCGGGTGCCGAGGGATCGTCGTAGTACTCGGTCCGTGCCATGGTCATCCTTCACTTACCGGCGTCGCGGTCTCCCACACAGCATCGAAGCTGCGGCTGTACGTGTCGAACATGCCGCCCTCTCCACTGCGCCGAAGATGCCATACGGGAGCGCCATAGGCGTTTACACCCCAAACATGGGCGTTGATCATCGCTTGGTCATCCGCGCGGTAGATCGAGTTGTAGAGCGTGGTGGCATGGATCCGCACCTCGATGCCGGGTACCTCGGCAAGGGGGCGGTAGTGCATGAGGGCGAGGCGGCAACGGGACTCGATCCCGTGGCCGAACTTCTCTTCCGCACCCCGTTGTTGCACGTTCGTACTGTCCGGGTCCCCAACCGCGATACGGACCGCGCACCCCGCAGCGGCTCGTTCTCGCAACAGGTCGTTGAGCCGCGGGTACGACTCGTGCAGGAAGACCGCCGCGTACACCAGCACGTCGATGTGCTCCCTGGCCTGGGCCAGCATGTCCGTGAAGGTGGACACGGGAACATCGGCTCGCTGGTCGTACAGAGCCACCAGTTCCGGACTGACAGCGCGTGCGGGGCGGGCCTGCCGCAGCGCCGGCCACAGAGCGTGCACGTCTTCTCCTAGCGTTTCCGCTGCCAGCATGGCCGTGGCACGGCGCGGCGTACGCCCCAGATTGACCCATCGTTCAACGGACTTGGGGTCGACCTCGACCTGGTCCGCGAGGGCGGTGTACGTCCAGCCACCGGCCGCCATGGCGGCACGTAGCCTCTCGTTCGGCATCCCAATGTCTCCCAACACCCGGGGACGGCACTAGGGACGTTCTACCCCACGCGGGACGTCCCAATATGGGGTTTGTCTGTAGTTCCAACGTCCCGCTGCTCGGCAGGATGCTCATCCGCATGGCGAGCAACCAGCAGACCGGACCAGGCATCGGCGAACTGGCGAAGGACACCGTGAGAGGACGCATCGGCGTCGTCATGGGTGCGGTGGGCGGCCGTGTGCAGATAAGGCCGATCGGCGGCGGCATGGAGTGGGATGCCATGCCGGACAACGTGGTGGTGCCGAGTGCGCGGGAGGAACTCAGCGCGCGTCTGGCCATCCGGAACGCCAACAGCTGGAACGGGCTGTGATGCGCGCCGTCGGCCGATATGCGGGAGTCCTGTTCATCGTCATGATCAGCGGGTCATGTGGCCTGGTGGTCGGTATGGCTCTCGCCATAGGCCAGTAGACGGGTCGCCCCGAACGGGTGCCGGTTCTCCCTCCCCTTCCCTGTTCGGGGCGGCCACCCAAGTCGCCCTGCTGAGTGCCACGAGCCCCGGCTCGACGGCCGACGCAGGCGGCAAGTCCCAAGCACCCCACACACGAGGAGCTTTCGCATGACCGCAACAGCAAACGATCAGAGGGCCGGTCGCACAGCGGCTGGTGAGGAGCTGTTCGAGAGCCTCACCCACTTCGTGGTCGCGCACCACGGGCAGCCGCCAGAGCGTGCCGAGCGCATCGCGGACCAGGCGGTCGCCTTCGTCGTCACCGCTGCCTCCGCCACGGTGCCCATGGTCCCGTCCGACGAAGTGGATCTCGGCCTGCATGCGCTCATCCTGCACACGAAGGAGTACGCCGAGCTGTGCGACCGGCACGCAGGTCGCTTCCTCCACCACAACCCGGCGCCTGGTGGAGGTGCCCGCGACCCGGAAAAGGTGGCCGCCTCCGCACACGCCATGAAAGCGGCCGGGTTCATGGTTTTCGATGATCTGTGGACTGTGAACGGCACGAACCTCGCGCAGTGCGACTCCGACTGCGGCCGGCCGTACGGTCAGGCGTAACACACGACAACAACGGAGCGGCCGGCCTCGACTCGGGGTCGGCCGCACTCGTCCGATGGGAGAAGAGACGTTGTCCGGGCCATCCCCTGAACTGCCGGTCGTGGTGCTTGACGCGCTGATGCCCACGGCTCACCGCCTGGTCGTGAACCGCCGTGGCTCCATGGTCTGGGAGGTCGAGAGCCGTCGAGGCCACTACGCCGTGAAAGTCGGCCATCCGATCGAGGCCACAGCCGACTGGCCCGCGCAGCCTTGGACCGCGCTCGCACCCGGGCGCGAAGGTGCTGTGTTGGATCGTCTCGGCTTCGATGACTTCGCCTATGGCGAGTGGGAGCGCGGGACGTGGAACTTCCAGCCGTGGCACGAAGGACCGGACCTGTACGGGCTCTGGAAACCCTGCCGCGAGCCCGCCTCCTCCATCGCACCGCACACCAGCGTGGCGCTCGGTTGTGTTGAGGCGTTGGCGGAACTCCACGCGAAGGGCTGGGCTCACGGCGATGTGCAACCTGCCCATTTCATCGTCGGGCCGGAGCGAACGCACCTCATCGACCTGGCCCTTGCGCGCGGGGGTCAGGTGCCCGAGAGCTACGATTTCCCGTTCCGCGGCTGCCTCGTGCACTACGAGGCACCGGAGATCGCACGCAGCGTGCTCGCCGCCGGCGAAGCCGAGCCGACGCAGAAGGCCGATATCTACGCGCTCGGCGCGTCCCTGCTCATCTCCGCGACCGGCTGGCGGGCGGTCGAGTACCCGGACGACGCTCCGCGCCCCGTACAGAGAGAGGCTGTGGCGAACGGTCGGCGTCGTCCCGTAAAGGTGGCAGGTGAGACGGGCGACCTGATCGAAGCGATGCTCAGCCACGCTCCCGGAGATCGGCCGACCATCTACGAGGTGCGTGAAGCTCTGAGCTGATCCCGAGACCCGGGTCCACCCCTCGCGCTCGCACAGCTCAGACCAACAACCAAAGACCTGACCACCCCTCAGCCTGGACAGCATTTCGGGTGGTCCGGTTATGGAAGTCCTGCTCAGGACCCCGGTGCCGGGGGTGCCGGGGTGGTTGGCGTGCTCGGACAATGGGCGCGCTGCGACCTCGACAGCCCGTCAACGCGTCAGAGAGGTTGCTGCTATTGGGATTGGGTCGGCTGCGAAGCCCGGTTCCGGCCTGGGCCACAGAAAGTCAGCCAAGGCGGCGGGAGCGCCGGACGAGGACCCGCCACGTGTGTTTCCAGCAACCCCGCACCGGCCTCAACCACGCTTCTTCCATGCGCCAGAGACCGCACCATGAGCCGGCCTGGGCGCTGCCGACGTGGCTCTGCAACTGGGCAGACTGCGGTCTCCACGAGACATACGGCGTGGGGCGGAGGACGGTTGGGGGGCACGCCCGCGCTCGGCGGACCTCGGCCTGGTCCTGATACTCGAAGCGGTCGAGTGGCTTCCTCGTCAGGCTGTACGCCTTTGCCGATCCTGCGCGCTGAGTGGGTGGGGGCCGCCGGAGCGGCGGGGGGCCCCCGCCCCCCCCCCCTGCGGGCCCCCCCCCCCCGGGCGGGGGGGGGGATTAAAAAAAAACAAGCCCCCAAAACACCCCAAAAAGAGGTGGGAAGGAGGTGGGTGGT